>JAFDEI010000192.1 GCA_019310425.1 Deltaproteobacteria bacterium | reverse complement strand
GTCGGCCGGATCGAGCCCGACGAGGCGGAGGCGCTACTCGCGCGCGACGGCGCCGATTTCGTCGCGATGGCGCGCAAGCTGCTCGCGGACCCCGAGCTTCCGAACAAGCTCGCCAATGGTCGACCCGAGGACGTTCGACCCTGCATCTACTGCTACACCTGCGTGGGGAACATCTTCCTGAATGAGTCGACGAGCTGCGCGGTGAATCCCGCGACCGGTCGTGAGCGGGAGTTCGCGATCGAAGTCGCGGAGACCGCGAAGCGGCTGCTGGTGATCGGCGGCGGACCCGCCGGGATGGAGGTGGCTCGCGTCGCGGCCCTGCGTGGACATTGCGTCACGCTCTGTGAACGGGCGAACCGGCTCGGTGGCACATTGAGGTTCTCGTCGCTCGTCTACCCCGAGAACGCTCGGCTCGTCCTGTGGCTCGAGACCCAGATCCGCAAGCTGCCGGTGGAGTTGCGCCTCGGGACTGCGGTCAGCGCGGACTTCGTCGAGCGCTTTGCGCCGGACGCCGTCGTCGTCGCGGTCGGTGCCGCGCGGTCGCCGTCGGCGATTCCCGGAGCCGATCGCTCGAACGTGTTCGACGGCGACGACCTGCGCGCGTTGCTCGGGGGTGGGGATTCGGAAGCGGCCGTGCACAAGCTCGCGTGGCCGCAGCGTGCCTTGCTCGGCGCGGGGCGTGCGCTGGGCCTTTCGCAGCATTTCGACCTGGCGCGTTCGCTCAGCCGCGTCTGGATGCCGCTCGGCCGGCGTGTGGCGATCGTCGGCGGTGGGCTCGTCGGTGTCGAACTTGCCGAGTTCCTGCTCGAACGCGGGCGCGACGTGAGCGTGCTCGAGGCGAGTGGGAACTTCGCGGCGCAGATGGCGCCGCCTCGGCGCTGGCGCGCGTTGCACCATCTGCGCGCGCACGCTGTCGAGTTGCTGTCGGATGTCGAGGTCCGCGGGGTCGACGACGAAGGGGTTCGCTACGTCGACGCGGAGGGAGTCCCGCGCACGCTCGCGGCAGACTCGGTGATCCTCGCCGAGGGCACCGGGCCGAATCGCGAGCTGTTGCGTGCGGTGGAAGGGCTAGCCCCGGAGGTGCACGCGATCGGGGACTGCGACGGCGTCGGCTACATCGCCGGCGCGATCCTCGATGCTGCGGTGCTCGCGAGGCGACTCTGACTGAAGGCGGCTCAGTCGCCGCTCTCGTCCGGGTTGTAGATCACGCGGACGACTTTCAGGATGGATCGGGGTCATTGGTCAGCGGGAGTGTCACGGCGAAGCGTGTGCCGACTTCGGCCTTGGGCTCGACGACGATCTCACCGCCGTGCCCGCGTATGATCTCGTGCGAGATCGAGAGGCCGAGCCCCGTCCCCTGACCGACCTCCTTCGTCGTGAAGAACGGATCGAAGATTCGCTCGATCAGGTTGTCGGGGATGCCACAGCCATCATCGTCGATCCACACTCGGATCTGGTTGCCTTCGGCGCGAGTCGTGATCATCACGGCTCCCGAACCGCCGACGGCGTGGATCGCATTGATGGTCAGATTCAGGAACACCTGCTTGAGTTGCTGAGGCGAGCAGAGGATGGGGGGCAACTCGCCGTAGTCGCGATCGATCGAGATGGCCGTAGCGATTTCTGGGGCCGCGACCCGGATTACCTGATCCATCAGCTCGTTCAGGTCGGCGAGTTCGCGCTCTCGATGCCCCGCGTGGGAGAACTCGCGCACTTCGCGGACGATGCCGGCGGCTCGGTCGATGCCCTCGAGCGACTCGTCGATGATTTCCTCGCCCTCGGCGAGTACGTCGGAGAGCAATTCGGGCCCGCTGCGCTGCTCGAGCCCCTTTTCCAGGGTGCCCCAGTGCTCCCTCAGCTGTCCGAGGTTCGAGCGCACGAATGCGAGCGGGTTGTTGATCTCGTGCGCGATTCCGGCTGCGAGCTGTCCGACTGCAGCCAGCCGACCCGACGTGATCAGGCGACTCCGCAGGCTCTTGAGTTCGCGGATGTCGCGGAACAGCAGCGCGACGCCCAGTTCGGAGCCCTGGCGATCCGTGATCGTGGTGCTGGACAGTGAGATCGGAATCCTCTCGCCCGTTACGCTGATCAACTCGGACTCGACTTCTCGCATGTCGCATCCGATCCCGAGCGCCGGTCTGGGGATGAAGGTCCGAATCGCAGCGCCCGTGAGTCGCAGTGCGTCGACCCCGGTGCTGCGCTCGAGTCCGGCGTTTGCGAAGCGAATCGAGCCGTCAGGGGAGATCAGGGCAACTCCGTCGGGCAGGGTCTCGAGGATCTGTTGTGCGAAGGAGCCGGGGGTCGCGAACATGAAGCCGCGTCGGACCGTCAGGTACAACACCACCAGCGCGAGGAAGCCGAAAGAGGTCGAGCCGAGTCGCGGGACATCAATGCCGAGCAGCGGAAGTATCACATCGGTCGCGCAGCCGACGCTGATCGGCGCGATGAAGCCGATCATCACTCCCCGACTCGCCCGTTCGTCTCCGAGCACCGCCTGGTCGGGGATCGCGCGCATCCATCGCCAGATTCCGCCGCTCGCCGCGAGCATCGTGAAGCCGGCGTAGACCGGGAAGACGGGGCCCGGAACCGCATTGAATCCCCAGGGTGTCGGCATGACCCCGGCGGTCAACGCGTGGCTCTTCCAGTTGAGCAGCGTGAATCCGATGCTGAGCGCGAAAGACAGCTTCGTCGCGAGGCTGAACAGGCCGTCGCGCTTCTCATTGACCACGCAGCCGATCACATAGAGGGCCAGCGGAGGGATCAGCGTCCAGCCCGGTGTCGAGATCAGGTAGGCGGTGTGCGCGGTCTCGGCGTCGGGTGCGAGTAGCGCGAGCACCTCGAAGAACGCCCACCAGCCGGGCGCAAGCAGGAATATCGCGTTCGCTCGCACCGTTCGGTCGCCCGGGTCGCGCGACAGGATTGCGAGCGCGAGCGCGGTGCAGATCAGGCCCGCGGCGAACGGGAGCGCGGCGAACAACGGAAACTGGGCCGGTGACGGTTCCACCCCGGGTGCATCGGCACGCCGGAAGCTCGTCTTGACGCCGCTTGTGTGTAATTGGCGGGCGAATCAGCCCAGGCGACGCCCCAGCGAGGTGCCCCAGAGCATGCGCATGAATTTCTGCATGCCGTCGTCCTGCTTCCGCGAGGCCGGATACATCTTCGCGGCCTGCTTGCCGCCCATGCGGTCGACGATGATCGGCTCGGCGTGACAGTAGCCGCGCAGCCCGGTCTCGCCGTTCACCTGGCCGACTCCGCTGTTCTTGCGGCCGCCGAACGGCGCCTCCTGGATCCCGTAGGTCATCGTCATGTCGTTCACGCAGACGCTTCCCGACTCGATGCGCTCGGCGATCTCGATGCCGCGCTGCTTGTCCCGCGTCCAGACATTTCCGCCGAGCCCGTACGGCGAGTCGTTCGCCATCTCGATGGCGTGCTCTTCGTCGCGCACGCGCATGATCGCGAGGATCGGACCGAAGGTCTCCTCGGTCATGATTTTCATGTCATGAGTGACGTCGGTGATGACGGTCGGTTCGTAGAAGAGCCCCACGAGATCGGGATTCCGCCGTCCGCCGCAGGCGACCTTCGCGCCCTTCGCGATCGCATCGGACATGTGGTCCTCGATCACATCGAGCTGATTGGGCCAGAAGATCGCGCCGACATCGAATTCGCCTTCAGCGCCCTGGCGTAGCTTCGACACCCGCTCGACGACCTTGTCGGTGAATTCGCTCGCGATGTCGTCGACGACGTAGACGCGCTCCGTACCGCAACAATAGTGGCCGGTGTTCATGAACGAGCCCGCCACCGCACCGCCGGCCGCGTTGTCGAGATCGCTGTCGGCGCAGACGATCATCGCGTCCTTGCCGCCGAGCTCGAGCGTGCAGGGAATCAACTGCTCGGCGCACGCCACCGCGACCTTGCGCCCGGTCGCGACCGAGCCGGTGAATGAAATCTTGTCGACGCCCGCCCGCGTGAGCGCGGCGCCGGTCTCGCCGTCGCCGGTCAGCACCCGGAAGAGCCCGTCGGGAAGGCCCGCCTGCTCGAACAGCTCGGCGACCATCTTGCCCGAGAACGGAGTGACCTCGGACGGCTTCAACACCACCGCGTTTCCGGCCATGAGGGCCTGGACACTCGGGTTCATGGACAGGATCAGCGGGCCGTTCCAGGGGCTGATCACTCCGACCACACCGAGTGGCCGGTACGTGATGCGGGCCTGCTTCATCAGGCGCATCAGGCCGTGCAGCTTCAGCTTCTGCGTCTTCAAGATCTTCGCCGCATTCTTGGAGTAGAAGTTGAGCGAGTCGCAGGTCGCAAAAATTTCCATCATCAGCGCTTCGCTGCGGGTCTTGCCGGTCTCGCGTAGCACGACGTCGATGAAGTCGTCTTGGCGGTCGAGCAGGATCCGCAGTGCACGCTGCATCACCCGCGCGCGATCAGCGAACGAGAGCGTGCCCCATTCACGTTGAGCCTTTCGCGCGACCTCGACCGCAGCCTTCGCGTCGTCCTCGGTCTGAACTTCGATCTCGCCGATCGGCTCGAGGGTGGCGGGGTTCGCGAGGGACAGCCGGCGGCGTGCGCCGGGCGGGGTTTCGATCGGAGTGACGATGGCCATGCGGTCTCCTGTGGCGGATCGATCGGCGTCTGGGGCGGACGTGCCGATCCGGCAATGATAATGGAAGATCGGGGGCGTTTGCAGCGCAATGCCGGCCCGCGTCCTGATCGTGCGTCGAGGTCGAGGCGTTCGATCCGCACGTCACCGGAGCTGCCGGTTCCCGACTCGGCGCGATCAGGTCTCCGCCTGGGAAATCACTCTGCCCGCGCGGAGCGTCAGCACCACCCGGGCTGCAGCGAGGTCGTTGCGGGCTTCCGCCCAGGGGCGGTCGAGCAGACAAAGGTCGGCGATTTCGCCGACTTCGACGCATCGGGCCGGGCCTCCTGGAGCCTCGGGTCGCGTCGTGAACAGCGCCAGGGCCTCCTCCGGGGACAGCCGCTCGCGAGGCCCGAGTACCGCACCGCCCCGGCTGCGGCGCTCGACCGCAGCTTGCATCGAGGCCCACGGATCCGGGGCGCCGAATGGCGCGTCACTTCCGCCGCCGAGCGGGATCCCGGCCTCGAGAAATCCCCGGCCGCGGTAGAGCCACGGCAGGTCTCGCGCTTCGACATCGGCGAGGTAGGCGTCGCCGCGTTCGCTCAGGAAGTGCGGCTGGGTGACGACGCTGAGGCCATTCTTCCGCAACGCGGGCAGCGTGTCCGGTGGAGCCACCCCGGCGTGCTCGATGCGGTCACCCGCCCGCGGGCCCGCGGCCTCGAATGCCGCGCACGCGAGCACCAGCTCGGTACGCGTGACGCAGTGGATCGCGACGCTTCGATCCGAGCGATGAGCCGTCGCGATCACCGCCGCGAAATCCTCGAAGTCCGGCAGCTCGCGTTCGTCGAGCAATAGCTTGACGCCGCCATGCTCGATTCCGGGGTGGTGGGGTTCCGGCAGCGTCGGTCGGCCCATCACCCGGATGCGTTGCCGCAACGCGCCGGAATCGACCGCGGCGACCAGTGCGCTCAGCGCCTCGGTGTCGTTGGTCGCAGTGGCGTCGGTGAGCCCCGTCACGCCGCGGTCCGCGAGGCGTCGGCTGACGGCATCGAGGTTCGGCGGGTCTTTGGCTTCGAGGCGCTCGCGCAGCCAGTCGTCGAGGCGGTAGAGGCGCCCGGTCGCGCGGCCGCGGGCATCGCGCTCGATCCCGTGTGCGTCGGCACCGCGGTCGAGCCCGAGTCGTTCGACGCCCGCCGAGTTCAGCAGCCAGAGCGCACCGCTGCGGTGTTGGATGCGCAGGGGACGGTCGGCCAGCCAGGCGTCGAGCTGCGTCCGGTCGAGTTCGCCCGCGACCGACTCGTGGTAGCCGACACCGCGGATCCACTCGTCCCGCACGTTCGCGTGCTCGAGCGCGCGCGCGAGCGCGTCGACGTTGCAGACCTCGGGCGGTCCGCAGCGGACCGACTGCTCGGCTGCCGCGAGCGCGAAGAGGTGGATGTGGTGGTCGTGCAGCCCCGGCAGAAGTGCACCGCCGTCTGCATCGAGTGTGAGTTCGCCGTCGACACGCGGCAGTGCGGGGGTGATCTCCGTGATTCGATCGCCCTCGATGCGAACGTCGAGCGGGCCTGTGCCTGCGATTTCTGCGCCCCGGATCAGCACCGGATGGCCAGCTCGCGCAACACTTCCGCGGTGTCACGGCCGAGTTCTGCGGCGGTGCCCAGGACGGTCCGCGCGCGCGGCGGTGCGACGGACGCGCACGAGTCGTTTGCGACGACCTCCCAGCCGTCGCCGGCCTCGTGTACCGCGGCCGCAGGCGCGTTCGCGTCGAAGGTCAGCGCGTGCGCGGCGACGTCGCACAGCGAGAGATCGAGCAGTCGCCCGCCACCGCCGAGGAACGCTGCCTGCGCTGCGAGTGCCGCGTGGAGTCCGGTCAGCGGATCCGCGATGGCGTCGCCGCAGAACAGCGGCGGGCCCGACGGGTCGCCGGTCGCAGTCGCGAGCCCCGCCGCGACCGCTGCGTCGTCGCCGAACGCGACCCAATTGGCGTTCGGCTCATTGCGCCCGTAGCCGGTGATCGAAATCCAGCTGAGCCCCGGTCGCTTCTCGACGAGTTCGGCGGCGTCGATTCCGAGCTGCGCGAGTGCGCGCGGCCGTGCGCTCTCGACGACGATGTCCGCTCGCTCGATCAATGCGCGCAGGGTCGCGCGGCCCGCATCGCTGCCGAAGTCGAGTGCCACGCTCGCCTTGCCCGCGTTCAGCAGGTCGAAGAACGCCGTCGCACCGGAACGCGCACCGTCGGGCCGGCGCAGGCTCTCGACCTTCACGACCCGCGCACCCGCACGAGAGATCAACTGTGTGCACAACGGCCCCGCCCAGAGCGACGACAGGTCGACCACGAGGGGCTGCTCCGCCGGATCGCGCCGCACCTGAGGCCCGCTCGCGGCCACCCGAAACCAGGGCGGCGGCCGCGACGGCGGCTCGGCCGCGAACGCAATCGGCAGGCCGAGCAGTCGCCCGCGCTCGACGACTTCGGTGGCGGGCTTTCGCTTGACGCGCTCTTCGACGAACGCCCACGGATCGTCCCGCGCGCCGTCACCCAACCATGCGGGTAGCAGTGAGTGATCGTCGGGCCGCGCGAGGTTGAGGGCGATCCAGCCGTCCGCTGCGCGCAGCAGCCGACAGCTGCCCCCGGGTGACGTCGTGCCGCGGCGTTCGAGACCGAAGATCGCCGCCCGCTCGCCGAGCAGTGCGGGTGCATCGAGGTCGGACCAGTTCGCTCCCTCGGCGAGCGCGGCCAGTGCGGCCGCGGCGCCTCGTGCGCAGCTCGCGAGCGGGCCGGGCGCGAGTCGGGGGGGACCGTCGGCCGGGCCCGAGAGCGCCATTGCGCCGGATCGGGCCCAATCGCAGGCGGGGTGGGGGTCGGCGGCACTCAGGTCGAGCAGGGGACGCTCTACCCGGCCCCCGAGCGAGGTCAGCAGCGCGGCCGCGTAATCGCCGGCCGCACCCCGGCCTGCGATTCGCAAGCGCTGCCTGTCCGGGAGGAGCTGATCGAGCGGGGTCATCGGCCGATGATATCTCCCCCGGGAGTGGGGCTGCGACTCGCCCGGTCGACGCCGGCGGCCCGGAGTTCAGGGATTCCGGGGGGTTGGGCGCGGTGGGATCCCCGAAACTTCCCTATATTGGGCCGTCCGGAGG
>JAFDEI010000191.1 GCA_019310425.1 Deltaproteobacteria bacterium | reverse complement strand
GCGGCACTGCAGTGCGAACCACAAACGCGAGACGATCGCGTTCTCGAAGCGGCGGCAGGGCGCGCTGTACCGGGCGGCGATCTGGTTGGTGTGGCGGAACTACATGCAGCCGCGTTCCGAGCGGAAGCAGGATCCACCGCCCGCAGTCCAGATCGGGGTGACCTCGAAGGCGCTAACGATCAAGGAGATTCTCGGAGGGCGCCGATTCCCGTTTCGATTCGAACTCGGTGGCTGGCTCGCAGACTGCTACCACGCTCGGATTCCGACACGCGCGATCCCAAACGCGCGGGAGCATCGGCTCATTTACGCGGTCTAGCGGGAATCGTGAGGTCCGACGATGGGATTACTTCCGATGGACCCAATCTCCGAGCCACAACGTTAGGAATCCAGCTTGGTCCGTAGGCTCCGCATCTGTTCCCGCCAAGCCTCAACGCGGGATCGGTCAGCGTCGGCGAGGAGTTCCACGTCGAGACCCTCCAGGCCGGCCAATATCTCTTCGTGGGCGGAGCGAATGCGTTCCAGGTCGAGGGCGAGCTCAGCGGAGTGCGCCACGCCGCCGGCCCTGGACCAGAGGGTTTCGAGGGCCCGGGTCAATGCCTCGGCCACATCCTGGAACTCGTCATGCTTCCGGAGGCTGATGGGGCGGGGGGCGTGTCCCGCTTCGATCCGTTCCAACTCCTGCTTGAACTTGTAGATGGGGCCAGCCATGCGGTGGGTCAGCAAGAGCCCGGTGAGCAGGGCGAACAGGCCGCAGGTCGCCGCCATGAAGGCGGCCCACGCGACCACGATTCGAATCAGGCCGGCGTCATCGAGCATGATCCCGAAGTCGCGGAGGGCGTTCATCTCGTAGTTCTGGTAGGCGATGAACGCGACGGTCGAGATAATCACGTTGACGACCGTGAGCGCGAGCAATCGCATGATCTGGCGATGTTTGAATCCCTCTTCGATCTCGAAGACGCTCCACAGGCTCCTGCGCTCTCTTCCCGTCTTCTGCTCTTCCATGCTGGGCCCCTTGGAATGACATGAATTCTACTAATGCGGCATAACGACGCGCCGAATTGAGCGAAATTTGACACCGGTTCCCGGTGGAACGCATCAAGTGATCACCGCGCTATCCCGTTAAGCAGACTTGGCTCGGACGAACCCGGGTGTCATCGCGGAGAGATCGCATGACTGCTGGAAGAGATGAGGCGGCCGCAGGCGTCCAGGCACGCGTGCGCCGCTTCGCGGTGCTCCGAGCCGCACAGCGCTCGCTGAACGAGGTGGCTCCGTTCCAGCACCTGAGCGGCGGCCTCGATCTCGGGCGGCGGCTGTTGCGAAAGCTCCGCACGATAAGCGGCGAAACTACGGGATCGGAGGTCATCGATCCCGCCGAGGCGCTCCGAGCAGCCGACGCCCTCCTCGCCGATCTCGCTGATCGCATCCATGACGCCTTGAAGGCGACGCCGACCCGCGCGCTCTGCAACGCAGTGGCGCCACTGGCCAAGCAGGAACCCGGGACCGTCCGCTCGCTCGCAGCGGTGGTCCTGGAAGGGGACCTCGAATCCGAGCCCCCGCTCCGCTTGCTCGAATACATCGTGACCGCACTCGCCTGCGAGGGACCACCCGGTGATCGGAAGGTCGTGCGCGAGCCGCTCGATGCACTGCCGGAGCTGGCCGACATCGACCTCGCGGAGGCACACGAATCCGACCCCAGCATCGACGAGGCGGAGCAGATCTTCGGGCGCGCTGTCCTCCGCCTCGACGAAGATGTCGATCTCGGGGCGACCCGGGACCGGATTCGCGATTACAAGCGGCGGCTCGGTGCCCGGATCCTGCATCCCACCGTGATGGCCGCAGCCGTCGCGTACAACGCAGCCATGGGCAACCGCCTCGCGCAGCTGATCGAAGGCCACCGGGCACTCGACGCGTTTGCGGATACCTTGCTCGGCCCGGCCTCGGCCGACGAGGAGGGCACCGGGCGGGCCGCCATCCGCGCCGCGGCGTCGGCCGCGCCACGGCGCACGCGCCGTTTCTCGCGCCTCTTCTGGCAGGTTCTCGCAAACGTCGGTCTGACGGTACTGCTCCTGACGCTCGCGGTGTCGCTCTGGCCACGCTCGTCGGTGGACATGCTCGAGGCGGCATCGGCTGCGGACCTCTCTCCGCACCTGATCGCCGGATATATGAGCGGAAACGACGGCATCCAGCACTTCGTGGGAACAGTTGGCGACAGCTGGGAAAGCCTTGATCTACCGGAGCGGCGCCGCGTCGTTGCGCGCATCGCGGCGCGCCTCGAGGAACGTGGCGTGGGTAGCGTAGTCCTGATGGACCCCGGGCGCCGGATCCAGGCGCGCCATGAGGCGGAGGTTCTCTTGTGGGTGACGGCCCCGAATGGCCCGGAGTGAAGGCGGGCGCACCGGGTGTCAAGCGTCTCCACGGACCGGCCGAAATACGGGTAGCGGCTCCTCGAGCCGCTCGAGGTCAACGATGTTGAAACGGCGCGGCGCTGGAACCACGATCCACCTGTTCGGGTGGCTGGCACTGGCCGGTCTTCTCGCCTGCGGAAACGAGGCCGCCGATCAAAGTGCGTCCGACCCCCACGCCCGGAGTCCCCAGCAACAAGCCGCCCTGGAACCGGTTCGCAGCGCTTCGAATCGCTCCCCCACCATCCATGGCATCGCCATCGTTCCCGAATGGCCGCGCGCTGGCGATACCGTGAAGCTCGATACCAATGCGTCGGATCCTGATGGGGACGTCGTCAATCTCGAAGTGGACTGGACGCTCGATGGCGAAACCCAGGCGAGCGGCGATCGGAAGCTCGCGATTCCGGCAGGCAGCAAGGGAAAGCTGCTGGTGGTCGACGTCGTCGCGCGCGATGGACATGGCGGAATCGCGCGCGAACGCGCGAGCGTCACCATCGACAACACCGCTCCCACCGTCACGGCCGTGCAGTTCGATCCGCCGTCCGGGCTCACCGTCGAAGACGAACTGGTCGCGACCATCAGCGGGCAAGACCTCGACGACGACGATCTCTTCTACCGCTATCGCTGGCTGGTGAACGATCACGAGGTAGCTGCCGATGGCGCCGCCCTCGACCAACGCCACTTCCGCCGCGGCGACCGGATCGTGCTCGAGGTGCGGGCGTCGGATGGAGAAACCGAGAGTGCACCGATCCGCTCCGCCGCGGTCGAAGTCGTGAACGCGCCGCCGCGCATTCACTCCTCACCGGACGAGATTCACGGCGAGCAGAACCTCCACTACCGGATGCGCGCGAAAGACCCCGACGGTGACCGACAGCTTCGCTTCCGCCTGGTTCAGGCTCCCGAGGGGCTCACACTCGACTGGATGAGCGGTGAACTCGCATGGACACCGGGCGAGGATCAGGCGGGCACCCATCTGGTGGAGATCGAAGTCGCGGACTCAGAGGGCGGCAGCACGACCCAGAAGATCGAACTCCGGGTCGGGCCGGACTCCGGCCCCGCATCGATCCGGTAGACGGCCCACGGGCTTACGCTGGTAGCGGTGGCTGGACTTGAACCAGCGACCTACGGCTTATGAAGCCGTCGCTCTAACCGACTGAGCTACACCGCCCCAATGCGCTAATCGCCTGGTAAATACTGCGAACCGGGCGGACGCGAACTTTAGCGCACCATGGCCGCTCCGCTGCCGGACCAGGCTGCCCCCGGGTACCCCGCCTATTCGGCGGCTGTGGCCTCCGCTGCGGCTTCCTCCGCCTGCTGCGCGAATACCGCGCGCTCCAAGGCCTCGATTCGTTGCTCGAGATCACCGACGCTCGCGGCGCCCTGCGGAGCCTCGTCGCCCGACGACGGGGCCGGCGCCTGTGCGTTTCCGCGGAGAAAGTGAACGATCCTGCCGGCAACATCGTCGAGCCGCGGGATGATCGCACCGAGCGTACCGGACTGGACGAACACCTTATGGAACTCCGGCTCGCCATCGGAATCCTCCGAATCGACGCGCGCCGCGCGCAGATCGAGGCTGGCACCGTCACCGAACTGCGTGAAGGACCCGAAGACCACGAATTGCGCGCCGACCGAGCGAGCCGCTTCGGCCGCGACCAGGGCCTTCGTCGTCGCGCGCGCATCGCTCTCGAGCCGGATGATCTCGATGCCGCCGGCTTGCTCGAGCCGGGCCGAGATCATCTCGGACAGACCGGCGCTCAGGTATTCCGTCTCGCTATCAGACGAATGAACGACCACCGGCAGCACCGCCACCCGCAGCGGTGCCGCGGAGACCGTGAATGCGGAGCCCACACACCCAATGAGCAGCAGAGCGGCGATCAAGGTTCGTGTAAGCAAGCTGGTCTCCCGAGGCCCGCCCGATCGCACCGGGACGGCGTAAGTTCGCGGATTGATTAACAGTCTGCCGCTTCGAGGTCAAGCGCTCACGCGCTCACGTCACGGTTCCACAGACTCGGACACTACCTGACGATTTCCGACTCATTTGGACGTTTTCAGGCGGAATTCATTCGAACCGGGCGTGTTATTCAGAAACTGGACCCGGGCAGCCGATGAGGGAGTCGGCTGCGACGGCCCCGGAGCACCCCAGAGGAATCCGTTGGCGATTCACCGATTCGGAGAATTCGAGCTCGACAATTCGCTCTACGAGCTTCGGCGAGACGAGCAGATCCTCGAGATCGGCCCGCGAGTCTTCGACGTCTTGGCCTACCTGATCGACCACAGCGATCGGCTGGTGTCCAAGGATGAACTGATCCAGCGCGTCTGGGGCGCAACCGCGATGAGTAGCTCATCAGTCCCAACGTGTATCGCCGCAGTAAGGAAAGTACTCGGCGACGACCCAGCAGACCCGCAGTACATCGAGACCCTGCGTGGCCGAGGCTACCGCTTCATCGCCGAATTGGTGCAGCACCTCGATGCTGCGGAGGCGGGCGGGCACTCAGCGGTCGCCACCCCCGCATTGGCGGGAGATTTCGGCCGCTCGATCTTCGTCGAACGCGAAAACGAGCTCGCGGCGCTGTACGCCGCGTTCGAACGAACCCTGTCGGGGACCCCCCAGCTCGTGCTCGTTTCGGGCGAACCAGGCATCGGCAAGACGCGCCTCCTCGAAGAATTCGCGCTGACCACGCGCGATGACGGAGCCGTCGTGCTGCTCGGCCGTGCGATCGAGGGGGAAGGTGCGCCGGCCTTCTGGCCATGGGTGCAGATCGTTCGTACCTGTGTGGACTTCTCTGATGCGACGACGGTGCCCACCGCACTCGGCCCCCTCGCCTCTTCACTCCTCACCATGGTCCCCGAGTTGAGCGAGCAGCTCCCCAACCTGCCCCCGCCCCCGAAGCTCGACCCCGACCAGGCGCGCTTCCGCTTGTTCGATGCCGTCGCCGCGCTGCTCACCCGGGCCGCATCCGAGCGCCCGTTGGTCGTACTGCTGGACGACCTCCACCGCGCCGACACTGCGTCGACACGGCTCCTCCAATTCGCAACCCGGGAAATTCGTGATGCCCCCATCTTGTTCATAGGCACCTATCGCGATGCCGAACTGTCGGCCGAATCGAGTCGCACAAAAACGCTGTCGGACCTTGCGCGTGAAGAACCAACTCGCTGCATCCACCTTCACGGACTCACGTTGGACGGTGTCGAGAAATTCGTTCACCACAGCGCGCCACAGCAACGCGCTGCTTCCGAGGCGCTCGTCACCGCACTCTACGACCAGACTGGGGGAAACCCCTTCTTCCTGACACAGGTCGTCCACCTGCTTGCAGCCGAAGGTCGTCTCGACGGCTACGGCACCGACACCTCATGGAAAGTCCATCTGCCCGGCGGAATCCGCGACGCTGTCGCCAGACAACTGGACGGACTCCCGACCACAACTCGCCAGGTTCTCGACGTAGCAGCCGTCGCAGGCCGAGAATTCGAAAGCCCCGTCCTCGCCAGTGCATCGGACGCCGACCCTGCCACCACGGTCGCGCACCTCGAACCCGCACTCCAAGCACGAATCGTCTCCGCGGTACCAGGCCACGTCAGCCGCTACCGATTCGCCCACGTACTATTGCGCGACTGCATCTACGACGCCCTCCCGACCCTCGATCGCGTCCACCTGCACGAACGAATCGCAGTAGCACTCGAAACCTTCCACGATGGCCACCTCGCACCCCGCGCCGCCGAACTCGCGTACCACTACTACGAGGCCATCGCCAGCGCGGGCGTAGACCGAGCCATCGCCTACTCGCTGGAAGCCGCCCGCTGGGCCGATTCACGCCTGGCCTACGAAGACGTCCCCGAGCACTACCGCCGCGCGCTGCTCCTCCTCGAGCAACAAAGCCCCGCCGACCCGATGGAACAGGGAAGACTACTCATCACCCTCGGCGAATCAGAAATCCGCGCCGGCGAACGAGAAGAGGCGCAAGAAACCTTCAAATCCGCCGTAACCATCGCCCGCGAACTAAGCGAACCCGACCTCCTCGCCAAAGCCGCACTCGGCCTGGCCCCCGGATTCTTCGCCATCGAAGTCGGCGTCTACGACCCCGTGCTCGTGTCATTACTCGAGGAAGCACTCCGAGAATTACCACCCGGCGACAGCGCAATCCGAGCCCAGGTCATCGCCCGATTGTCAGTGGCGCTTGGGTGGAGTGGGCAAGAGGATAGGCGCTTCAGACTTAGCCACGAAGGCGTCTCTATGGCGCGACGGGTAGACGACTCAGGAACACTGGCGCGAACGCTGTCGGCGCGACATGAGTCCCTTTGGGGTGGCTCCGACTTTCAAGAGCGCCAACGGACAATATCGGAGATTAAGTCACTCACCCCGAGAACACATGACCCCGAAATCCAACTAATGCTCTGCTTATTGAGAATTACCGCGTCGCTTGAGTCAGGTGACGTTAACTCGGCAGACAGATCGATCGCTGAATACCGCCACCTAGCCGCCGAGACCAGACAGCCCCGATACACATGGTACACCGGACTATTCCAATCGATGCGAGCGCTGATGAGCGGTGACTTTGACACAGCATCGAAAGCAGCCGACCAGTATCGCGCCATCGGCGAATTAGCAAAGGATGCGAATGCATTCCAGAGTTTTGGAACCCATCTGGCAATCCTCGGATGGGAGCAAGGCAAAGCAGAGGAACTGCTCCCCTCAGTCGACCGATTCATTGCTCAATACCCATCAGTCAATGCATGGCGATGCGTCCGAATGTTCCTCAACACAGACATATCCCGCCTTGAGAAGGCCAAACGCGAATTCGAGCTGTTCGCGCGTGCAGACTTTCAGAACATTCTCGCCAATCCAAACCGCCTCGTATCCCTCTGCTTACTCGCTGAAATCTGCTCCAGCCTAGGCGATACGAAACGAGCCCGGCTCTTGTACGAAATCCTTCTCCCTGAAAGTGGGAGGTTTGCAATAATCGGCTATTCAACCAGCTTCTTTGGATCGGTCGACGAAAGACTGGGTATGCTTGCATCAACCCTCGCCAACTACGATCTATCAAAAGAACACTTCGAACAAGCTCTAAACTCCCACAGCGAGATTGGCGCAACGCCGTGGATTGCACGAACTCATTACCACTACGGATGCATGCTCTCTAGATCTTCATCAAGAAGCTGCGGACTAGCCGCTACGAGCCACCTTGAAACCGCCGACAGCATTGCAGGAGATCTTGGGATGGCAAACCTACATCAACGAATTAGCGATCGAAGATTCCAGACCAACGGCCTCTTGGCCTAGCCCTTCGCGAGAAGAACGATCGGCCACATAGAGCAGGCTCAACGTCGATGC
>JAFDEI010000345.1 GCA_019310425.1 Deltaproteobacteria bacterium | reverse complement strand
CCTCCAGGCTCACGGCTCCTGATGAATCGATCCGATAGCGACCGGATCAACGACTTCTTCGCTGCCGGCTCGCGCGATCTGACACCGGCATCCGCGCGTCCCGCCGCTCACGTGCTGTATTCGCCGATTTCGGCCGATCCCGAGGTGTCGAGGCTTTGGGCGTCGGTCCTGTCAGATGCCGAGCTGCAGAGAGCGGACCGCTTTGCAGCCGAAGACGACAAGGCCCAGTTCGAACAGCGCCGTGCGTTTCGTCGCTTCTGCGGCGCCACGGCGCTCGGATCGTCGCAGTCCTTGTCGGAGATCGTCTTCGAGGAGACGGAGAACGGGCGGCCCTTTCTTTCCGAGTCACCGGATTGCTGCTTCAGCTTCTCCTCGTGCCGGTTCGGTGTCATCGGGGCGTGGTCGTCGACACATGCAATCGGCGTCGACGTCGAAGATCACACCAAGGAGCTGGAGGCTACGGAGCTCGCGCAGCAGTTCTTTTCGGTAGCCGAGGTCAAGGCTGTCGAGGCCGCCGCCGCTTCGAATCGGCTGCTGATCTTCTATCAGCTCTGGACCCTCAAGGAAGCAGCGTTGAAGTCCATCGGGGAGGGATTGCCCTTTGGCCTCGACGCCTTCGAATTCGAGTTGGGCCCGAGACTGCGTGTCGCTCATGCGCCCCCTGACCACGGCGGACCGGAGCGATTCAACGCCTATGTGATCGAGGGAACCGACGCTTGCGCCGCGCTTGTCATTCGAAGCTCGACGTGATGGTGCGGGTGGCTATGGGCAGCCGAGTGAACGAGGACCTCAGACGTCCTCGGCCCGGGAGGCCGGGTCGCTCCGGAGGCGCAGCGGTTGCCACTTCAGGTAGGTCAGGGAACGCCACAGCCACTCCATGGGGCCGAATCGGAAGCGGCTCGACCACCACTGGCACGCGACGACCTGTGCAGCGAAGATCATCACCGCCCATGCGGTGACGGCGACTGGCCCCAGTCGAAAGACCTGGCCGAAGCCGTAGCCGTAGAACAACGTGGTGAAGATCAGGGTCTGGCCGAGGTAGACGGTCAGGGCCAGGCGGCCGACCCCCGCCAGGGGCGCGAGGGCGGCTCTCCAGCGGGGAGTCTGCGCGGCGAGCACGAGCATTGCCGCAAAGCCGAGGGCGAGTGCCGGGCTTCCGAAGGCCAGGAGAAGATCGCCGGCGAGCTGTACACCCGGGCCGGCTTGCTGCGGCCGGTACACCGCGTACCCGGCGGTGACGGCGAGGACCCGCTCCGCCGCCATTGCCGCGAGTCCGAAAGTCAGACCCCAGGCTCGCACGCGAGCCACGGGTGCCACGTGAGCGGGGATATCGCGCAGAACCCCGGATCGGCCGATGGAGAGCCCGAGGAGGAACATCGCGAAGACGGCGAGGCCGGACTCCAGCGATTTGACGTCCTCGAGGGGATCCGCGGGGATCGCGCTCGCGTTGTCGGCCGCGACCTCGGCAAGCGACCCGGTCGCATACACGTGCGTGTGCTGCGCCTGCTCGAGTCGAGTACGGGATTCGGCGACGCTTTCGATCGCTTGCATCCCGCCGGGTGGGCCCCCGATCGATGCGAGGCGGGCCAGCGGAAAGGCCAACATGAGCCCGGCGGCCACGAGAAGTAGCCACCGCGTGGGCAGACGGCGCACCACGAGGAGGCCGAGGCCGAGCTCCGCGTAGAGCATCAGAATGTCGCCGTCGTAGAGCAGCGCGTGAGCGGCGCCGAGGGCAAAGAGCACGGCCAGCCGCCGGAGGTAGGCGGAGAGGATGCGGAAGCCTTGTGCGTCGGAGCGCTCCAGCTGCACCGCAAAGCCGAATCCGAACAGCATGGAGAACAGAATCAACGACGTCGACTCGAAGAAGACGAGCATGAGCGTGGACGCCAGCTGGTCGATCGGTGAGTTCCACGCGACCGAGTCGGCGCCGAAGCCGTACAGGTTCACGAGCAGCACGCCGAACAGCGCGAACCCGCGCACCATGTCGACCTCGACGATGCGCGATCCCGGCGCAATCGGCCCAGGGGTCGCTCGGCTCAAGCGTTCATACCCTGGTCGAACGTGTCCCAGGTGCGAAGAGCTTCTGCTTCGCCCACTGGTAGAGGAGGCCGGGTACGAATCCCCATTTCCAGATCTCCGCTAGTTCGTTTTCGCCCGCTCCATGGCGAAGGCAGCGATCCGAACGTCTGCAACGTACCCCTGGTCGGGATTCTCGCGCAGCCACGCATCGACCAGGCCCTGCAGCGCGCTCAACTGCTCCTCGGTGAGCACGTGATCGCCGACCGCCCAGATGTCCGTCTCGACGACCATCAGAGTCGGAACGACCGCCACCAGGTCCGCGCGCCG
>JAFDEI010000190.1 GCA_019310425.1 Deltaproteobacteria bacterium | reverse complement strand
TGTCGATCTGCGCACCGACGATCGCGTGCAGTCCCGCGGCCGCGGCAGCCTGGTGGAAGCGCGGGCTGCCATAGACGCCGTGGCGATCGGCGAGCGCGAGCGCGGGATAGGCGAATTGCGCTGCGCAATCGACCAGGTCTTCGGGGTTGGAGGCCCCTTCGAGGAACGAGAAGGCGCTCCGGCAGCGCAGTTCGACATAATCGGAGTGGCTCACCGGTGGATTTTCGTCTTTTGTTCGCCCACAGTCAAGCGCAATCTCCGCGTCGTGGCGGTTATGCTGCCGGGGTGCCGGATGCTTCGACGCTCACGTCCGTCCTCGTAGCCGACGACGACGACCAGCTGCTGCGGTTGTGCAGTCGCCTCCTCACACGTGCGGGTTATGCGGTGTTGCCCGCTCGCGACGGTGAGGAAGCGCTGCGCGTGTTCCGCGAACACAGTGGCACCATCAGCAGCGTCGTACTCGACGCGACGCTCGAGCCGGGCGGTGCTGCTGCGGTCTTCGAGGAGATGGCCCGGATCCGCGGCGACCTGCACGCGATCTTCATGGGCGGCGATGCGCCGCCGCCGCCGCTGTGCGAACTGATCGCGAATCAACGCGCTGTCTTTCTCCACAAGCCATTTCCCGGGGCGGCATTGGTGCGTGCCGTCGCGGATGAGCGGCCGCAGTCCGAAGTCGCATGCGGTGAATGAAGCCAGGACCAGCGACATGCAGCTTATTGCCCCATACCCCCCCCGAAAACATGGCAATTTCACGAAGAAATGTGAGAAACTGAGCCCAAGCGAGAGGGGACGTAGGGTGGACGAATTCTCCAAGCCGCTGGCGGGGTCCGTCGCTTCGGACGGTTCCACCACAGGGGTCGAAGGCGAGGCCGACGCAGTTTCCGAATCGGAATTGCGCGAGTTCCTCTCTGCGGATGTACTCGGAGCTCCTGCCGATCCCGAGTTCAAGCAAAAGCTGCAGGGCCGTCTGTGGGAGATCGTGCAGATGCGATTGCAGAAGAAGCGGCGCCACAAGTGGCTGCACGGATGGCGCCGGCGCAACATTCCTCCCGCCGCAGAAACGGACGGTGCGGCCAAGGTGAAGCGAGACCGCGGGCCGGTCTAGCTGCGCGTTGGCCGCTTCGCGGCCAAAGCTTCCGCCCGTCTCGCGATCCGCTGTCGCGGATCTCTCGTCTCGCTGCGCGTTGGCGGCTTCCGCGGCGTCGCGTGAAACGCTTCGTGATTCACGATCCGAGCCAACCGTCCAGGGCGGGCGCACTTGGAAATCCGCTCGCTGGTTCACCTCGCAAGCTCCGGGCGGCCCGTCTACTCTTCGCACCGCGATGATCTTCTCGACGCAGCGATGACACCGATCCTGAGCGCGCTGTTCTTCCTGTCCGGCGCGGCGGCCCTGTTGTTCGAAACCCTCTGGTTCCGCCAGGCTGGGCTCGCGTTCGGCAACAGCGTCTGGGCTTCGAGTCTGGTGTTGTCGAGCTTCATGGCTGGGCTCGCCCTCGGAAACGGGCTGATGGTGCGCCACGGTGGCCGGATCCGGCGGCCCATTCGCCTCTACGCCTGCTTCGAGGCGGTCATTGCGCTCACCGGCGTCGTACTGGTCCTGGGGCTCCCGCAGCTCGGTCACTGGCTTGCACCCGTCTTTCGGCAGCTGCTCGAGCAGCCCGTCGCGCTGAACGCGCTGCGGCTGGGCTCCGCCTTCGTGCTGTTGCTGCTGCCCGCGACCGCGATGGGGGCGACGCTGCCGGTGCTCGTGAAGGCGCTGCTTGCGCGCGACCCGAACTTCGGCTCGGTGCTCGGGCGGCTCTACGGCTGGAACACGTTCGGGGCTGTCGTGGGTGCGGTTGCGGGCGAGTGGTTCCTGATCGAATGGTTCGGGATTCGTGGCACCGCGTATGTTGCCGGCGGCTTCGACGCTGTAGCGGCGGTCGTGGCGCTCGGTCTGTCTCGGCGGCTCGCGGGCGCCGCCGCGCCCGCGCCGGACGCGAGCGCGAAGACGTCCCTCGGCCCGCGTGGCTGGAGGATCGTGGCGGCAGCCTTCGGCGCGGGCGCCTTGCTACTCGCATTCGAGGTCGTCTGGTTTCGCTTCATGCATCTATTCGTGCACTCCGGGGGCCTGGCATTCGCGCTGATGCTCGCGGTGGTGCTGGCCGGGATCGCACTGGGCGGATTCGTCGGCGGGTACTGGTTGCGCCGTGACCCGGATGCACACCGCCATACCGCGATGCTCGCGCTCGCCTCCGGTGCGGTCGCGGCCACGTTGTACGCGACATTCTCATTCGCACTCGCACCACAGGCCAATCAGCTGCTCGCGGACCCGCCGGTCGTGCTCGGGCTGTCGTTTGCTCTGATGTTCCCGGTCGCGTTGATCTCCGGGGTGATGTTCATCTTCATGGGCGCGCTGCTGCACCGCGAGGTGCCGAGCGAGACCCGCGCGGCTGGTCTGCTCACACTCTCGAACACGCTCGGCGCTGCCTTCGGCTCGGGCGCGGCCGGCTTCGTGTTGTTGCCGTTGCTCGGCATGGAGAATTCGTTCGTTGCGCTCGCTGCCGCCTATTCGCTCGTCGCTGCGCTGATCTTCAGCGTTTCGGCCTCTCGGGACATTGTCCGTCGCCCCGAGGCCGGGATCTCGTGGCGAGGTTTCCGGATCGGGCGCGTCTTCGCGCTCGTGGGCTTCGCGCTCGCCTTCGCGCTGTTTCCGTATGGGAAGATGGAGCGCGTCTACCTGCGGACTTCAATCTCGCGATGGGATTCTCGCCACGTAGACGAAGTCGCGGCGATTCGCGAGGGTCGTATCGAGACGGCCATCTATCTGCGTGCGGCGCTCGACAACGAGACGCTCTATTACCGCCTGCTGACCGACGGCTTTGCGATGTCGGGCACGTCGGTGCGCGGCCGTCGTTACCAGAAGCTCTACGTCTATTGGCCGGTCGCGTTGCAGCCGACCCCCAAGCAGGCGCTCGTGATCAGCTACGGCGTCGGGTCGACCGCGAAGGCATTGGTCGACACCCGAAGCCTCGAACACATCGATGTCGTCGACATCTCTCGCGCGATTCTCGAACTCTCCGAGATCATCTATCCCGATCCGGCCGATCACCCGCTGCACGATCCGCGCGTGCAGGTTCACATCGAGGACGGCCGCTTCTTCCTGCAGACCACGGAGCGACGCTACGACCTCATCACGGGCGAGCCACCACCGCCGAAGAACGCCGGAGTCGTCAACCTCTACACCCGAGAGTACTTCCAGCTGATTTACGACCGTCTCGCCGATGGCGGTATCACGACCTACTGGCTGCCGGTCCACAACACGCTCATGTCCGATACCCGGGCGATCATTCGCGCGTTCTGCGACGTATTCGAAGACTGCAGCCTGTGGTCGGGCCAGAACCTCGACTGGATGCTGGTTGGCTCGCGCGCTGCGCGCTGGACGCGCTCGGAAGATTCGTTCTCGAAGCTGTGGAGGGACCCCGCGTTGGCACCGGAGCTCGGGGCGGTCGGCTTCGAACGACCCGAGCAACTCGGCGCGCTCTTCATGGCGGATGCCGCGCAGCTGCGCGAGCGCATCGGGGACGCGGCTCCGCTCGTCGACGATCGCCCGAAGCGCCTGGGGAACCGGCGACAATCCCCCCAGGAGGCACGCCGAGACTTCCGCGACTGGATGGACGCGGAGCAGAATCGCGAGCGCTTCCTCGCCAGCGATTTCATCGCGCGGGCCTGGCCGCCCGACCTGCGCGAGCGCAGCGCTGCCTACTTCGAGGTGCAGCGTGTCGTCGACCGCAGCCTCGCGAATGCGCCGGTCGGGATCGCGGCGCGGCTGCGCGATCTCCACCGATTGCTGGTCGAGACGCCGCTCACGACCGCGCCGCTGTTGCAGCTCGGCATCACGACGGACCGCACGCGTGCGATCGACGCACTCGTTCGGCGCGGCATGCCCGCGCAGCGATACAACGAAGTGCTCGCGCGGCGTGCGGTCGCCGAGCGCCAATATGCGCTCGCGGCGCGGCTGCTCGAGAAAGTCCGTCGCCCCGGCGACCGTGACCTGGTGTTCTTCCAGGTCTACGTCCTCGCAATGGCGGGGCGCAGCGACGACGCGCGCGATCTCGCCCGGCGAAATCGCGACCGGCTGCCCGACGATGCGGAGTCTCGCAGCTACTGGCAGTGGCTGGAGGCGACCTTCGGGCTCGGTGTCTGACCCGGCCCGAAGAAGATCAATGGCTATCAGGGCGCGGCGCTCCGGGCTGGGTCTGCGAGCTTCGTGGTCCTGATGGGCTGCTGAGCGATACCGGCACTGAATAGCGCTGTCGAATCCCCCGGTCATGACTCAGACAGGGACGTCGGGCGTGTCGCGTCG
This sequence comes from Deltaproteobacteria bacterium, assembly GCA_019310425.1. Lineage (GTDB taxonomy): Bacteria > Myxococcota_A > UBA9160 > UBA9160 > SMWR01 > JAFDEI01. The sequence goes on along the minus strand of JAFDEI010000190.1, from coordinate 3,474 downwards.
ACGACGGCCCGAAAAGTGACTCCGCCCGCCTGGCTCGTGCGCGACAGGATGCGACGTTGCATACTTGATTCGGGATGAGCCTTGCAGCCACGGACGAGGTCGATTCAGAGTCGCGCGGTGGAACAACGCGGGACGTCTGGTTCCCGTGGACCTTCCGCCGCATCCTCGCGTTGCCCGGGTCGCCGTTCGCCATCGGGATCGGGGCGGGCCTGCTGTCGCTGGTCGTAACCGCGGCCTGGTTCAACGCGTCGGGCATGTGGCATGGCTACCGCAGAGAAGGCATTCCCATCTGGCTCCATCCGAGCGCCAGCTACGAACTCGCGTGGCCCGTATTTCTCGGATACGCGGCGGTGGCATTGATCTACCTGGTGCGGGGAGCCCATCGCGACCTGTCGCAGCTCGGGCCGGCGCTGGGGCTTGCGCCCGGACCACTTGCGGAGGTGCGACGCGAAGTCCTCAGCGTGCCGGCGCGTTCACTGCGAGTTGGCACGGCGTTGGGTCTGGCGATCGCGGCATTCGATCTGCGGGTCATATTCGCCTACGCGAATCTGGAAGGGTTCAGCTCGATGACTCAGCTGTGGGTCCTGACTCGGGAGATTCTGTACAACGTCCTCGTCTTCCGGGTGCTCACCTGGGCGATCGTCGTGGCCATCCGCCTGTCCCGCCTCGCGCGCGAGCGGGTCCACGTGAACCTCGTCGACCTCGAGCCGCTCCGACCCTTCAGCCAGAATGGCAACCGCCTCGCGCTGTTCTGGCTACTGCTCTGGGCGATCTGGGCGCCCACGCTGTTCCTGATTCCGGCGGAGCGGAACGTCTTGCTGGCCAGCGCGATACTGATGGGCGTCGGGATTGCTCTGTCCGCCGCCGCGATCGCGATTCCGACACTGGGTGTTCACCGCCGGTTGAGCGAGACCAAGGCCGCTGAGCTCGCCGAGGTGCGCGGCACCATCGAGAGCGACCGCGCCGCCGCGCTGGACCCGAATCACCCCGACCGCACCGCCGCGGCGACCCGGCTGCCTGGCCTGCTCGCCTACGAGGCCCGTGTCGCGGCCGTTCCCGAGTGGCTTCTCGACAGCCACTCGCTCCGGCGCGTGGGGCTCTACCTGCTCATCCCCGTGGCGAGCTGGGTGGGCGGAGCCATGATCGAGCGCCTCGTGGACTCGGCCCTCGATTGACTCGCGAAGCGGGCCGCGTCCGTCGACGGCGAACATGTGGGCAGGTGCCCCTGAATACAAGAGGAGGATCGAGATGGCGGGTGTCAGCGAAAACCTGCGAAGCTTGGGCGAATACAGCAGCAAGATGGCCGAAGGTGACTACGACGCCGTTTATGACTACTGGTCCGATGACTTCTTCAGTCATGTGACGGAACGGGTCAATCCCGCTGCGGTCGGTACCGACGTGCGCGGTGAAGAGAGGAAATTCTGGGAACAGGGCAAACAGGCGTTCGCTGATTTCAAGTTCTCGGTCAACCTCGTGCTGGAATCCGGTGATATCATCGTGTCGAACTGGACGATTACCGGAAAGCACACCGAGGGCAGCTACTACGGTGTTCCACCATCGGGAAACGACATCGTCATCAACGGAACCGGAATCGTTCGCATGCGAGATGGGAAAGTGGTGGAGCATTGGGGGGGGCCCCACTGCGCGAATGGCATCGGGCTCGAAGGTGTCGTGCACCGCTAGAGTCGACCTGCGAGGGTGGCCCGGGCGGAAGCCGGGAGCCGGAGTTTCCCTGTGATTTCGAGCTGGACGCATATTGAGAACGGATAGGCTCTCCGCAGTGGCGCCTCAGACGCGGGTACGACGCGTTTCTTCGGGATGGCGACGGCTGGTTGTGTTATTCGCATGCGGCGCCGCGCTCGCAGCGCCGGCCCGTGCCGATCGACCGGTGGGCGAGAACGGTGCGCCGGACACGCGCGGGCGCTGGCATCCCGCTCGCGAAACGCGGGAGCGGACGAACCTCAGTGACGAGCAGCGGCTGAGAATCGAAGCACTCGAGGCGATCGGCTACCTGGCCGGGACCGTCGCCGCCGGTTCCGGCCAGGGCGTCGCATTCCACGACCGCGCGCAGAGCGGTGTGGGCTTCAACTTCTACACGTCGGGCCACGGCCCGGATGCGGTGCTCATGGACATGGACGGTCGCGAGTTGCATCGCTGGCACCTGCCCGCCGAGGAGGCCTGGCCGGGCGGGAAGCTCACGCCGGCCCAGCGCCGGCGGGGAAACTTCTGGCGGCGGGCACACCTGTTCGAGAACGGCGACGTGCTCGCGCTCTTCGCCGGCCGTGGCATCATCAAGATCGACAAGGACTCCAAGCTGCTCTGGGCGAGGCGGCTGGAGGTCCACCACGACCTGGCGGTGGCGCCGAACGGCGACATCTACGTCCTCACGCGCTGGGCCCACCTGGTTCCGCGAGTGCATCCGACGAAGCCCATATTCGAGGACTTCGTCGTCATCCTCGACTCGGAGGGCGCGGTGAAGAACCGCGTCTCGATTCTCGAGTGTTTCGAGAACTCGGATCCTGGCCGCACATGGCTGGCGGGCGGGGAGCGCAGCGGCGACCTCTTCCACACCAACACCGTGACGCTTCTCGACGGCCGCCTCGCCGACGCCATTCCAGCCTTCGCGAAGGGCAACGTCCTCACTGCGATGCGCGCGATCGACACGATCGCGGTGCTGGACCTCGAACAGAAGAAGCTCGTCTGGGTGCACCGGGGCAGCTTTCGCAAGCAGCACGACCCCCAGATCCTCGACAACCGTCACCTGCTGCTCTTCGACAACCGGGGAACGCCGGGGAAATCGGCCATTCTCGAGTTCGACCCGATCACCGGCCAATCAGTCTGGGAATACCGCGGATCGCTCGAGTCCCCCTTCTTCTCGAAGACCTGCGGCGCAACCGAACGCCTTTCCAACGGCAACACCCTCGTCATCGAGTCGGACAGGGGACGCGCCTTCGAGGTAACACCTGCCAGTGAGATCGTCTGGGAGTTTCTCAATCCACACCGCGCCGGTGACGAGGACGAGTTCATCGCGACGCTCTTCGACCTGACCCGGCTCCCGGCGAGCTTCCCCATCGATTGGGCGCAGGGCGCGCCTGCGCCGGAGTAGCGAAGCGTTGACTCCCCAGCGCGAGATCGCCTCGCCCGGGTCATGCGTCCGAGAGCGGCTCAGCCCGCGAGCACTTCGGCTTCCGTGACCATTTCTTCGAGCAGCGCGAGCCCGCCGTCCCAGAATTTCGGATCGCCGACGTCGATTCCCATGCGGCCGAGTAGCGCCAGCGGGGTGTCGGAGCCGCCCGCGCGCAGCAGGTCGAGGTAGCGCGGCACGAATGCGGCGCCTTCTTCGTCGTAGCGGCGCAACAGCGCCAGCACGAGCAGTTCGCCGTACGCGTAGGCGTAGCAGTAGAACGGCGAGTGCACGAAGTGCGGGATGTAGAGCCACCACCAGCCGTAGTCTTCGGAGAGCTTCACTGAATC
>JAFDEI010000028.1 GCA_019310425.1 Deltaproteobacteria bacterium | reverse complement strand
GCGACGCCGCTCTCGGGCTCGGGCTGGCGCACCACATCTGGGCGAGCGGGCGGCTCGAAGAGGGCTACGTGCGCGAGCAGACCGCGAATTACACGGCTTCGGAGCCCGGAGTCCCGGACTTCAACCCGCGCGGTTGCCAGAAGGGCGCCTGCTACACGGAAGTAATGTACGGGCCGAGCCGCCTGACCGTGCCGCTGAAGCGCAAGGGCGAGCGCGGGTCGGGGCAGTGGGAGCGGATCGGCTGGGATCAAGCCATCGACGAGATCGCGCACAAGATGGTCGAGATCACCGAGGTGCACGGTACCAATACCATCTACCAGCGAAATCGGCGACCTCAACATCGGCGCGACGCTGACACTCGGCATGGCGCACATCGGCGGGTCGAGCGACGAGTGGTTCCTGTCCGATTTCCCGGTGGTCTGGATGATGAACCCGTCGGTCACGCAGATCTCCGACGCGCATTTCCTGTTCGAGGGCCGCTACAACGGCGCCGAACTCGTCGTGATCGACCCGCACTACACCGCGACCACGATCCACGCCGACCAGTGGCTGCCGCTGCGCACCGGCAGCGACGCCGCTCTCGGGCTCGGGCTGGCGCACCACATCTGGGCGAGCGGGCGGCTCGAAGAGGGCTACGTGCGCGAGCAGACCGACTTCCCGCTGCTGGTCCGGCTCGACAACGGTCGCTTCCTGCGCGGCGAAGAAATGCTCCCCGACGCGGCGGATGACGGAAAGGAAAGCATCCTCTTCCTGTGGAACCCCGACGCCGGGCGCCCCGCGCAGGCGCCCGGCTCGATCGGAGCCGACAGCGGCAAGTTGATCGTCGAGGACTTCGAACCGCCGATCGAGGGCGTGTTCGAGGTGACGCTGCTCGATGGTTCGAAAGTCGGCGTCACCACGGTCGGTAGTCTGATCAGGGAACAGCTCGAGCCATGGACCCTCGAAGCGACCGCTGAAGTAACGGATCTCGCGCCCGAAGTGATCGAGAAGTTCTTCGACGGCTTCGCCGGCGCCGAGCGACCGATGATCTTCTCCAGCTGGGGCTCGAATCGCTTCTTCCATTCAGACCTGATGAACCGCACCAAGCTGCTGTGCCTCGCCATGAAGGGCGCGCTCGGCAAGAAGGGCGCGGGCTTCCAGTCGACCGGCTTCATGGGTATGGCGGGTTTCGGCTCCGCGCTCCAGCTCAAACGCCCCGGCATCATGGGACAGCTCGAGCTCATGCTCGGAATGATGACCCCGGAGAAGCTCTTCAATACCGTGGTCGATGTCCTGAAAGGCCGCAAGAGCTACGAGCAGGTTCTCTTCGACCAGGTTCCCGAGGGAGAGGGAAAGATGGTCTGCTCCACCAGCGTCGCGACTCTCGATTACCACTACCAGGGAATCAAGGAAGATCTCGACGAAGCCATTTCGGGCCAGTACCCGCGCGAACTCGCCGACTACGTCAAGGAGGCGGAAGAGAAGGGCTGGCAGCACAAGCTCCCAGCGAACGGACAGCCGAAGATCTACATCACCGGCGGAACGAACCTGCTGCGCCGCTCGAACCAGACCCAGAAGATGCTCGACAACATGTGGCCCAACATCGATCTGGTGCTCGGCATCGACCAGAAAATGAACTTCACGTTGATGAATTCCGACTACATCCTGCCCGCAGCAGGCTGGTACGAAAAACCGGGAATCAAATATACGCTCGCGTACGCACCCTACCTCCACTATTGCGACGCCGCCGTGAAGCCCGTCGGTGAAACCAAGGACGAGTGGGAGATCTTCTGGCGACTCTCGAAGCGAATCGAGGAAATCGCCCGCGAGAAGGACCTCCCGCCCTTCGAGGGCTGCGGCAAGGGCGAGATCGACTGGAAGGAGTTGCACCAGAACTATTCGTGCCAGGGCGAGTACGGGCCCCACGACGCCGAAAAAGTCACCCAGCACGTGATCGACAACAGCCCTTCGTGTGCGGGCATGCAGATCGAAGAGCTCAAGAAGACCGGCCCGCAGAAATTCAAATCCGGCGGCATCAACATCAGCCCAACCTTCCACTTCAACCCGGACTGGAAGGGCGAGGGTGTATTCACGACCCTCACCCACTTCACCAAGTACAAGTGGCGCTGGCCGACCTACACCGGACGCCAGCAGTTCTACCTCGACCACCCCTGGTTCCTCGAAGGCGGCGAAGCGCTGCCGACCCACAAGGAGGCGCCGAAGGGCGGCGGCGACTACCCCTTCCAGCTGGTCTCGTGCCACAGCCGCTGGAGCATCCACAGCACCTGGCGCGACACCCCCATGCTGCTGCGCTTGCAGCGCGGCGAGCCCGCGCTCTACCTGAACGAGAAGCAGGCCACGGCACTCGGCCTCGAAGACGGCGGCTGGTCGCAGCTCTACAACGACCTCGGAACAGTGCAGATGCGAATCAAGTACTCGTCGATGGTCCGCCCCGGGGTCGCATACTACTTCCACGCCTGGGAGCCGATCCAATTCCCGGAACACAAGAGCTACAAGTGGCTGATCCCGGGAATCATGAAACCGCTCCACATGGCGGGCGGCGAGGGGCAGCTCCACTTCGGAATCAACCACCTCGAGGCAGGATCCTTCGTGCAAGATACGCACGTCGGAATCCGACCGTGGCCAGCCGCCGGCGATCAGCCGGCCTAGGCAAGGACAACGGCGATGAGCAACATCCGTGAATCCCAATCGGCCCCGCGACAACTCGCGATGGTTCTGGATCTGAACAAGTGCCTCGGTTGCCAAACCTGTACGGTTGCCTGCAAGAAGCTCTGGAACAAGGACTCGGGCAGCGACTACGCGTACTGGAACAGCGTTGAAACGCTGCCTGGGCGCGGCTATCCGGCAGAGTGGCAGGAGACCGGCGGGCGCGATTCCGAGGGCGCTGTCAAGCGCGGTGAGATCCCGGACATCGACACCGCGTACGGGCGCGCGTGGAACTTCAACCACAAGAAGACCTTCGACAGTGCCGGGAAGCCCGGAGCGCAGAAGGAGTGGCTGCGACCCGACTCGAACCCGAAGTGGGGCGCGAACTGGGACGAGGACCGCGGCGCGGGCGAATATCCCGGAAACAACCACTACTTCTATCTGCCGCGGCTTTGCAACCACTGCACACACCCGGCCTGCCTCGACGCGTGCCCGCGCAAGTCGATCTACAAGCGGGAAGAAGATGGCATCGTGCTCGTGGATCAGGACCGCTGCCACGGCTATCGCTTCTGCGTCGAGGCGTGCCCCTACAAGAAGGTCTACTTCGATTACGAACGCCAGGTCGCGAACAAGTGCATCTTCTGCCTGCCGCGCATCGAGGAAGGCGTCCCGATGGCGTGCGCACGTCAGTGCCCCGGGAGGCTGCGCTTCGTCGGCTATCGCGACGACCCCGAGGGCCCGATCTGGAAGCTCGTCGACAAGTGGAAGGTCGCGCTGCCCCTCCACCCCGAGTACGGACTCGCCCCGAACGTCTTCTACGTCCCGCCGATGAGTCCGCCGCAGCTCGACGCGCGGGGGCGACCGACCGGGGAACCGCGGATTCCGCTCACTTATCTGGAGTCGCTATTCGGCGACTCGGTCGGGGGTGCGCTCGAGACGCTCGTCGCGGAACGCGAGAAACGCAAGCAGGGCAGGCCAAGCGAGCTCATGGATCTGCTGATCGCGTACGACTGGAATCAGAGCTTCGCGCTCGGGCCCAAGGACGCGGAGGTCTCACTCGAATGAAGAAGACACTCGATCTGATCGCAGCACCGACCGGCATGCAACCGGGCGACTACGTGCCCCGCGTCTATTCTGATCGCGACGGGCCGCAGACGCCCTCCGTATCGCTCGAGGTCGAGCACAGCACGCGCGGCTGGCGCTTTCACGTCAGGTGGCCGTGCCCGAAGCCCGTGCAGGACACCGGCGGCCAGAGCAACCTGTTCCCGGACGCGGTCGCGCTAGTGGCCCCCTCGGTTCCCGAAGCGCAGTGGGTCACGATGGGCGCACCTGGCCTGGCGATCGGTGGCTTCTTGTGGCGCGCAGACCGCGAACCATTGATCCGTATGCGGGCCGAGGGATTCGGAACCGTGCAGCGCAGCGAAGCGGAGAACGTCCGGCAGGTCACGAGCGAGTGGAACGGCGGCGAGTGGAGCCTCGCCTTTGAAGTCGCGGGCTGGAAAGAACTCGACGAAACACGCCGACTCGCGATTGCGGTCTGGCGCGGATCCGCGCGCGAGCGTGCGGGTCTCAAGTCGGTCAGTCCGGGCTGGATCGAGGTCGGGACATGAACTCCGCGACCCACGAATCCGCGCTCTGCATGCTGGCGTGGTCGAGAATCTGGAGCCCACTCGTAAGCGACGAGCTGCGCGAGGAAGCCTGGGCCGCGCTCGACCTGCCCGGCGCGTTCTCGGAGCTTTGCAGCGAGTACTGGAGTCTATTCCACGTCGGCGCGCCGATGCCGCAGATCTCGACGCTACTTCACGCGGCGCTCGGCCGCGAAGGTGGCTCCGTGCGCGAAGACTGGATGCGTGTCGCTCAGCATCTGGGACTGCGCTGGAACGACGCGCGCCTCGCGCCGGACCAGCTGGGTGTCGCCTGCGAAGTCTACGCCTGCGCGATCGAGCGCGAGGAGCCGGTGCTGATCGGCGAGCTACGGCGCCGCTACCTGATACCCTGGTGCGAATCCGCAGTCACGAAACTCGAGCATGCACCCGCCGGCCTCACCTGCCTGCCGGTGCGATTCGGTGCTGATTTACGAGACGTACCCTCATGTCGTCTGGGAGAAGTTGCATGAGATTGAAATCACGCGGACTGGGTCGCAAGGAACTCGTCATGGATTTTCGCGAGTACGCGGTGAATCACGAAGGCGACGAGGCCGTCATCGTGGGCACGATTCGCGATCCGGTGAACTGGGACTTCACGATTCGGGTGTGCGAGGACGACGTCGTCGGGATGGCGAAGTTGATTTTGCGACCGGCAATGATCAAGCTCCTGATTCGATCGATCTTCCGGCGCCGGAAGAAGCACCACTGGTCGCAGGAGCATCCCGAGCACATCGCTGAAGGAAAGAAGCGCATCGAAGCCGCCGTAGAAAAGGCTGCCGAACGAATGCGATTGCGAGAAGAGAACGGCGGCGAGCTTCCGGCCGAGACCCGTCCGACCCGACGGCGCGCACGCGCCGATACGACCACGTAGCCTGCCCGCGGCATCGAGCGGGGAGAATCCAGGGGAGACGAGACGTGAACAGCGACAGCCGACGCGAGGCCCTTGCGGACGAAATCGACCGACACATCGGTGCCGAGGAGGCGATCCTCCAGGAGTATCACGTCCTCGTCGACCAACTGCCCGACGGACCGCTCAGCATATTGATCAACCAGATCACGACCGAAGAAGAGATGCACCACTTCCTGCTCTCGACGCTCGCAGAATGGCTGCGCGCCGAACCGGACACGGATCCGGGCAGGCTGCTCGAAGGCATCGACCGGAATGCGATCTCCGATCGCGCGCGGGCACTCCAGGGTCACGAGCAGGCGACGATCGACGCCTGCTCGGAACTCAAGCAGCAGGTGCAAGACGAACCGGATGAACTCCTCGCAGCGCTGCTCGACGTACTCATCCTCGACAGCCAAAAACACCACCGCCTACTCGCCGCCCTCGACCGCATCGCCTCGGGCTAGTCGAACCCCACCCTCCCCAGAGCAATGCAGCGAACCCGCCATTACTGGTGACGAATCCCCCGGATCGTGCTGCCCAACGCTTCCTTGAGCGCTGGCACGCGGATCGGGGCAGGGCTAGCTAGACGGCCAGCTCCTGGCCCGTGGTCGAGTAGCGGGCGTACGGGGCAAATGCGGGCATCGGTGGGTCCACGATGCATTGCAGAATTATTAGATTCGACAACACGTGAGTGGCCCTTGGGGCCGAACGCGTTTTCGATCGTGTAACCTACTGATCTGTAAGTGGTTCGTCTTCGCGACTCGGTTTTCGATTCCCCGGCGGCCCACCAACACTTCCGGGGGCTCAGGCGTTTGCCATGCGCTGTCGTCGAGCCAGCCAGCGTGCTGCGCACACGAGGCTCACGCCGAGGACCGCCAAGCCTCCGTTCGAGAGGGCCGGGATCGGGGCGGAGAAATCCGGTCCCATCGGCCCCAGTACGAAATCGAGGTCGAAGTCGCCAGCCGCAACATCGCTGAAACTGAACTTTGCGTAGCCCTCGGCGTCGCCCGTGGAGCCGGCTTCCAGTGTGTAGGTCCCCGGCTGGAGCACGCCCAAGACGGAGATGGGTTCGGGGCCTATCATGCACCCGGGCAATGGCTCGCAACCGTCATCGGTATTCGATACCTGGACCTCTGCAACTACCTGGGCGCCCGGCCCTGTGAGCCGGATGAAGGCAGTCGAAACACCCCAAAAAACGTTGGCCGTGGACACGTCGCCCCTGAGCCGGTAGCGGCTCTCGGTTGCCACGTCGAAGGTGGCGGAGAAGTTGCTCGCGCTCGCGTGGGGCTCCTCGATGTCGATGATCGGAGACTCTGGCCATTCCCATCCGTCGTAGTAGGAGGTCGCACGCTGGCTCCCCGAGGCTCGAATCCAGCGCCCAGTGATCTCGGAGTCCTGGCTCGCGAAGGTGTCGGGAAACTGCGCCAGGCTTGCGGTCGCGACCCAGGGGCCCGCATCGGGGGCGACATCGTCATCCGAGTAGTTCGTCGTGATGATGAAGTCGGGTTGTAGGCATTCCGGGTCGATATTATATGGGAAGCACGTCCAGTGCTGCTCGTGGTGGTCGATCTGGATCCCGACCGTGCGCGTCTGGGACTGCAGGACCAGTAATTGCCCGTGGGCCGCGGGGGCGGAGAGCGCGAGCCCGGCTAGCAGAGCGAGAAGAGCGGTTCCGGCGCGGTGTAGCAACATGAACGACTGCCTCCAGCGCTCCTACCATGCAAGAGTATAACAAAGGGTTGTACTTCCCCCGGTTCCGTAGACACTCAGAGGCCGCTGTTGGACTTCCCCCGGAATCGCTCTTGGGGCCAGTTTGGGGCCAGCGCGTTTCCGGTCGTGTAACCTACTGATCCGTAACGGGTTCGTCTTCGGGGTTCACTGTTCGATTCCCTGACGACCTCGCCCCCTCCGCAGTTCCCCGCCAGCACCAACAGCCGTCTCCAGAATCCGTCACCAACGTTCTGCAATCGCGGGCAGAGGTGCCTGGAAAGCTGGCGGAATCCGCGTCAACACGCTCGCTTGTACTTCATCTACAGATCCACTGGTTGAAATCGCTCTGCCTTTCCGATTCGCTCAGCCGTGTCGGCACGAGCATTCCTGGGTGTCTGCAAGACCCGCCCGACTGCGGCTACCCCGTGCCAACGACAGGCCGCGATCGGTAGTCCATGCGAGCAGCGAGCTCGGGCGCTGCGAACGTGTTTCAGCGCACTCAACACCCCGCGGTCGGAGTCGGGGAGGGGTCGAAGCGACTGAGTTCGAGCAGAGATCCCTCCCCGACTCCGGCCGCGGGCGCGCCGAGCACCGATCGCGCAAGAGATGCCTTCTCTGGGGAGTGTGGGGATCAGGTTTCGAGTTCGTGGCGGGCGCGGCGGAGCATGATCGCGTCGTAGAGGCGGGGGTAGAGGCGCCGGACCCAGTACGACTGCTTTGCGACTCGACCCACCAGTAGCTGCCGGCGGCGCGCGGCGGCGGCCGCGACGACCTGCTGCGCGGCCGATTCCGGCGAGATCACCTCCCCCACTGTCGCGCGTGCGCTGCCCGGCCGTGCGGCGCCCGCGTAGGGACTGCCGGCTTCGGGGTGGTCGCGCTGCGAATCGACGAATGACGGGCAGACGATCAGCACGTTCACGCCGTGTTCCGCGACCTCGCTGCGCAGCGTTTCGAAGAATCCGTGGAGTGCGTGCTTCGAGGCCGAGTACGCGCAGCGACCGAAGAGCGGCGCGAAGCCCGCGACGCTCGACATCACCACCACTTGCCCACGGCGCGCGAGCAGGTCCGGCAACGCGGCCTTGGTGCAATTGACCGCGCCTGTGAAATTCACCGCCATCACCTGCGAGATGGTTTCGAGAGCGACGTCCGCCACCGTGCTGAAGTGCGTAATGCCCGCGTTGTTGATCAGCAGGTCCACCGGGCCGTGCTCGGCACGAAGCCGCTCGAATACGTCGTCGCACGCAGCTGCGTCGGTGATGTCGAGGCGATGGCCGCGCACACGACCCGAGTCGTCGGCGTTCGCCAGACTCCGCAATGCGGCCTCATCGATATCGAGGGCCGAGACACGCGCGCCTGCTTTCGCGAGCTCAAAGCAGAGCGCTCGGCCCAGTCCGCCAGCCGCGCCGGTCACCACCGCATGCTCGTCGCGAATGGACACTGCTCTCCCCCGCGGCGCCGTCAGGAGTCGCCGCTCGGAGTCCGATGGCTCCAGAAGGTTTCGAAGGTCTCGCGGCTGCTCTTGCGCGGCTCGTAGCCGAACTCCGACTTGAGCCGAGCGTTGGAGAGCACGGGCCGATATCGCAGGAAGTCGACCTGCTCGGGCCCGTACTGCGAGAGGCCGATCGGATGCAGAGCCGCGAGCACACCCCGAATCAACCAGGCCGGAATTTCGACCATCCGCTTGCCGACCACAGCCGCAATTTCGGCCAGCGTCATCACGCCGTCGCCCGCCAGGTTGTAGATTCCCGTGCGCCCTTCACGCACGCCGATCACGAGGCAGGCCACGACATCCTGGTCCCAGATGAAGACGAAGGGCGTGTCCGAGCCCCGCACCCCGATCACCACGGCCTTCTCGAATAGCGCCGTGATCTGGTTGTTCGCATTCGCGCCGAGCACGGTTCCGGGGCGAAAGATCAGCTGTTCGAGCTCCGGGTGCTCCTCGCGGTAGCGTGCGAGCATCTCTTCGACCAGGCGCTTGTGGTCCGAGTACGCAAACTCCGGGTTGCCGCGAATCGGATCCTCTTCGGAGAGCGGCTGGGCGTTGTCCGCGTAGAAGCCGTAGGCGGCACCGCTGCTCGTGACGATGAAACGCCGCACATCCGCAGCCAGGCAGGCCGCGAGCACGTTCTCGGTTCCCCCCACGTCGATCGAGTGTAGAAATTCGCGGCTCATCTCCTTGCCGGGCGTCACGATCGCCGCCAGATGCACCACGGTGTCGACGGCATGCTCGTTCAGCAGTTCCGCAACTTCCGGGCCGCGGATGTCACCGGTCGCATAGACGACGCCCGGCAGGCGCTCACTCTCTGGAACGCTGCGCACGTCGAGCGAGACCAGCGTCGCGACATCCCCGCGATCGGCCGCGAGCGCCGCCACGAACTGCGATCCGATGAATCCCGAGCCGCCGGTGACGAGCACGGAACGCGAGTTCGAAGCCACTCTCCTATGCGCCTCCGGGCTCGAGATGCATCTGCTTGAAATCCGCCAGATGAGGCGCGAATTTGTGCACGACCGGGTCGACGTCGACGTGAATCACGCAGACGCGACCGCTCTCGATGCAGCGCCGGATGGCGGGTTCGAGGTCCTGGTTGCGGCTGACGCGTTCCCCCACGGCCCCCATGCTCTCGGCCAGCAGGTCGAAACGGGTTTCGCCGAGGTCGGTGTTGATCGTCTGCTCTGCGGGCAGCCCGCCCTCGGTGAGAGTCTTCTGCGGGTCGAGAGTGATCTCCTGGTTGACCTTCACCATGCCCCACTGCCGGTCACAGAGAACCAGGAAGATCACCGGCAGGTCGTTCCGCACCGCGGTCTCGACCTCTTGCGAATGGAACCCCATCGCGCCATCACCGATGATGCAGTAGACCGCGCGCTTGGGGAACGCGACCTTGGCCGCGAGGGTCTGCGCAACCCCCGCGCCGAGCATCCCGAACTTGAAGGTCGAGAGCATCGAGTGCGGCGCCCGCACCTCGTGGAACATGTTGGCCCAGACAGCCGCGTTGCCGCCGTCGGCCACCAGCACCGCGTCGTCATCGAAAATGTCACGGCAGACCCGAGCCACACGGGCCGAGTTCACGAGCTCGGTCTCACGCTCGAGCATCTCGCCGAGCACCGCGTAACCCTCCTGCTTGGCCGCCGCGTACTCTTCGAGTTTCGCGCGACGCTGGCTGAGACCGGGCGACGCGGAGCGGGCCTTGAGTTCGGAGATCAAGGCGGAAAGGAAGCTCTGGATGTCCGCCACCACGGCGACGTCGACCGGCTTGTTCTGGCCGAGCACATCCTCGTCGAGATCGACCTGAATCAACTGCTGCTCGTCGGAGCTGCGCCAGTAGGGCGGCTTGCCCCACCAGTCGGTCTCGCCGAAGCGCGTCCCGAGCGCGAGTACCAGGTCGGCGTCATTTCGCACCCGAGTGTTGAGCTCGAGCAGGTTCATCGGAATCGAAAGCTCCGAACGTTCGTCGATCACGTCGCGTGCCGCCCAGCTCGTGGTCACGGGTGCCTGCAGGGCCTCGGCGACTTCGAGCAATTCCGCGGTTGCGCGCGCGTGCAGTACACCGCTGCCCGCATGGATCATCGGCAGATCGGCTTGGAGCAGACGCTCAGCGGCTTCGCGTACCAACGCCTCCGGCGCAGCCGAGCGCACCGTGCGCCGGTAGCGTTCGGGCGGCGTCAGGCTGAGGCCCGTTTCCGGGAACGCGCCATTCACGATGTCCTCGGGCACGCACAGGTGCACCACACCGGGTCGGCCGATCCGGCAGCGTCGCAAAGCACGCCGGGTGAGCTCGGGAACGCGATCGAACGATTCGGCAGCCTCGCTCGATTTGCTCATGGGGCGAATCGCTGCGACCTGGTCGAAGTACTGGTAGGTGCCGCCGCGATCGGGGTTCACGATCGCAGCGCGGCGCCAGCTCGTGATCAGCAACACCCGATTGCCTTCACCGTTCTCGACCGCCACACCCGCCAGCGCGTTGGCGGCGCCGGGCCCGTTGCTCGCGATGCAGACGCCGAGCTTGCCCGTGACCCGCGCATAGGCACCGGCCATGTGGACCGCGCTGGTTTCGTGACGCGGAGTCACGAGTCGGATCCCGACGTCGCGCAGGCTGGCGTAGAGACCGAAGTAGCTGCCGTCGATGATGCCGAATACCACCTCGACGCCTTCGGCTCGGAGCATGCGGGCGATTACTGCGCCGCCGGAAATCGAATCCATCAGTGAACCCTCCTTCTCTCCCCACCCGAAAAGGAGGTTACCAATGTATGGACGAGATTTCGCTCTTGGCCACAGGCCGGCGAGGGGGGCGGAACGCAGCAAGTGGCGTCAGTCGCCGGGCGTAGACGTCCACTGCTTCCCGAAGTCCGAGGTGAACCACGTCTCGGGTCGCATCGTCACGATCAGCCCGGGCCGGTTCGTCGGGTCGGTCTTGCTGACTTCGATGTAGACATCGCCCAGCTTCTCTCCGAGGTAACGATGGGCCATCAGTCGCTCGTCACGATCCTTGTCGGACGGCCGGACGTTCGTGACCGGCCCCTCGATGCTCACGAACTTGTAGGGCGGGGTCTCGCTCTGGACACACAGGCTGAAGCGACCCGCCCGCTCGATCAAGCGCTGCTTCGCCGAGTCGGATTCGACCATGATCCAGAGTTCGCCACCCGGCTCGTAGATGTACCAGATCGGAACGGTGAGCGGCGCGCGGCCGCGACGGTCGAGCCCGATCACCCCGACGTGCACTTCAGCGAGGAATGCCTCGCGTTCTTCCTGGGTCATGGGACGTGACAAGCCGGCTTCTCCTCGAGTGTGACCGCTACGCAAGCAGCATAACGATTCCGGCGACACACGCGGCCGCGATGTCTGTGTCCTCGACGTGGAGCTTTAACGGATCCGACAAATCTCGGCGTGGCACGGCACAGGCGTCTACTGCACGGCTGCCGTATCATGGTCTGCACCCAAACACATCCAGTCGCGGACCCTTTCGCCGTCTCGCCGACCCCAACGAGGCCCCCAATGCCCATGAACGTCCAGAGCATTTCGTCCCTCCCCGACAAGATCAACCAGATTCGGCTGCTCACCGCAGAGATCATCAACAAGGAGATCCTGCCCAACGAGAACAAGCTGTGGCGCGTGCGCCGCGACGGCGACGTGAGCGACGAAGAGAAGCAGGTATCCCGCGAACTCCGCCGCGACATCCGCGAGAAGGTCAAGCAGGCCGGCTTGTGGGCACCGCACCTTCCCGAGGAATACGGCGGCTGCGGCCTGTCGTTCCTCGAGCACGCCTACATGAACGAGGTCCTCGCGTACGCGATGGGTGCAGCGTCGCTGTTCGGTGTCGTTGCACCAAACTCCGGCAACCAGAAGATCCTGCTCAAGTACGGCACCGAAGAACAACGCAAGAAGTGGCTGGTGCCGCTCACCGAAGGCAAGATGCAGTCCGGCTTCTCGATGACCGAGCCCGACAGTGCGGGATCGGACCCGCGCTCGATCAAGACCACCGCGCGCCGCGAGGGCGACGAGTGGGTGATCAACGGCCACAAGTGGTTCACCTCGAACGGGATCGCAGCCGATTTCCTGATCGTGATGTGCCGCACCGACGACCCGGACGGACCCGCCGAGCGCAACGGCAAGATGACCCAGATCATCGTACCCACCGACACCCCCGGCCTCGAGGTCGTTCGCGGCATCGAAGTGTGGGGGCGCGCGAGCGACCACGCCGAGATCATCTACGACAACGTGCGCGTTCCGCTGGAGAACCAACTCGGCCAAACCGGCTCCGGCCACGCGGCCGCGCAAGACCGCCTCGGCGCGGGTCGCGTCTACCACTGCATGAATTCGGTCGGCCAGATGTGGCGGGCGTTCGACCTGATGGTGGAGCGCGCGAGCACGCGCGAAGTGCACGGCGGCCTGCTGCGCGACAAGCAGTTCATCCAGGGCTTCATCGCGGATTCCTACATCGACATCCAGGCTTCGCGCCTGATGACGATCCACTGCGCCGAGCAGATGGAAAGCGGCGCCGACGCACGTACCGATATCTCTGCGCTCAAGATCTTCGTACCCGAGGCCTACTCGCGAGTCGTCGATCGCGCGATCCAGGTGTGGGGCGCGGCCGGCGTGAGCGGCGACCTGCCTCTCGCAACGATGTACCAGGGAGCCCGAACACTGCGGCTCGCAGACGGGCCCGACGAAGTGCACAAGATCTTGATTGCAAAGAACGTGCTGAAGCATCACGGCAGCGTTGGATCCTGGGACTTCGGAAACTGATCGGGGCTCGGACAACGAGGCGAATCAGGAGGATCTCCAGTGCGTTTCGGCGTGAATTCCGGCGCAAACCCCGGCTACGGCGATGGGATCGACAGACTCGTCGCCCGCGCGCGTGACCTCGAAGCACGCGGCTTCCACAGCCTCTGGATGGCGAATGCACTCGGCCTCGACGCAATCAACATCCAGACCATCGTCGGGCGCGAAACCGAGCGGATCGAAGTCGGGGTCGCGGTCGTCCCGAGCTACCCGCGCCACCCGATGGCAATGGCCCAGCAGGCGCTGACCGCGCAGGCCGCCACCGGCGGCCGCTTCACGCTCGGTATCGGCCTGTCCCACCGCCCCATCATCGACAACATGATGGGGCTGTCGTACGAGAAGCCGGTGCGCCACATGCGCGAGTACGTGTCGGTGCTCGCGCCGCTGTTGCGCGGCGAGCCGGTCCACTTCGAAGGCGAGGTCTATCGCGTGGGGGGCGCGCTCGACGTCGCCGGTGCGGCAGCCGTCCCCCTGCTGATCGGCGCACTCGGCGAACAGATGCTGCGGATCGCTGGCGGCCTCGCGGACGGAACCGTGGTCGGGCTCACGGGCCCGAAGACCCTCGAGAGCCACATCCTACCCACGATTCGCACGGCCGCGGAGGCCGCCGGTCGCCCGGCACCCCGCATCGTCGCGAGCTTCCCGATTGCGCTCACCAACGACGTACCCGCCGCGCGCGAGCTGATCACGCAGCAGATGGGGATGTACGCGATGCTGCCGTCCTATCGCGCGATGCTCGATCGGGAAGGCGTGAGCGGGCCGGCCGACATCGCGATCGTGGGTGACGAGCACGCCCTCGATGCGGCGCTCGACCGCCTGAGCGAGATCGGAATCAGCGACTTCGACGCAAGCCTCGTCCCCGTCGACGAAGGCGCCGAGGCCCGCACGCTCGACTACCTGCAAAGCCGACTCTGAGCAGCGCCCGTCGATTTCACTTCAAGCGAGCGCGGAGAGCAGAGCGAACTCCTTCTGCAGGACCTCGGCGAAGCTCGAAAGGTCCGGCATCAGATCCGGGTCGGCGGAAAGGCCGATGTGGAACTGATCGCAATAGGAGAAGAGCACCATGGTGAGGCCGACTGGATCCTGTACGCCGAAGTACGGGAAGAACGACCTCACGGTTCCACCGACGCAGTAGAGGGGCTCGCGCGGGCCGGGGATATTGGAGAGCATCAAGTTCCCCTGGCCCAGGAGCCCTCGGTATTGGAACCACGAGGAAACACGCAGAAGCGGGTTTGGCAGAGACGACGTGAAGGCGTTCCAGACCTGTGCCGCGCCCAGGGCTCCCTGGCTCTTGCGGTAGCGCGATTCGGCCGACGCAAGCCGAATGCGCTGGCGCGGATCCGGCTCCGCCACGGGCAGCTCGATGAAGAGGCTCGCGACGTTGCAGCCGAGGCTGGTGTCGCCCGCCTCGCGGATATCCACCGGGCAGATGGCGCGAATGCACGAGAGGGTATCGGGGTCGATCGATCGTTCGTCGCAATAAGCACGCAGGGCACCGGAGACCGTGGCCAGCATGAGCTCGTTGAGTGTGACCTGAAAGGCCCGCTTGGCTTCCATTGCCGCGGGCAGGGGAAGGGTTACGGCTTCGAATACGCGAGAGGAGCCGACGGCGCCATTGAAGGGCAGATCGTCGCACTGGGTGAAGAGCGCACCCTGTAGGCGAAGATAGTCGCGGAGCAGCCCGACCGGCAGACTGGGTTGGCGCAAGCCCTGCCAGAGCGCGTTGGCCGCGCCCGACCAGTCCGAGAACCGGTGCTCCACGGAAGTCCGCAAGAGGTCCAGCCTGTCCGGCGTGGGCTCGGGCTCCCAGCTGGGGGCCGCGGCGCGCGTCGGCCGCGGCGTCGAGTCGAAGAGGAGCTTTGCTACCGCCACCCCGGCAGCACCATCGGTGACCGAGTGATGAATCTTCACGATCATTGCGACCTCATCTGGGCTTTCCAGGCCGTCGACGAAAGTGATCTCCCAGAGCGGCCGATTGCGGTCGAGCATCTGGGACTGGAGCTGGCCCATCAGGTCGTGGACCTGGACGCGCGACCCGGGGCGGGGGATCGCAGCCTCACGAACGTGCCGCTCGATGCAGAAGTTTGGATCGTCTACCCAAACGGGTCGGCCCTGCTCGAAGGGGATCTCCGCGAGCTTCTTGCGGAAGAGCGGAAGCAGACACAGCCGCTCTTCGATGGCCGAACGAATTCGTCCGATGTCGAGGTGACCGTCCTCATCGCGCAGCGGGGCGGCGTCGACGTAGGCCAGGCCTCCGACATGGAGGGGGATGCGTTGATCTTCGCCGTAGATGAACGACGTGTCCTGCGTACTCAGTCGGGTCGTGGCCATCCGATGCCTCCGGTTGGGCGGCGAAGGCCGGTGGGAGGGGGAACCTCCGTCGCGGGTTGCGGCCGCAGTATGCGCGCAATCAGCGTCGAGGGATCGGAAGATTGGCTTCCCGAGGGTGGGAAGTGAAAATATTTCGGCCGGCTCCTCCGTTGTTGAAGTCGAAGCGACAGTGGGCTGTGAAAGCGCGACGAGCCGGCTGCCTCTCGCCGTCAGCGAAAGCGAAGACGTGTCGATATCACCTCGTCTTCGCTGCTAGCTAAAGCACGCCTTCTCCGGACCGATGCGTGCCGCGATGGGGGCGAGCTTTTCGGCGTCCAGGCTGTAGAACTCCACGGCGTTGCCACCGAGCTGTGCGACGACCTCATCCTCGGAAAGCCCCGCCAGGGCCTTCACCACCTGGTCGCGCGTCGTGGGCCAGCTCCCCTCGGGATGCGGGTAGTCACTGCCCCACATGATGCACTCACTCCCGATCGTCGCGCCGAGCTTGCCGTCGCCGGGCGACATGCACGCGGCGCCGAGCCGGATGTTGCGGCGGAAGTAATCGCTGGGCTTCATCGAGAGGTGGCTGATGTAGTCACCGAGCTTCTGGGCCTGGGGCGTCACCTCGTAGCGCACGTCGATGAGTCGCAGGTAGTCGGGAACCCAGTCGATGGCGCCCTCGACGATCGCCATCTTGAGCCTCGGGTAGCGCTCGAAGACTCCCCCCCAGATCATGAAGGTGGCCGTGCGGCTCACCCACCACACCACCTCGGTGAGGTAGGCCCCCATGGCCCCGGTGGGGGGTGTCCGCTCCCCACTCTGCAGCTCCGACAGCGGGCCGAAGTACTCCTCGATCGGCGATGGACCGATGTGGAAGTGGACCGGCATGTCGAGATCCTGACAGACTTCCCAGAGCGGGTCGTACTTCGGATGGTGATAGGCGGGAAGCTCGCCCCACATCGGGGGAAAGATGACTCCCCGGAGCCCGTTCTCGTTGGCGCGGCGGATCTCCCGTACGGACTGCTCCACGTCCCACAGCGCGGGAATGCACGCCAGGCCGAGCCGGCGCTCGGGGGCCATGTCCACCAACTCGGCCATCCAGCGATTGTGCGCGTGACAGCCCGCCCACTGGAGTTCCGGCACCACGCCCCCGGTCGGCATGGCGAAGCCCGCTCCGAAGGGCGGCGCATTCTGCTCGGTGATGCCATCGGGGAAGATGACCTCCACCGCGATTCCGTCGCCATCCATCACTTTAGTGCGTTCCCCGTCGTCCCAAGCGCCGGTGAGCGCCTTCTCGTGGCCTTCGCGCCAATCCGCGTTGATGTCGTCGATCAGGAAGCTCTTCTCCATGGTCTTCGTCATCTCGACTTGAATTGGAAGTGCATGGTCGAAGGCATCGCGATACTGCGGGTCCAGGTAGTTCCGGTATTGCTCCGGCGGAAGTCCGGCGTGACAGTCGGAAGAAATGACGAGATGGCGGTCCATGGGATTCCCCTCTCTTGGTTGTGGCCTTGGTTGCCGGCCCCGTGTGGTGTTCAGACGGGCTCCGAGTAGAACTGCTTCACCCACCTGCGGTATGCGGCCAGGGGGGCGTCCGCGTCGCAGAGGATGGGCTGCGCGCGATTGATCATGTGCCCCCAGATGTTCGTGTCCTGCATGATGCCCTTCATGAGCCCATCCATGAAATCTTCGCCCACCGTATCGACGACGTTGTTGCTGGCGGTGAGAATCCAGCGCGACACCGTTCGGTTGCGCTCGATGGGTGACGTCGAGGAGTACATCAGCAGCCCCGCGCCGGGAATGTCATTGAAGCGCACGGCGGCCAGGCCCAGGCCCCACATGTCGCGCACCAGCTTGAAGGGCACCGGCCCGTCCGGGGTCTGTTTCACGACTTCGCTGATGGCCTGGTAGACCCGACCATTGTCTTCGTAATGGAGCGTGGTCGGAGGCACCTCGGGCGCCCCGTGCACGTACAGGAAGTGAACCGGATCGTTGTTGTTCTCGTTCATGTTCTGGACGTGGGTCGGCATCTCGAACTCGAACGTGCGGTGCTCCGACCAGTCGGGATCGCTGAGCTCGGGCAGCTCCGGGAAGTCCCAGTCCGGCGGCTTCTGTTCGGCGTGATACCAGGTGAAAATCAAGCCGTTCTTCTCCTGCACCTCCCACGCGCGGACCTCCGCCCCGGCCGGAATCCGCTCGGTATAGGGGATGCACGAGCACTTGCCGGTCTCGCCTTCGAATTGCCAGCCGTGGAAGGCACAACGAACGGTCTCCCCCATGACACGGCCATCGACGCCGAGGTGGGCGCCGAGATGCGGACAGTAGGCGTCGAGCAGGCGGGCCTTCCCGCAGCGCGTCCGGAAGAGCACGAAGTCCTCGCCGAACTGATGGACGGGCTTCACGTCACCCACTGCGAGATTCTTGCTGAACTCCACCGCAAACCAGCCATTCGGAAACGGAAGCTCGGTGTGTTGAAGTTCGCGTACGGCCATGTCCTTTACTCCCTGTCTGCGGCGTAAACGCCAGTGCATCGGAAAGGAAATCGGCGGTGTTGCGCGCCGTCTCGATCTCCACGAGAAGCGGGTCGATCTCCGGGCAGGCCAGTTCCCGGACCGTGTGCCGGTCGCTGGGGAAGTCGCTGGGAATCCAGGGCCACGGCACCAGTAGGCCAGAACTTACAGTTAAGTGCAAGAAGAATCTGCTGTGTAAAAATGCCCCACAGGATACCAATGGCGGATACGCCGAGCCTCGGCCCTTCCCACCGCCCCAGCTATCGACGTAGCACCTCGCGAAGATCGCAATCGTGGGCGACGACCACTTGAATCCGGTTTCTTCTCCTACGTCCTCAATGCGCTCCGGGAAGACACGGAAGATCAGGTGCGCAAGGGGCGTGTGTCGCCTCCGGGTGTGCTAGTCGACGTCGATCCTGTGACCGGAACCATCGAGGGCGACGAATTCGGCAACGCAGTGGGCGGCGTGAAACTGCCGGCGACGAATCCACCTCGGCACCGCGAATTTCGAGATCGAGGTCGCATCGAAGCTCTCTCCTCGATCCGGTGCAGTTTCGGGCCGCCCGCGCCAGGCCCGTCGTTCCTGCATCCGTCGGCAGACTGTGGATGCTCAAATCAGCCGGCCGCACTAATGTATGGGCGTGGATACTCAAGAGCTCAATGAGAAGCTTCGAGACTACGAGCACCTCATCGCGACGATGAACTGCGGGCTCGTCGCCGAAGACCCACACGGCAAGCTCGTTTTCGTCAATCAGCGGCTGCTCGACTGGCTGGGCTATGAGCGCGACGAACTCATCGGCCGACCGGCAACCGTGTTGGTGCCGGATGAGCTGCACCAGTTCATGGATGACGACCTTCACGCCGCCGAGGACGGCGACCTGCGCGCCCGCCTCATCGCGGCGAGGCGCAAGGACTCGACCACCTTCCCGGTCGTGACGATCCCACAGCGTTTCCTCACCGCGGAGGGCACCTTCGACGGCTACTTCTACATCGTCGTCGATCTCGGCGCCGTTCTGACGGCGCGGCAGATCGGCCCCCCCACAGCAGTCGACGTGCGCTCGGCCCTGCACCGCATCGCGCTGGAGCTGCAATCGATCAGCCTCTCGGCTGAAGTGGGCACCGTGACGGCCCTTCCGCTCCACCACCCCGACCTACAGGATGTCTCGCCGCGCGAGTCCGAGGTACTGGCAGTGCTGGTCGCGGGCGAACGCGTGCCCGCCATCGCGAAGCGCCTCCACATCAGCCCACACACCGTGCGCAACCATTTGAAATCGATGTTTCGCAAGCTCGAAGTCGGTACGCAGAGTGAGCTGATCGACCGCGTCCGGTCGCTCGCCGATAACGCCCCATCAGGGCAAGCGTAGGACGGCGAAGGCTTCGCGTTTCTCGCTGGACGACGCGGGCGCTCTGGCCGCAAAGCGGCCCAATGCACAGCTGAAGCGGTCAGGTAGCGGCCGCTTTGGGTCACTGCGTTCCCCGCAGGGCGGCCACAACCCCCCTCAAAGCAGGTCAATTCGCGGTCCCGGCCATGGGAATGACCCACTCCGGGCCTACCCAACGCAGCGCAAAAGACGAAAATGCACTCGTCAGATGAACCCGAGCTGAGAGTCTCCGGAAAACGGAACGCGAAGCACAGCGGGAATCTCTAAGAGAGAGCCGGCGCCACACCAAGACGACCGGCTCCACCCCGCCTGCGACGCGGCCTCGCCATCCCCGAAGGGATGGCCTGGGGATCGAGGCCGAGCGGCTCATATCGCCGCCCGATAGCAGGGAAGCCCGGCACGCCTGATGGGGGCGTGCACGGGTACCACGGGACACGTGCAACCAGGGGAGGATTGTCCGATGAAGGCGATCATCTTGAGCGCAGGCCGGGGCACGCGCCTCGGGCAGCTCACCAAGACGCAGCCCAAGTGTCTGCTGCCCGTCCGCGGCGAAGAATCGCTGCTCGAGTACCAGCTCCACACGCTGGCGACAGCCGGCGTCAGCGAGGCGTGCGTCGTGGTGGGCCACGGTGCGGAGTATGTGGAGTCGATGCTGCGCGACGTGAAGGTGCCGCGCATGCACGTACGCACAATCTACAACCCGTTCTTCGACACCTCGGACAACCTCATGTCGTGCTTCCTGGTGCGAGAGGAGATGAAGCAGCCCTTCATCTTGCTCAACGGCGACACGTTGTTCGAAACCCGCGTGGTGGAACGCCTGCTGGCCTCACCGCCGGCGTCGCTCACGCTCGCGGTCAATCACAAGAGTGGGGGGAGGTACGACGCCGACGACATGAAGGTTGCGCTCGACGGAACACGGCTGCGCGCGGTGAGCAAGAAGCTGCCGCTCGGGGTCGTCGATGCCGAATCGATCGGGCTGATGGTTTTCCGTGGGAACGGACCGGCGCACTTCCGGCGCGCTCTCGAGCTCGCCGCGCGTGAGCCTGGCGCGATGAAGGCCTGGTACCTCTCGGTGGTGGACGCGCTCGCTCGCACCGATCGCGTGGAAACCGTCGCCATCAGCGGAATGCGCTGGTGGGAAGTGGATTGCCGGGAGGATCTCGCAGAAGCCCGACGTGGGCTCGCGACGAATGAGTTTCCGACCAGTGTGCCGCTGCAAGTACTCCAGCCGACGACGAACGGTCGCCGTCCCTGGGGAGGGAGGAATCCGCAATGCGCATCGGACTACTGAACAACCTGCGTGCAGGTCGTAATCGCAAGGGTGTCGCGCGACTGCTGAAGCTTCTCTCGGAGCATCCCGAGGTGGCACACGTCGAAACCTCGAGTGCTCGGGCAGTGCCCGAAGCGCTCTGGGAACTCGCTCGTCAGGATGTGGAGTTGCTCGTGATCAATGGCGGAGACGGGACGATCTCGCATGCGCTCGGGGAGATCCTCGGCGAAGCTGCCTTCGATGGTCGGATTCCCGACATCGCGGTGCTGCGTGGCGGACGCACCAACATGACCGCGCTCGATCTCGGCTCGCGCCGAGATCCGGTGCGTGCAATGGTGGGCCTGCTCCGAGCCGTGCGCACGGGCTCGCTCGAAGATCGCCACCTGGAACGGCCGGTGCTGCGCGTGCAGTACGGGCCGGGCATCAACACGCGCTACGGCATGTTCGTCGGCGCAGGTGTCGTCCACCGTGGCATCGAGCTGGTGCACCGCGTGATTCCCAGAAAGCGACAGGGTGTGTCCGGAGCTTCGCTCGTCACAGCGACGCTGCTGGCACGCATGGCGTTGCTCGGTGAATCCCACGGCGTGCTGACGCCCGACAAGGTGGGCATCCTCGTCGACCGGTCTCGGGTCGAGCGGGGCGAGAGCAGCCTCGTGATAGCCAGCTCGCTCGATCGGCTGTTCCTGCGCATGCGACCCTTCTGGGGTCGCGGCTCGGGCGGCGTGCGCTTCACGTCGATCGCAGCGGATGCCGGTGGGTTCGCACAGGCACTACCGGGGATCCTCGCGGGCCGTCCGGCGAAGCACGTGAACGAACGCAACGGCTACATCAGCCGAAACGCTCGCCGCGTCGACCTGCGCATGGATTGTGGTTTCACGGTGGACGGCGAACTCATCGGGCCCAGCCCCGATCGGGTCGTGTCCATTACCGCGAACGACGTGGTGCGCTTCGTACGCGCCTGACCCGGAACACAGCAAGCTTCGATCGAGTGATCCGTGAGCCAGCGGGAGGCTGCGGGCGCAAAGCAACGAATGGAGGAAACCATGAGCGTCTTCCAGAAATGCCACGACTACCAGACTGTTCGCATGCTGCGCGCGGAGGGTCTCTATTCCTACTACCGCAGCCTCTCCTCGCCTCAGGATCCGGTTGTGAAGATGGACGGCCGCGAAGTCATCATGCTCGGGTCGAACAATTACCTGGGGCTCGCCAACCATCCGGAAGTCAAGCGCGCGGCGTCGCACGCGATGGCCCGATATGGAACGGGCAGCGCCGGCTCACGCCTACTCAACGGCACGTTCGACATTCATGTGGAGCTCGAGGAGCGGCTCGCGGCATTCATGCGGCGCGAGAGCGCGCTGGTATTCACGACCGGATTCCAGGTCAATCTGGGCGTGCTCTCGTGTCTGCTGGGACGTCAGGACCTGGTGTTCCTGGACGCGCTCGACCATGCCAGCATCATCGATGGCGTGCGTCTCGGCTTCGCCAAGACCCTAAAGTTCGCCCATAACGACATGGACGACCTGGCGGGCAAGCTCGCTCGCGCCCCGGCGGACAAGAGCAAACTCATCGTAGTGGACGGCGTCTTCTCGATGGAGGGAGATCTCGCCGACCTGCCCGCGCTGACGAAGCTCGCCTCTCTGCATGGGGCCGGTTTGATGGTGGACGACGCTCACGGCCTGGGGGTATTCGGCGAGTGCGGCCGCGGCACGCCCGAGCACTTCGGCGTGGAAGACGGCGTGGACCTGATTGCAGGGACCTTCTCGAAGTCCCTCGGCACCGTGGGTGGCTTCATCGCGGGTGACGAGACGGTAATCGACTACATCCGGCACCATGCACGGTCCGAGATCTTCTCGGCATCGCCGCCGCCGGCGTCGGTGGCCGCCGCGATCCAGGCGCTGTCGATCATCGAGCGCGAGCCCGAGCGGCGCGAGCAGCTGTGGAAGAACACCCACTACATGATGCGCGAACTCCGCGCGCTCGGCTTCGACACGGGCGACTCGGAATCGCCCGTCATTCCCATCGTCGTCGGCGACGACCTGACCAGCTTCATCATGGTGAGGCGCCTCCAGGAGCTGGGGATCTTCGCGAACCCCGTCATCTCACCCGCCGTGCCGAAGGGGGGCGCGCTGATCCGTACCTCCTACATGGCGACTCACGAACGCAAGCACCTGGATCGCGCGCTCGAGGTCCTGGCTCAGGTCGGCCGTGAAGTGGGCATCATCTAGTTCGGCATTCGGCCCACACTCGTCGATGCGTTTTGGGGTCGAGAACGAAGTTGCAGTATCGTGCGGTCCGGCCATGAATCCATGAGTCCAAGCACCACGAAGAGAGAACTCTCCATGAATCGAATCTCCACCCGGATCCCGCTGTTGATCGCCGCACTTGCCTTCGCCACCCCCGCTGGCGCCAGCGACCCCATCCTTCGTGCCGATATCGACGTCAACGGCTTGCCCTTGTCCGGATCGGAACGGGGCCACGACATGATCGACCTCATCGAGGATGTGATCGAACTCAAGGGAATCTT
>JAFDEI010000344.1 GCA_019310425.1 Deltaproteobacteria bacterium | reverse complement strand
CCTCGAAAGTCTTCTGGGGGATCCCGAAGGGATCCTCCCCGGTCGGGAAGCGCGCGCGCAGGTTGAGGACCAGGTTGGGGATCCAGCCGCGGCCGAGCAGCGGTTGATAGAGCCCGGAGATTTCGAAGTCTCCGATGTTGTAGTTGTCCGTCTTGTTCTCGAACTGATCGGCGCTCCCGACGCCGATGATTTCGGAATCCTGGCGAATCACGAAGGGCAGGCGCCCCTCGATCTGGAAACGCTCGAACAGGCCATAGCGTGCGGTGAGACTCGTCGTGTAGATGTCACGGTCGAGGCGATCGACCGAGATCGTGCCGATCAGGATGGCGTTGAAGATCTGGAGTCCCGCGATCGTCACCGACGAGTCGGTGAAATGGGTCCACTCGAAGCCCGGTTCCACCTGGAGGGCACCGTTGGGGAGCAGGATTCCCCCGGCCTCCACCAGGAGCTGGTCGATGGCCCGCTCGGACTTGGGGCGCTGTGCGTCGGCGAAGACCTGCGAGTCGGGCTCCACCTCGGGCACTTCTTCATCGCTGGCGGGCTCATCGCTTGCCGCCGTCGTGGTCGGCGCTTCGGACGGCTCACTCGCTGGCGGGGAGGCTTCGGCGGTAGCGCGAACGGCCGGCTCGGGCAGCGGAGTCGGTGCCACCGGAGTCGGCGGTCGCGGCACCGGGACATCTGGTTCCGCGGCGATCGTCGGCTCCGCGACATCGCCCTGGACTTCCCGGCGCAATTCCTCGAGCTTGCGCTGCTGCTCCTCGAGCAGTCGCCCCTGCTCGGCGATTGCCCGGCGTTCTTCCTCCATGCGCTGCAGCTGCTCGGCGATCGAGCGGCTCTGAGCGTTCAAGGTCGCTTCGAGCTCCCGAATTCGATCTTCGGGGGAATCTTCCCCCGCTGCCGAAAGCGGAATGCCGACGAGAACGACTATCAGCGCAGCCAGCGTGCCGGCCGCGTTCGAAGAACGTGACAAAGGTCCGGTCTCCCCCCTTCCTCTCAGCGGTACACCAGTAGTGCTGCTTTAGGGTCCTGTCACGTCGATCAAGGAGAGTACGTCGAAAAAGGACGTCGAGGTGCCGTTCTCATCCGTTACGAAGATGTTTACCGTGAGATGATTGCTCACGGTATTTCCATCGCCGTTCACGATAGCCCACTGCCCCACGCCCTGAAACGGGCCCACGCTTCCAAGGAAGCTCTGAACCTCGCCACCGGGATTGTTATCGCTCGAGTTCGGCGGGTCATCCTTGCCGATGACGCCGTTCGGGCCGATGAAACGAAGCACGCCCCGGCCGGGGTTGTCGTTGATCACTCCGTCGAAGTGAACCGAGAACGACATGCCGCTGACGCCGCCCCGCTGCACGGCCAACTCCTCGTTCGAGATCGGCGTCGAGAGCTGAAGTTCCGGAATCAGCGTTGCCAAGGTCACCGGTTCCGAGGTCTCCGCCTCGACGACGTTCAAGAACGAGTCCGAGTGGCGAATCATGGACCCGCCGGCGACCGCCAACGATGGCAGGGTGATGGCGAATACCGCCACAACGCACGTCAACAGCAATTTCATTGCACGCATGAAAAGCCTCCTTCACGCTTCGTATAAAATTCTATGGCATCGGCTCGTATCATCTGAACGACCCGTAGTCCGGCTGCATCGGCCGGAAGCCGTAATCGATGAGGGTCTGCACATCCTGCGGTCGCGCTGACAACACGCGGCCGGCATCCACGAAGGCCAGCGTCTGCTCTTTGACGTGGTCCGGAATCGCCTGGGTCTTCGCGATCTCGTTGTTCACGGCTGAATCGATCACGAAGAAGGCCGCCTTTCCCTTCCACGCTCGCGCGAACTTGTCGACGTCGAGGCGCAGGTTGCCGAAGGCCGGATCCGCGATGAAGACCGTATCGTTGTCGATCCCGCGTACGACGACGAAATGCTTGTAGGTCCCCACGCTGATCAGCGCGATGAAGGGCAGGTTGATGTCAGCCAGGACGTCCACATCCGGCAGGCGGTAGACCTGTACGACGAAGCCCTCGTTCTCAGCGAATCGTTTGAGTTCGAGCATCGAGAAGCCGTCTCGCGAGATCTTCTCCTCGTCACCGAACTCGAAGATGCCGTCGATGATCGTCTTCTCGCCGATCTCCGAGTGGTAGTAGTACTGGAAGATCGTGGCCATCGCGGCGGCGCCACAGCTCAGGTCGTGCTTCTGCCGAACAACGCTCTCGAAGCGCATGTCGACGAGGCTCTTGACCGGTACGTTGAAGAGCGTGCCGCCGGCGAACACGGGCGTCTGAGCACCACTGATCCCCGGCAGGAGCAGGATTCCGGCCGCAGCGACCGCCAACAGCCACTTCACGGCTGTGCTCCCGCGACGCCGAAGACCGAAAT
>JAFDEI010000189.1 GCA_019310425.1 Deltaproteobacteria bacterium | reverse complement strand
GACCCGCTCGGCAAGAGTCAGGTGCTGCCGATCCACCTGAACCGGCTCGTCGTCGACGAGAATCGGCCGGTGGTGGCGATCACCGGGCTCGATCCCGACGCGCCACGTGAACTCCTTGCCTGGCGGATCAAGAACGGCCGGTCCGCGATCCTGGTGCGTGGCGAGAGTGATGAGAACGGTCGGCTGCAATTTCCGCCGGTCATCGCAGCCGGGTCCGGGCTCGAGGTGGTGATCACCGATGTCGACGGCCACCCCAATCTGCCGGGCGCTTCCGAGGTGCGGAAGCTCGCGCCGCGACCGCCCGAGCCGCCGCAGGGGCGCCTGCTCGAAGCCTACGAGGGCGAGGCGGTGGTGCGGATCATCCCGACCGAGGGCAGCGGCACGGTGCTGCTCGCGGATCTCGACGGCACGGTCTTTGCCCGCTACCCGATCTCGCCCACGCCCGCGATCGGCGCGCGGGTGTTCGATGTCGTGCTCGAGCTGTACGGCGACGACCCGCAGGTGCTGATGGCGCACGAATTCACGGACGGCCGCCGCTCCGACTGGCGGATGATATCGGTCGGGGAGCCCCTGCTGCTCGAAGATCTCCCGGAGAACGGGGGGTTCGGGGGTGCTGGGGTTGGCGTGGAGTCCTTGGAGTTCGCTGACTGAGCCGCGGAAACGCGGGCTCAGAAGGTGCGTGGCGGTGCGGCGACGTCGATGTTGATCTCGCTCTCTTCCGACACGCGCTCGAATTCCTCGAGGGCCGCGAGCGAGGCGGTCTCGATGAAGGCGGCGTGGTCGCGGCCGAGCACTTCGGTGCCGAGCACGAGCAGGATGCCCGCGACGAGCACGCCCTCGGCTGCTCCGAGCAGGCTGCCTGCGAAGCGGTCGGCCCAACTCAGGCCGGCCGCGTGCAGGGTCCGTTGCAGTCCGCGGCCGATGACGACGATGACGAGCACGGTGCCGATTGCGAGGCCCGCGCCCGCGATCCAAGGCGCGATGCTGACGCCGATGTCACCCCCCGACACTTCCTGCAACCACTCCGATGTGGGCGGGGTGAAGATCTGCACCGCCACGTAGGCCCCGCCGAGCGATGCCAGCGAGAATCCTTCGCGGATCAGGCCGATGAACAGGCCGCGCAAGGTGGCGGCGGCGATGATCGCGACGGCAGCAATGTCGAGCGGCTCAATCTGCATCGGCGAGTCGGATTGTAGCGGTACAATGCCGGCCATGCGCTTCGATGTGGCGGTAATCGGCGGCGGTCACAACGCGCTCACGGCGGCGGCGTATCTCGCCCGCGGTGGTTTGCGGACCGTGGTGCTCGAACGCCGGCCGCTGCTCGGCGGCGCCTGCGTGACCGAGGAGCTATGGCCCGGCTTCCGCGTCTCGCGCGCCGCCTATGTCGCGGGGCTGTTGCGCCCGCGCGTGGTGTCGGAGCTCGGCCTCTGCAAGCGCGGCTTGCGGCTGCTGCCGCGCACGCCGTCGTCCTTCACGCCGCAGGAGGACGGCCGCGGCCTGCTGCTCGGCCCCGATGCCGCGGCATCGCAGCAGTCGATTCGGGCATTCTCGGCGCGCGACGCCGAGCGCTGGCCCGCCTACGAGGCTTTCCTCGACGGCATCGCGCGCGCACTCGAGCCGCTGCTCGACGCGCCGCCACCCGACCCGTCACGCCCGCGCGGCCGCGATCTCACCCCACTCGCGCGCGCATTGCGGGCGGCCTGGCGGGTGCGGAAGGACCTGCCGCGTGCGCTCGCGCTGTTGCTCGGGCCCGCGCGCCCGACCCTCGAGGGCTGGTTCGAGAGCGAGCCCCTGCGCAGCACGCTCGCGACCGACGCGGTGATCGGTGCCTGGGCATCGCCGTCCTCCCCGGGTACCGGCTACGTGCTGTTCCACCACGGGATGGGCGAGACGAACGGCGCGCGCGGCGTCTGGGCCTACGTCGAGGGTGGCATGGGGCGGCTCTCGGAGGCGATTGCGGCTGCGGCGATCGACGCGGGTGCCGAGATCCGCACCGATGCAGCCGTGGCCCGAATCGAGGTCGACCGCGGTCGGGTACGGGGCGTGACGCTCGAAGACGGCACCAGCCTCGAGGCGGCGACGGTCGTGTCGGGCGCGGATCCACACCGGACGCTGCTCGGGCTGACGCCGCGCGAGGCGTTGCCCGACGCCCTGGTGCGCGAACTCGGGGCACTCGATTTCCGCAGCCCGAGCTTGAAGATCAACCTGGCGCTGGATGCGTTGCCGCGGTTTCGCGGTGGCTCGGGCGACACGCCCGGCCCCGAGCACTCCGGCACGATCCACATCGGCGCACGCACGCTCGACGAACTCGACGACGCCTTTGCCGCGGCAGAGCGCGGCGGTCTGCCGCAACGGCCGCTCATCGAGCTGACCTTGCCCTCGGCGCTCGACGCCAGTCTCGCCCCCGCGGGCCGGCACGTCGCATCGATGTTCGTACAGTACGCGCCGTACGAACTCGCGGATTCGACCTGGGAGCGCGAGCGCGAGCCGTTCGCCGACCGGGTCTGCGCGCTGGTAGACGAGGTTGCACCGGGCTTCTCGGCGAGCGTGCTCCACCGCGAAACCCTGGCGCCGCCCGATCTCGAGCGCGTGTTCGGGCTCACGGGCGGGAACATCTTCCACGGTGCGATGTCGCTCGATCGCCTGCTCTTCATGCGGCCGCTGCCGGGGCTCTCCCACTACCGAACACCGGTCTCCGGGCTCTACCTGTGCGGTGCGGGCACCCATCCGGGCGGCGGTGTGATGGGCGCGTGCGGTCGCAATGCGGCGATGGAGGTGTTGCGCGACCTCGCGCGCTAGCCCCCGCCTCGCGGACCGGGGAAGCGGCTCAGCTGCGCTTCGCGACCAGCCGCAGGTACATGGCCGCGTCCTTGCGGTCGGGGTCCCGCGCGAGCACGGCCTGCCACTCTGCGAGCGCCTCGTCCGCTCGCCCGAGTGTGTAGAGCGTGAGTCCGCGTTGCACCGCGGCCTCGGTGAGGTTCGGGTTCGCGCGCAGCACCCGCGAGAATTCGGCGAGCGCGCGCGCAGGCTGGCCGGCTTCGCGCAAGGCCACGCCGAGCCGGAAACGAATGTCGTGGAAGGTGGGGCACTGATCG
Source organism: Deltaproteobacteria bacterium (assembly GCA_019310425.1). Taxonomy (GTDB): domain Bacteria; phylum Myxococcota_A; class UBA9160; order UBA9160; family SMWR01; genus JAFDEI01. Next base: position 4,736 of record JAFDEI010000189.1, on the reverse strand, counting down.
AGCGCCTTGCGGTAGGCCTCGACGGCTTCGCGGAGGTCGCCCGCCTCGCTGTAGGCGTCGCCGAGCTCAGCTTGCAGGTTCGCGAGCTTGCCGCGCGTGGTGGCATCGAGAGTGCCCGCGACGGGTGAAGCCACCTTGCGCGCTCGTTCGGCGATCTCGCGCGAGCGCTCGAAGTCGCCCGCGAGTTCGTAGACGTTCGCGAGCGCGAGCATCGCCTCGGTGTAGCCGGGGTTGATTCGCAGCGCCTCGCGCAGACTGTGCGCTGCCGCAGCGCTGTCGTTATTACGCTCGAGCAGGACGCCGAGCATGTAGTGGACGTCGGCAAATTCCTTGCGCGTTCGCAGCAGCTCGCTGAGCTGCGCGATGCCCTCGTCCGTGTCGCCGCGCTCGAAGTGCTCGCGGCCGATCGCGTAAGCCCGGCGCTCCGCTGGGTTCATGGCGGCGGTATCACGCATTGTGCCTGGATCGCTCCTCTCGAGTCTCGGCCACGCTCAGTCGGCCTCTTTCGCGATTCGTTTCTCGGCCTTCTGTGCGTACTTGGTGCCTGCGTAGTTCTGGATGATCGACTGGAAGATCTTCTCGGCTTCGGACTTTCGGTTCATGTCCCAATACGACAACCCGAGCTTGTAGAGTGTCTCTTCGTCGAATCCAAGGCCGGGGTACTCGTTCAAGAGCATCCGGTAGCGTTCGGCCGCGGATTCGTTCTCCTTCCGCTTGCGGTAGAAGTCGCCGATCCGAAGGATGTGGTCCGCGAGCTGCTGGCGCAAGCTCCGCCACAGCTCCTCCCCTTCGACCGCGTGATCCGAGTACGGGAAGTTGAGGAGCAGCCGGTCGAGGTAGATCACCGCCTCGCGCACAGCCGTCTGGTCGCGGTTCGGCCCCTTCTTTCGCTTCTCGTGGCAGAGTGCCGATCGCCAGATCGTGTACGGGACTTCGGGGTGCTGGGGATGGAGGTCGGAGAAGTCGCGGTAGTACGACAGCGCCTCTTCATACTTGTGGTCTGCGAAGTAGCCGTCGGCGATCTTGAGTTCGGCGAGCACCGCGTAGTCGCTGTAGGGGTAGTTGTCGACGATCGACTGGAAGGTTTCGATTGCCTTGCTGTGGTTCACGAACGGCAGGATCCCCCAGATCTTCCGGCCCTGGAGCTGCTTCAACCCGGTTTCGTAGAGCTCTTCTGCAGGCGGCGGCTCCTCGAAGGTCGGCGGTGCGCTCTTGCAGCCGAAAACGGTGGCGAGGATCAGGGCGGTGCTGAGAATGCAGCGTCGGGTCACGCGGCTCCCGGGGGTTTCAGAAGTGCGCGCAAGCTATCGGATTCTTTCTATCCGTGTCAATTTGCTAGAGTTTTCAGTCACGCAAGGAGAGCCTCGATGAATCGCGATTCCACCCGGAAGCTGAAGACCGATCGCCGCTTGATCCACCGCCGCGGTTGGATCTCGAAAACCGAGCTCCAGAAGCAGCTCGATGCGCTACCGGATGTATCCGACAAAATCGCGCCGCCCGAAGATTCGGAAGGCGAAGGAGAGGCGCCGAGTGGCGCCGAGGCCCTCCCCCGGGCGGAATGATCCTCGGGGCTGCGCGGTAAGGTCGCTGCGTTCGCCGGGAATGCCGCCATGATCAAAGAGAAGTTCGGTGATCGGCTCGATGACTGGATCCACGCGGCTTTGCCGTTCCTGTTCAGGCGCAAGGTCGACCCGAATCTGCTGACCGTCGTCGGGGCGCTGATCTCGCTGCTCGCTGCTGCGGCCTTCGCGGCCGGCTGGTTCGTCATCGGCGGCGTGGGCATCCTCGCCGGAGGCTTTTTCGATCTCATCGACGGAGTGGTTGCGCGCCACCACGGAACGACCACCCGTTTCGGCGCGTTCCTCGATTCGACGTTGGACCGACTGGTCGACATGGCGCTGCTGCTCGGCATCGCGCTGCACTTCGCGCGGGTGGGGCGCCCCGAAGTGGTGCTGCTCGCGGGCGTGGCATTGATCGCCTGCGTGCTGGTCTCGTACTCGAAGGCCTGCGCCGAGCAGTACGTGCCCGAGATCAAGGTCGGGATCATGGAGCGCGGCGAGCGGGTTGGACTGCTCGCCGTGGGTGGAATCCTGGGGATGGTCGTGCCGGCGTTGTGGGTCGTCGCGATCGGCAGCTCGGTCACCGTGATCCAACGCTTCGACCGGGCCTATAAAGAGATGCAGAAGGCCGACGCGGCCGATCGCGCCGGCCTCGGGGAGCAACCTTGATGGCACAAGACGAACGCGACGAGTCACAGCGGGGGTTCACGCTGGGCGAGAGCAGCTCGCCGGAGGAAGCGCCGGATGCGATTCCGAAGATCGACTTCTCGACCTTCGTGATCTCGCTCGGCACGTCCGCGATGTACCACATGGGCATGCTGAACGACCCCGAGCAGGGCGAACCCGCGGAGGCGAATCTCGTGCTCGCGCAGCAGACGATCGACACGCTCGAGATGCTGTCCGAGAAGACGCAGGGAAACCTGGGAACCCAGGAAGCGAAGCTGATCGAGTCGTTGCTGTATGAACTGCGGATGCAGTTCGTCGAATGCGAGAAGTGACGCATCGGCAGCGATCGTGAGCCGCAGCCTCGACCCCGCGGCGGCTGTGCGGCGACTTTCCGTGCCGGCCTGCGCGAAGATCAACTTTGGGCTTGCGCTCGTCGGCAGGCGTCCGGACGGGAACCACGAGCTGCAAAGCGTCTTCGTACCGCTCGACCTCGCCGACGACCTGCAGCTCGAACTCGCGCCGTCCGCGGGGGCGGAGGTCACCCTCGTGGTCGAGAGCGAGGCCGGTACTCCGGGAGGGGTGATTCCGAGCGACGACCGCAATCTGGCCGTGCGCGCGGGCAGGGCCTTTCTCGAGCGCTCCGGGCTTCACTTCTCGCTCGCCATCCGGCTCAGCAAGCGAATTCCGGTCGCAGCCGGCCTCGGTGGGGGCTCGAGCGACGCGGGAGCGGTCCTCCGGACGCTTGACGAGGCCTTCCCGGATGCGGTCGATCCCGGCACGCTGGCCGGGATCGCCCTCGAACTCGGCGCCGACGTGCCGTTCTTCCTCGACCCGCGGCCCGCCTGGGTGGGCGGGATCGGCGAGCGGATCGAGCCGCTGCCCGTCTGGCCCGAATTCGCGCTGGTGCTTCTCAACCCCGGGATTTCGCTATCGACCGCCGAGGTCTTCCGGGCCACGGATGTCCTGCGGTCCGCATTGACGCCGCCGGGTGCCGCCCCTACGCTGCGGTCGCTTCGGGAAATCGCCGGGATCGTCGCCTCGAACCGGCCGGATGCCCTGGCCTCCCTGTTGTCCAACGACCTTCTGCCCGCCGCGGTGCGGCTTTGCCCTCCGGTGGCGCGTTTGCAGCAGCGGTTGCGGGATGCGGGGGCGTCGATGGTGGGGATGTCCGGCAGCGGGCCGACGGTCTTCGGGGTGTTCGGAAATGCCGACGAAGCACACGAAGCTGTCGAGCGAATGCAGACCGTGGCGCCGATCTGGGCCAGGGTCGCGCTTGGGGCGAAATCTGGATAGTCTGTAACCCGCCGATTCCGTACGGGTTTGGTGGATCGCAGGATCGACCAATCGGTCGTCGACGAGACCTGAGGGCAAGCAAACTAGAGCCTTCGCGGGCTCGGGGACGGTTCCGGTCGCTGGGGCGTCGCCAAATGGTAAGGCAGCGGCCTTTGGAGCCGCCATCTGCAGGTTCGAGTCCTGCCGCCCCAACCAGATTTTCGCTGAGTAGACTCAGTGTCGAGGAGATCATGCAGCGCATCAAACTCTTCGCGGGCAGCTCGAACCCGGTTCTCGCCCAGAGCATCGCGAGTTATCTCGACATCGACCTCGGCAAGGCCGAGGTCGGGACGTTCAGCGATGGCGAAGTGATGGTCGAAATTTCCGAGAACGTTCGCGGCACGGATTGCTTCGTGCTGCAATCGACGAGTTCGCCGGCGAATACGCACGTGATGGAACTGCTGATCATGATCGACGCATTGAAGCGTTCGTCGGTCGCCCGCATCACCGCGGTGGTTCCGTACTACGGCTATGCACGGCAGGATCGCAAGGTGCGCCCGCGCGTGCCGATCACCGCGAAGTTGATCGCCGACCTGATCTCGACGCCGGGCACAGACCGTGTGTTGTGCATCGACCTCCACGCGGGGCAGATCCAGGGCTTCTTCAACATCCCGGTCGACAACGTCTACGCCACGCCGGTATTGCTCGGCGAGATCCGCTCACGCTATCCCAAGGATGTAACGATCATCTCACCCGATGCGGGCGGTGTGGAGCGCGCGCGCGCTTACGCAAAGCGCCTCGACGCCGACCTCGCGATCATCGACAAGCGGCGTGAGGCCGCGAATGTCGCTCAGGTGATGAACATCGTTGGAGACGTGCAGGGCCGCGACTGCGTCATCGTCGACGACATGGTCGATACGGCTGGCACGCTCTCCGAAGGCGCCCGGGCGCTGATCGCCGAGGGCGCCAACTCGGTGTCCGCGGTGATTACGCACCCCGTGCTGTCCGGCCCCGCGATCAAGCGCATTGCGGAATCGCCGCTACACGAACTCGTCGTCACCGACACCATCCCGCTCAGTTCCGACGGGCGAGATTGCGAGAAGATCCATGTCGTTACGATTGCCCCGCTGCTCGGCGAGGCGGTCCGTCGCATCAACAACGAGGAGAGCGTCAGCTCTCTATTCGTCTGAAATTCCGTAGGAGAAGACCCGTGTCAGATACAACACTCACCGTCGAGAC
>JAFDEI010000027.1 GCA_019310425.1 Deltaproteobacteria bacterium | reverse complement strand
ACCACCACATGCAACACAGTCAACACGGTGTTCATGACGACCCTTCTTGAGCCTCGAAGTGGATGATCTTCGAGAAAGATTCGGCCTCGAGACCGGCGCCTCCCACCAGGGCACCATCGATGTCGGGCTGCGCCATCAGCGCGGCCGCGTTCTCGGGCTTGACCGACCCACCGTACTGGATCTGGATTTCAGCGCCAGCCTCGCCGAATTGGGCTACCAGGCACTCGCGGACGAAGGCGTGGGCTTCCTGGGCCATTTCGGGTGTGGCCGAGCGGCCCGTGCCGATGGCCCAGACGGGCTCGTAGGCGAGCACCAGGTCGCGCGCGCGGTTGCGCGGGAGGCCCGCCAGGCTGCCCGCGAGCTGCGTCCGCAGCACGTCGAAGGTCTGGTCTGCGTCGCGCTGTTCGAGGGTCTCGCCGATGCAGACGATCGGCCGCAAGCCGGCTGCGAGCAGGGCGGCGGCCTTGCTCGCCACCCCGGCGTCGGTTTCGCCGAACAGGGCCCGTCGCTCGCTGTGGCCCACGATCGCGAAGCGGCAGCCGAGGTCGGCCAGCATGCCGGGGGCGACCTCGCCCGTGAACGCCCCGCTCGCGGCGGGGTGGACGTTCTGCGCTGCCAGTGCGACCGCCGAACCCGCGAGTGCGGTCGCCACGGCGTCGAGGGCGGTGAAGGGGGGGGCGAGCACGATTTCGACGCCGTCCATGCCCGCAACCCGCGGCAACAGCTCGCGCACGTAGGCGGCGGCCTCGCCGCGGTTCTTGTGCAGTTTCCAGTTCGCGGCGAAGATCGGTCGGCGCATCTCAGTCTCCGAGTGCCGCGACACCGGGCAGCGTCAGGCCTTGTACGAATGCGAGGCTCGCGCCGCCGCCGGTCGAGAGGTGGTCGATGCGGTTGCCGATGCCGAGCTGGTTGACCGCGGCGAGGGAGTCGCCGCCGCCGATGACCGTGGTGGCATCGCTCTCGGCCAGACCGGCCGCCAGGCTGCGGGTGCCGGTCGCGTAGGCGGCGACTTCGAACATGCCCATCGGGCCGTTCCAGAACACGGTGCGCGCTTGCTTCGCCGCTTCGACGTAGCGCCGGCCGGTCTCGGGGCCGATGTCGAGCGCGATCCAGCCGTCGGGAATCTCGCTCGCGACCCGCGCGGGGGCGTCCGCGTCCAGGCTCTCGGCGATCACGTGATCGCTCGGCAGCAGCAGCTGTCGCCCGGCATCGGCGGCTGTACGCTCGACGCGGCGGGCGTCATCGACGCGGTCGGGCTCGAAACGCGAACGACCGATCGATTCGCCGCGCGCGGCCATGAAGGTGTAAGTCATGGCGCCGCCGATCGCGAGCACTTCGGCGTGGGGTGCGAGCGCTTCGAGGACCGCCAGGGGGCGCTCGGGGTCGCGGACGACCTGGAGGTGTCGCAGTTCGCTGATCATCAGGTCGCCGGCGGCCCGGCGCGGCAGGCGCTCCGCGACTCCGACCGTCGATGCGTGTGCGCGGTGGGCGGTGCCGAAGGCATCGTTCACGTAGGCGTCGGCGAGCCCGGCGAGCGCGTCCGCGAAGTCGGGGTCGTTGGCGGTCTCGCCGGCGTGGAAGCGCAGGTTTTCGAGCAGCAGCACGCCACCGTCGCTGAGCTCGTGGGCAGCCTTGGCGGCGTCGTCGCCGATGCAGTCGTGGCAGAACGCGACCGGGGAGCCGAGCAGTTCGGCGAGCCGCGGTGCGACGGGCCGCAGTGAGACTGCCGGGTCGAGCTTGCCCTTCGGGCGGCCGAGGTGCGAGGCCAGCACCACGCGCGCGCCCGCGTCGATGAGTCGGCGCAGCGTCGGGACGGAGGCCCGGATGCGGCTGTCGTCGCGGATCCGGCCGTCCGCCAGCGGCACGTTCAGATCGGCGCGAACGAAGACGCGTTGGCTGCGAACGCCGCCTTGCAGCAGGGAATCGAGGTCCGGAGTCGCCAAGCCGACCTACTGATCCATTTTTTGTACGAGGTCGACCAGGCGCGAGGCGTAGCCCCATTCGTTGTCGTACCACGACAGCAGTTTCACGAAGTCGCCGTTCATCACCCGCGTATTCGCGGCGTCGAGGATCGACGAATGCGGATTGCCGCAGAAGTCGATCGAGACCAGCGGCTCGTCGCAGACCTGCAGGATTCCCCGCATCGGGCCGTTCGCGGCCTCGAGCATGGCCGCGTTGATCGCCGCAGCGTCGGTCGTCTGCGACAGCCGCACGCTCAGGTCGACGACCGAGACGTCGGCGGTCGGCACCCGCATCGCGTAACCGTCGAACTTCCCCTGGAGCTCCGGCAGCACCAGGCCGATCGCCTTGGCGGCGCCCGTGCTGGTGGGAATCATCGACAACGCCGCCGCGCGCGCTCGGCGCGGATCCTTGTGGGCCGAGTCGAGCATGACCTGGTCGTTGGTGTAGGCGTGGATGGTGGTCATCCAGCCCGCTTCGATGCCCCAGCTGTCGTTCAGCACTTTGCAGACCGGCGCCAGGCAGTTGGTCGTGCACGACGCGTTCGACACGATGCGGTGGCTGGTCGGGTCGTACTCCTCGTCGTTCACGCCCAATACGATGGTCACGTCCGGGTCGCTGGCCGGAGCGCTGATCACGACGCGCTCGGCGCCCGCGGCGAGGTGCTGGCCGGCGCTCTCGCGATCCACGAACCGGCCGGTGCACTCGACTGCGATCTTCGCACCCTGGTCGAACCAGGGGATATCGGCGGGTTCGCGCGCCTGGGTGATCGGGATCTCTCGGCCGTCGACCTTGAGTCCGTTTTCGACGGCCTCGACCTCGCCCGGGAAGTGGCCATGGACCGAGTCGTATTTCAGGAGGTGGGCGAGGGTTCGGGCGTCGGTCAGATCGTTGATTCCGACCACTTCGACGTCCGCGTTACGCGTGGCGCGGAGCACGAGTCGCCCGATGCGGCCGAAACCGTTGATTCCGATTTTAAGGCTCAAGGAGGTGTCCTGACGAATAGGGGGTGGTTGGGATATAGGGTATCCAGCCGTCACGGGGGTCGCCATCATGGGCTGCTCGGTCGCAGGCCTTCAGGGTCGGTTGGGTGGAATCTGCGCCGGGTCGGTCGCTTCAGGGCCCACGCTCCCGGGTCGTGGCGTGGTCCGAACTTCTAGTCTCGCTACCGGAACGGGTGGGCCGCTAACATGGGGCTGGGCGAAGGTCGGGATTTCTCTTGAGTGAGTGCGGGATGTATCGGGTCGAGAGGGCAGCGTCGATGCCCGGGTTCCGGGCGGCGGCGGTCAGGCGAGCGTGAGCGGTCCGGTGTCGGCTTCGGTCGAGCGGCTGCGACGCTTGCGCATGCGCAACGTCGCATTCGTCGCGCTGGTCGTGGTCTCGGTGGGGGTGGCGGCGCTGCATCAGACGCGCCGCTCGATGCGGAACGTCGATGCCTTTCCGCTGGAGAACGGTCGGGTCGTGGTCGACGGCATCGAAGCGCGCATCGAAGTGCGCCGCGACGAGCGCGGGGTGCCGCACGTGTTGGCCTCGACCGACGAGGACGCGTTCTTCGGCCTGGGCTTCGTGCACGCGCAGGATCGGCTCGCGCAGATGCTGCGACTCCGTAGTCTTGCGCGCGGGCGCAGCGCCGAAGTCGTGGGTGAGGCCGGGCTTCCGGCCGACCGGCTCGCCCGCACCTTGAACCTCGGCGGCCTCGGCGACGCCGAGTTCGAGCGCCTCGAGCCCGGCACCCGAGCCCTCGTCGAGGCCTATGTGCGGGGCGTGAACGCGCGCATCGGACGTGTGCGCGACGGCACCGCCGATCCGCCGGTCGCGCTGCTCGGGCAGGCGGCCTCGATCGAAGATTGGAGTGGCGGCGACTCGGTTGCGCTGCTCAAGCTCCACTCCTGGGGCCTTTCGGGAGTGCTCGAGGTCTCGCTCGTGCTCAACGACCTGATCGAGCGCCTCGGCGGTTTTGGAGCCAGCCGATTCTTTCCCAAAGGTGGCCGGCCGGCCGGTTCCTCCGCTCGCGACGATGTCACGGCCGGAGTGCCAGCAGCACCACCCGAGGATCGGGCGGTGGGACGACGCGGAGGCATTGGCCGCAATGCGGCCGACGCGCAGACGGGGCGGCCGTATGACGATCCGCTGCGTGCGGCGACGCGGCTGCGCGGCCGATCGATCGGCAGCAGCGCCTGGGTGATCGCGGGCAGCGAAACCGACAGCGGTGCGCCGATCCTCTCCGCCGACCACCATCTCGAGCCGACCGCGCCGTCCCTCATCTACGTCGCGCATTTCCGCGGCCGCCGGGTCGATATCGCGGGCTCGACGATTCCGGGGATTCCGGTGGTCTGGAGCGGCCGCAACGATCGCCTGGCCTGGGCCTCGACCCACGCGCGCGCGGTCACGACGGATCTCTACGAAGAGAAGCTGGGTCTCGCGGACGCGAACCTGTATTACGACGGCCGCGACTGGCGCGAACTGTCGCGGCGCAGCGAGATCCTCGAGGTCCGCGGGGGGGCGGCCGAAGTTCTCGATGTGCGGGGGACGCGGCACGGCCCGTTGGTCGACGGCTTGATTCCCGGCAGGTTGAAGCCGTTGGCGCTCGCCTGGGCGGGCGCGCGACCCGACGCGGTATCGGGCCTCGAGAGCTTGCTCCAAGTCGCGCGTGCGCGCGACGTGGCAGCGCTGCACCGCGCCTTCGAGCGCCACGAGGAGCCGCCGCTCGCCTTCGTGTACGCGGCGCGTGAAGGCAGCGCGGGCATGCAGGTGGCGGGCTGGATTCCACAGCGCGCACTCGTCTCGGGCATGGCGCCGCTGCCGGGTCGTGCCCGCTATTACGATTGGGGTGGGCGAATCCCCTTCGATGCGCTGCCGCGGCGAAGGCTCGGTGAGGGCAGGCGCTGGGCGATTGCAGCCGACAATGCCTTCGCCTTGCGGCGCGGGAGCCCGAAAGTCGAGTGGATGTGGCGATCGGGCGCACGCGCCGAGCGCATCAACAGGCTGATCGGCGAGGCCGTGAAGCGAGGCAAGCTCGATGCCCGTGAGGTATCCGGCCTGCAGGTCGACGTCGGGTTGGACCGCGCGCGCGCGTTGGTCGCCGCGGTATTGGAGCTGGCAACGCTTGGCGAGTCGCCGAGCCCGGAGGGAAAGGAGATCGCGGGGCTGTTGCGCAACTGGGACGGCCGCGCGGGCGCCCGCAATTCCGGCTCGGCGATCTACCACCTGCTGCTGGAAAGCCTGACCCGGAAGTTGCTCGAACCGGTACTCGGAACGGCGTTGATGAACCGCTATCTCGCTCTCCCGCAGACCGACCCCGATCAGATCGTCTTCGACATTGCGCGCGAAGCTGCAGCGGGAACATCGCTGGACTCGCGTTGGCAGCCCGAAGAAGTCGCCCTCGCAGTTCGTGAGAGCCTGCGCGAAACCTGGTTCCAGCTGTCCTACCAGCTTGGCCCAAACCGCCATCGCTGGCATTGGGGGCGGCTGCACTCGCTGTCCTTCGCGGCCTTTGCGCCGGGTGGGCCGCTCGGAAGTGCCGGCTCGAGTCTCGGTCCGTTCGAGACCGGCGGGAGCGGCGCCACGGTGAATGCCGCCGAGTACGACCGAACCGACCCATTCGAGGTGCGCGTCGCATCGACGTTCCGGCTGACGGTCGATGCCGGGGCGCTCGATCAGGCGCTGACCTCGCATGCACCCGGGCAGAGTGAGCACCCGGGCCACGCGCACTTTGCGGACGGCGTGTCCGGGTGGCTGGCAGGCCGCGCCAAGCTGCTGCCGACCGCCCCACTGGTGATCGAAGAGTCGAGTCGCGCGCTGTTGGTGCTGGAGCCGCTTCAGCGAGGCTCGGCGCAATGACGCGGACCGTGCTCTTCGTCGAGATGCCGAACTTCTATGCGAATATCGAACGCGCCGATCATCCGGAGCTGGTCGATCGGCCGATCATCGTCGGTGGCGACCCGCGCAAGAAGGGCTCGGTCCAGAGCGCGACCGCGGACGCGATCGCGGCCGGTGTGAAACTCGAAATGCCGGTGATCGATGCGATGCGCCATTGCCCCGAGGCGCGCGCGTTCCGCACCAACATGGTGCGCTACCGCGAAGTGTCGCGGCAGCTGTTCGCGTGGCTGCGGCGCGGTGTCGAGCAGCTGGAACCCTTCGGACTCGCGGCGGCCTTCTTCGACCTCACGGGGCTCCCGGAGCCGCCCGATGAGATCGCCAAACGCTTGCAGGGGCTGGTGCACCGCGAACTCGGACTGCCGATTCGTGCGGGCCTGGGATCGGGCAAGTTGATCGCCCGGCTGGCCTCCGAGGAGGCCGGCGACGGTGCGATTCGCCAGATTGCCGCGGGCGAAGAAGGGGCCTTCCTCGCGCCGTTCTCGGTCGTACGCCTCGAGGGGGTTGGCGAGAAGACCGCCCAGACCCTCGCCGAACTCGGCGCACGCACGATCGGCGAGGTCGCGAAGTTCGACCCCGCGAAGCTCGAGGCGGCGCTCGGCAGCCGTGGCCTCCAGATCGCCGCGCTCGCAGCCGGCTGGGACGACCGCCGTGTGCGTTCGAGTGGCCGGGCTCAGAGTGTCAGCCGCGAGACCGGTGTGCGCGACGGCACCCGCGACGGTGCCGTGCTCGGCGAGTACATCCAGGAGCTCGCCCAGGGGCTCGCGGCCGAGCTCGGGCGGCAGGGGATGACGGCCCTCAGAGTCGCGCTCAAGTTCGATTTCGTCGATCAGGCTGCCGTCACCCGCAGTCTGACCCTCTCGGAGCCGACCGCCGTGGCTTCGGAGATTCAGGCCGCCGCGATGCGGCTGCTCGACCGGAGCGACGCCGGCAGCCGCCCCATCACCCGCCTGCGGCTACAGCTCGGCGAGCTTCGCCTGCCGGGAGCAGAAGACCGGCAACTCGATCTCTTCTCCGCCTCTTCCTGAGGAGATTTTCCGCCCGGGCTCAAGCGCGACGCGTCATCTGCCGAAACGCGCAGATACGCAGCTTCGAGCGATTTTCTTGGGGTGGAAACTCATGGGTGAGCGTCGCAAGTACTCTCGTATCGCAACCGATCAGGTGATTTCCTTCGCGCCTGTGGAGACGCGCGACCTGCTCGGCGTGAGCCGGAACCTCTCGACGGGCGGCATCCGGTTCGAGGCGGTCGGCTGCGAGATCAACCTCGGTGACACCCTCCGCGTGACCTTCAACATCGGCGACCACACCATCGTGGCGGTCGGGAAGGTCGCCTGGGCGACCGAGATGGATCCGATCACGACCGATGTCGGGCTCGAATTCATCGAAATCGATCCCGCCGCGGTTGGGCTGCTCGACGAGATCATCGCGCTCGAACCGTCTGCCTAGCGCGGGATCGCGGGCCGGGGCTCCGGCGGCCTGCCCGATCCGGGCGGGTTGACACCGGCAGCGAGAGAGTGTCCACTCCTCTCCATGGCGGACTTCCATCAGACTGGGGTGATTACCACCCTTCATCGCCTGGGTCAGCTCGACGTTCATCGACTCGAACGCGAGCTGTTGCAGTACTCGAGCAGCCGACCGATTGCGCTGGTGTTGCCGTGCCTGATTTCGGAGCTGCACGGGCCCGGGCTGAAGGGCATCGTCGACACCCTGCGAGGCGTGAACTACCTGCGGCAGATCGTGGTCAGTATCTCGGGGACCGACGACCGCAGTGGTTACGAAGAGATGCGGGAGATGTTCGACGGCGTGACCACGCTCGACGGCAAGGCGCCGGTGCTGCTGTGGAACTCCGGTGCGCGGGTGCAGGCGCTCTACGAGACCTTGCGCGGAGAGGGGCTCGCGCCGATCTCGGCCGGCAAGGGGCAGAGTACCTGGCTCGCGTCGGGTTACGTGCTCGCGACCGACGTTTCGCGCGTGATCGCGATCCACGACTGCGACATCCGCGAATACAGCCGTGAGTTGCTGGCGCGGCTGTGCTTTCCCACCGCGAATCCGAACCTCCACTATGAATTCGCCAAGGGTTATTACGGGCGGGTGGCCGACCGGCTCTACGGTCGCGTGACCCGGTTGTTCGTGACGCCGTTGCTGCGCGCGATGAAGGCCGTGCTCGGCACGCATCCGCTGCTCGAGTTCCTGGATTCCTTCCGCTATCCGCTCGCGGGCGAGTGTTCGATGACGACCGAACTCGCGCGCATCAATCGCATCCCGAGCGACTGGGGTCTCGAAATCGGCACGCTCGCCGAGGTGTATCGCAACTGCTCGCTCAAGCGCGTCTGCCAGGTCGAGCTGGTCGAGAACTACGACCATCGGCACCAGGACCTGTCGGTCGATGACGCGAGCAAGGGGTTGCACCGGATGGTGGTCGACATCGCGTCGTCGGCGATTCGGAACCTCGCGAGCTACGGCGTCGAGTTCGACTCCGGCTTCCTGAATACGCTGGTTGCCGCGTACAAGCGCACGGCGCAGGACGCGATCGCATCCTACAGCGACGACGCGCTGCTGAACGGCCTCGCATTCGACCGGCACGAAGAAGAACTCGCGGTCGACACCTTCACGCGTGCACTCAACGCTGCGGGCCTCGGTTTCGTGCGCGACCCGCTGGGCATGCCGCAGATTCCGAACTGGAATCGCGTCATCTCCGCACTCCCCGAGTTCCTCGACGAACTCCGCGAAGCAGTCGAAGCCGACGCCTCCGAATCCGACTAGCTGCCAGCTAGTCGTCCCCGGGCTCGAGGGCGATCTCGAGTACTTCGTCGATATCTTCGACGAGTTTCAGCTCGATCTTCTCGAGGATCTCGGCCGGGATCTCGACCAGATCCTTCTGATTGCGTTTCGGCAGGATCACCGTCTCGATGCCGGCTCGTGCCGCGGCCAGCACCTTGGCCTTGACGCCGCCGATCGGCAGCACGCGCCCACGCAGCGAGATCTCGCCCGTCATCGCCACGTTTCCGCGCGCGCGCCGGTTTGCGAGCGCCGAGACCAGCGCGGTCACCATGGCGACTCCGGCCGAGGGGCCGTCTTTCGGCACCGCACCCGCCGGCACGTGCAGGTGGATTTCGGAGGCCTCGAGTGCGGGGGATTCGTCGAGCTGCAGACGCTCTGCATTCGACCGCACCCACGACAGTGCCGCCTCGGCCGACTCCTTCATCACGTCGCCGAGCTGGCCCGTGAGTCGCAGGCGCACCCCCTTGCCGCCCGGCATCACGGTGCTCTCGAGGAAGAGGATGTCGCCGCCGTGGCTGGTGTAGGCGAGGCCGACCACGACTCCGGGCAGCGTGGTGCGCTCGGCGGTTTCGGAGAGATGGGGCGGGGCGCCGAGGGCCTCGGCGACGAACTCCGGGTCGATCTCGATCCGGGTATCCGGGCCTCCGCTCGCAACCCGGCGTGCGGCCTTTCGCATCAGCGAGGCGATCTGTCGGTCGAGGCTGCGTACGCCCGCCTCGCGGGTGAACTCCTGCACGATCTTTGCGATCGCCGCGTCCGTAATGCTGGTTTGTTCGACCTTCAGGCCGTGGTTCTCGCGCTGCTTCGGTACCAGATGGCGCATGGCGATGATCTGCTTGTCGTTCTCGGTATAGCCGGGGAGTTCGATCACCTCCATCCGGTCGAGAAGCGCGGGCGGGATCGTCGACAACGTGTTCGCGGTGGCGATGAACATCACCTTCGAGAGGTCGAACGGGATTTCGATGTAGTGATCGCTGAACTGGGAGTTCTGCTCGGGGTCGAGCACTTCGAGCAGTGCGGACGAGGGGTCGCCTCGGAAGTCGGAACCGAGCTTGTCGATCTCGTCGAGCAGGAAGACCGGGTTGCGCGATGCCGCCCGCCGCAGGTTCTGCACGATCCGCCCCGGCATCGCGCCCACGTAGGTGCGACGGTGGCCGCGGATCTCGGCTTCGTCGCGGACGCCGCCGAGCGATGCGCGCGCGAAGTTGCGCCCCATCGCGCGTGCGATCGAGTGACCGAGCGAGGTCTTGCCGACACCGGGGGGGCCGACGAAGCACAGGATCGGGCTCTTGGTGTCCGGTGCGAGTTTGCGCACCGCCAGGAATTCGAGAATGCGGTCCTTGACCTTCTCGAGGTCGTGGTGGTCGGCGTCGAGGACTTCGCGTGCGGCCTTCAGGTCGAGTTTGTCCTCGGTTTCCGTCGACCACGGCAGATCTGCCATCCACTCGATATAGGTGCGGATCAGATGCCGGTCGGGTGCGTGCTGGGGGAGCGCGGCGAGGCGCTTCAGCTCGCGGTCGGCCTGAATCTGTGCGGCTTCCGGCAGGTTGGCCTGATCGATCCGCTCACGCAGCTCTTCCACCTCGCGGATACCCGGGTCGCTTTCGCCGAGCTCTTCCTCGATCTCGCGCATCCGGCGCCGCAGCAGCCTTTCACGCCGCTCGGGTTCCATCGGATCGCTTTCGCTCTTGTCGCTGAGCGCGCGCTGCGTCTCGGCGATCGTCACCTCGCGTTCGAGGTGCATCGCCACCCGCGTGAGGCGCTTGGTCGGGTTCGTCTCGGTCAGCAGGGTGATCTTCTCTTCGGGCGAGAGGGGGAGTGTCGAGGCGATCACGTCCGCCATCAGGCCCGGCGTCGCGATGCCTGCGACGAAGCTCTTCCACTCATCCGGATAATCGTCGTGCAGGTCGATCACGCGCTCGGCCAACGCGGTCACACGGGCCCACATCTCGTCGCACTCGTCCGAATCGTCCTCGAGATCCATCAGCGGATCGAGCCGCATCATGACCGCGGGCTCGGTCTCGACCGGCTCGCCCAGGCGGGTGCGCACCACGCCGACCACGATGGCCTGTTTGCCCCCGAGCCGGGAGTCGATGACGCGCAGCACCCGGACCACACACGCAACCGGGAACAGCTCCTGCTCGGTCGGGTCTTCGGTGGTGGCGTCACGCTGAGTCGCGACCAGCATGAAGCCGCCTTCACCGGCCCGTTCCAGGGCCGCAAGAGACTTCGTGCGTCCGATTGACAGTGGGAACGTAACCCCTGGAAAAATCACCACATCTCGGACAGGGAGTAGCGGCAGGAGCGTCGGGATCTCGACCCGCTCGTGCTCCGAGATGCGCAGGCTCTGTTCATTTTCTCGATCGGCGTCGGACACGCGGCTCCCTCACAGGCGGAATCGCGGAAGCCTAGGCACCGCCGCCGGCGGGTCAACCTCCCTCGAAGTGCAGCGAGCCGTTTTCACTTCGGATGGTCAGCACGCCGTTTTCGAGCGAGTAGCCGGAGGCGCCCGCGAGAGACTTCATCAGGGCCGTTTCGAGCGTCTGGATGGGCTCGGCGCAGGCCACTTTCGTCATTCCGACAGGGGCGGGCAGGGACAGGCTGCCATCGGCGCCGGTCGTGTAATCGCCGAAGAAATGATTGCAGCCGCTAAATCCGATCACACGCAGCACGCCGTTTGCGCTCAGCTTGGCGTTGAACTCGAGTGTCGGCACGGCCCCAGGGTCCGGAGTGATTGCGTCACCGTCGTTCGGATGGATCGCCACCAGCTTCCACTTAGTTTCGGTGAACTCCGTAGCGGCGGCTGCCGCCGGGGTCGGGACTTCGGCCGTGGGAGCCGCTTCGGCCGATGTGCCGGCCGTCGGGGTGGTTCCCGGAGCATCGCTGCCGCCGCACGCCGTCAAGATCAGCGGCAGTGAGCACAACAGCATCGAGGCAGTGCGGAGCGATCGAATCGTCATCGGATTTCCTTCCAGTATTCGTTCAAGGGATTCTTGGTTTCGGCTGCCAGTCTAGGCAAAACGCGGGCGAACCAGTCCAGCCATTTTCAGGTATGACCGCGTTCCAAGGCGATCCGTTCACGGGATCGCGCCGCCCAACCAGCAGAATGGGCGCTGGGGCGGGAATCAGCCGTATTCGTTGTTCTGGGGAAGGCGATGGTGCCCGGGACTGGAGTCGAACCAGCACGTCCTTGCGAACACTAGGTCCTGAACCTAGCGCGTCTACCAATTCCGCCACCCGGGCAATCGCGCCGGAGACTACGGTGAGAGCTGCGGCGCGTCAATCGCCGAGG
This sequence comes from Deltaproteobacteria bacterium, assembly GCA_019310425.1. GTDB lineage: Bacteria > Myxococcota_A > UBA9160 > UBA9160 > SMWR01 > JAFDEI01. The sequence goes on along the minus strand of JAFDEI010000027.1, from coordinate 12,403 downwards.
TGCCTTAAGGTTGCGGCGCGCCGTTCGAGTGAATTCTCGTGGATCGTGGAGTGCATTTCAGAGGGGGCGAGTGTGAAACGCCGAGGTGCGGGGCGCGGGAAACAGGGGAAGGGCGGAGCCGGCGGAAGGCGCGACGCGGGTCGCTCGGCGGGGAAAGGTCGTCCGAGGGACGGTGCCTCGCGCGGTCGCCCGGCGCGTACGCAATCGGGTGGGCGCTCGCGCTCGTCGAAGCTCGTGCCCGAGCGGGTGCTCGCGGCCCTGCGCGGAAAGCAGCGCCCGTTGCTGTCCGCGCCCGCGATCCTGCGTGACCTCGGCGCGGGCCGCGACGCGATTCGCGCGTTGCGCCCGATCTTGAAAGAACTCGAACGGGCAGGGAAGATCGAACGCGTCGAGCGTCGTTATCGTCTGCGGCGACGCGACGGCCGGATCGAGGGCAGCTTCGAACCCGCCACGGGCCCGGACGCACGCGGTGGCAGCGTGACGGAGGAATCGGGCGCGGTCTGGCGTGTTGCGGGTTCGGGCGGTGCCCAGCCGGGTGCCCGTGTGCTGGTGCAGCCGATCGGCGATCCGGCGCGTCAACGCGGCGAAGTCCTCGACGTGCTCGGGGGTGACCGACCGAATTGGGTGGGGGTCTTCCATCGCGGCGCCGGCAAGGCCTTCGTCACACCCTACCGAGACGACGGCGACTGGCTGGTTGCGATCGGTCGCGGCGCCAGCGGCGGCGCGCAGGATGGTGAAGTGGTGGTGGTCGAGCCGGTGCGGCCGCCGCAGCGGCGTGTGCGTTCACCTCGGCGTGCGGGCGCTGCAGCGCCCGCGCCGCCGCGGGGTCGGGTGACCGAACGACTCGGGCCGCCCGGGCATCCGGACGCCGATTTTCGTGCCATTGTCTGGCGGCGACGTCTGCGCGTCGAATTTCCACGTGCGGTGCGGGAAGAGGCGGAAGCGCTCGCGGGCGGGTTGTCGCCGGCCGAGATCGCACAACGCAGTGACCTGCGCGACCTGCCGTTCGTCACCATCGACCCCGCGACCGCGCGCGATCACGACGACGCGCTGTGCGTCGAGCCTGCTGGTTCCGGTGGCTTCCGGCTCTGGGTTGCCATCGCGGACGTCGCCGCGTTCGTGCCGGAAGGGTCGGCCATCGACCGCGAAGCGCTGCGGCGCGGCAATAGTGTCTATTTCCCGGACCGCGCGATCCCGATGCTGCCCGAACGCCTGTCGGGCGATCTCTGCTCGCTGCGCCCCGACGTCGACCGCCTCGCCTGGGTGGTCGAACTCGTGGTCGGATCCGGTGGCAAAGTGAGCGAGAAGAAGTTCTACGCCGCGGTGATCCGCAGCCGGGCCCGGCTGGTCTACGAGGAGGTGGCCGGCGTGATGGAAGGCGGCGGCGACGGTGGCCTCGCGCGCGACATCGCCGAGCAGCTGCGTGGCCTCGCGCGGGCCACGGCCGCACTGCGAAGACACCGCAACGCGAGCGGCGCGCTCGAGCTCGATCTCCCGGAGCCCGAACTCGTCTTCGGCCCGGACGGTCGGGTCGCCGATATCGTCGCGCATCCGCGAACGGTTGCGCACCGCGCGGTCGAAGATGCCATGTTGGCCGCCAACCGCGCGGTCGCGGAAGCGCTCGCGGAGAGCGGGCTGCCGGCGATCTACCGCAACCACGAACCGCCGCTGCCCCAGGACGAGGCGGCGATGCGCGAGTTGTTCGCGACCTTCGGCCTCGGGGCCGCCGACCCGCGCGGGCGGCATCGCGGGCGCGGCGATGAAGCGGACGCGGGGCCGGGTTGGATTGCCGCAGCGCTATCGCAGGCACGCGGTCGCCGCGAAGAGCGGCTCGTGAATCAGACCGTGCTGCGCGCGATGACCCAGGCGCGCTACGGCGCCGATTGTCGCGGGCACTTCGCGCTCGCGTTCAGCCACTACACGCATTTCACATCGCCGATCCGGCGTTATGCCGACCTCGTCGTCCATCGCGCCTTGCAGGCACTGGTCGCGGCCGATCCGGGCGGCCGGCGGGGGTCTGGGAAGCCGGACCGGCGTGGACTGGAGCGGATGCAACGCGTTGCGGGCCGTACGTCGTGGCGCGAGCGTGTGGCGGTCGATGCCGAGCGCGAGGCCGTCGATTTGCAGAAGTGCGCATTTCTCGCGTCGCGCGTCGGTGAGGAGTTTTCCGCCAGCATGACGGGCGCGGCACCGTTCGGTCTGTGGCTCACCCTCGACGATCATTTCGTCGAGGGGCTGGTGCACGTATCGGCGCTGAGCGAGTTCGTCGAGTACGACGAGCGGCGGCACTCCTTCACCGCGCAGCGCTCGGGCGAACGCTTCGAACTCGGCGACCGTTTCCAAGTGCGGGTGGAGTCGGTAGACCAGATCCGCGCGCGTATCGACTTCCGCATCGTGAGTCGTCACCCGCGCAGCGACCCGCTGCCCGCTTAGTCGGTCCCTTCCGTTCTGCATCGAAAAACACTTGATATTTCGAGCGTTTAGCTAGAGTGCCTTGAGTAATCGCTCAAGGTCGCTGGCGTCATTGTAGAAGTGGGGCGATGCGCGTACGCCGCCGCGCCGCTCGATCACGAACACCCCCTCGGCCTGGAGCCGCTTCGCCGTGTCGGCGGGCGCTTCGTGAGGGAGTTGGAACGACACGATGCCGGACGCGGCCCCGCCTTCGCGCGGGCTCAAGACCTCGGCTCCCCGCTCGGTCAGCCCGCGCACGAGTTGGTCGCTGAGTTCGAGTACGCGCGCGCCGATCAGCTCCACGCCGATCTCGAGCAACAGGTCGATCGCGGCCCCGAGCGCGAAGATGCCGGGGACATTCGGGGTTCCCTCCTCGAAGCGCCCGGCACTCGGCTGGAGATCCATGTGGTAGCGATCGAAGTCCTGGTTGTCGGTCACGCTTCGCCAGCCGACCACGCGCGGCGTGAGCAGATCGAGCGAGCGGCGTGCGCAGAAGAACAGGCCGCAGCCCTCGACCGACAGCAGCCACTTGTGGCCGTCGGCGGAAAGGAAGTCGATTCCGCAGGCTTCGACGTCGATCGGGAAGCAGCCGAGACTCTGGATCGCGTCGACGCAGAACAGCACGCCGCGTTCGCGGCAGAGCTGGCCGACGGCTGCGAGGTCGGTGCGGGCACCCGTACCGAATTGGACGGATGACAGCGACACCAGCCGCACGCGCGGGTCGCGCAGGGCCGCTTCGAGGCTGTCGAGGGGCAGGGCGCCGTCGACCCCGGCGAGCATCACGGTCTCTACGCCCTGTGACTTCAGCTGCCACCAGGGGTAGACGTTCGACGGGTATTCGAGGTTGCAGGTGACGACACGGTCGCCGCGATTCCAGGTGAGGCCCGCGGCAACGATGCCGAGGCCCTCGGTGGTGTTCTTCACGAAGGCGATTTCTTCGCGTTGCGCCGACAACAAGATGGCTGCGCGGTCGCGCACGCGTTCGATCTCGCGATCGTAGCTGCGCGCGTAACGGAGCGCGCCGAAGCGCGTCGCCTCGGCGGTGAATCGCTCGATGGCTTCGAGGACGCGCGTCGAGATCGGCGCGACGCCGGCGTGATTGAGATACGCGAGCTCGCGCGTGACCGGGAAATAGCTGCGCGTACGGCTCCAGTTGATCACGCGGACTCCGCAGTCGTTGGAAGCTTGATTCGGGCGGGCGGGCGCAGTGCGAAGATCGCGCCCGCGAGTACGTAGGCGAGTGCCGTTGTGCGCGGGCCGCCCATCACCGCGGCCGTGACTCCGGTCAGGCCGACACCCGCCGCGGCGATCAAGCTGATCAGGATTCGCGCCAGCACGAGCTTCGGGTTCTTGATCGGCACGGATCGAAACGGGCGTGTCAGGATCGCGATGCCGCCGAGTCCGGTGGCGGCCCAGGCATAGATCCGTGGTGTCGTCTCGGAAGCATCGGCGGCGGTGCTCAACCACACCACGATGGCGCAACCCGCGAGCAGGATGAGCACGCTGCGGTGGACGCGTTGGATGGCTCGGTTCAAGCCGTCGGTGGTCGGGAGCGGGGCCGTCATCGGGTCGTCTGGTTTCCGTCGAAGAGGGGGCCAGCGTAGCTCGTGCGCTTGGGCCCGGCCTTGCGGCGCGGCCTTCGACGGTCCGACGAGGTGGGCCCCCGGCCCGCGCGGACCTCCTCCAGCAGCTCGGGGATCTTCCAGGGCGCGGGCAGCCGTACGCGCTCGCCGTTGCGCGTGCGGAAGCGCAGGTGGCCGTGCGTTTCCGCGTAGCCGAGCAGGTCGCGCAACAACGCCACGTCGTCGCGGCAATACTCCTCGATCAGGTCGACTCGGCCCTGCTTCCACCATTCGAGGCTCTGCAGGCCGTCGGCACTCTTACCGTGGCCGAGGGTCTCCTCACCGAGATGCGCGAGCGGCAGCCGGAAACCGAGTCGCTGGTGGATTGCATCGAGCATGTCGAAGGTCGGCAGCGCCTCGAGGTTGCGTTCCGTGTAGCCGCGCAGAACCTGGTAGTCGAAGCGGTTGACGTTGAAGCCGACGACGAGATCCGCCTGCGCGAGGCGTTCGATCAGCCTGGCGACGTCGGCCTCGTGGAAGGTTTCGAACTGCTGCGTGTGCGAGTCGTACACGACGGCGAGCGCGACGCGCATCAGGTGGGCGTTGTGCCAACCGCCGACCTCGGCCGCGGAGCGTTGCGTCTCGAGGTCGAAGTACAGCACCCGTGGCGCCGCCGCGGCGGCTTCGGGACCGGCCTCCACCCTCGCTGCCGTTTCGTCCGCTGCATCGATTTCCGTCTCGACGTCGATCACCGGCAGCGGGTCGCGCGCGAGCAGCAGCCGCAGCGTCTGCACGGCCGCGGCCTTGTCGATCGGCCGGTTGCCCGAGCCGCATTTCGGCGAGTGCACGCAGGCGGGGCAGCCCTCCTCGCATTCGCAGTCCGCGATCATTTGGAGCGTGGTGTCGAGCAGCGACTCGGTGCGCTCGAACAGGCCCGCGGCGATCCCCACCCCGCCCGGGATGCCGTCGTAGAGGAAGAAGGCCGCCCGCTTCAGCTCGGGGTGGCGCACGTACGAGATGCCCGCGACGTCGTGCCGGTCGCACAGCGCGAACAGCGGAAACAGCGACAAGGCTGCGTGCTCGCAGGCGTGGATGCCGCCCATCACGTGAAGCTCGGCGGCCTCGACGGCCCGTGGGATCTCGTCGGGGAACTCGAACCAGATGCCGACGGTCTCGAACGACGTGGGGGGCAGCTCGAGCGGTTCGGTGCCGAGCAGGTCTTGTCCGCGCACGCGGCGGCGCTCGTAGCCCGTGATCGTCGTCGTGACCTTCAGCCGCCCCTGCACGACCTGGCAGTTTCCCATCGGTCGCGAGCGATCGCGTGTGAGGATCGAGGTCTCCTTCTGCGAGATCGCACGGGTGTAGTAGGGCGCGTCGACCGCGCGCACCCAGACGTTGCGGTTCTCGGGGTCGAGTTCGGTGACGAGGTACTGGCGGCCACGATGCAGGTAGATGGCGCCTTCGTGGCACTCGGAGAAGACATTGCCCGAGCCGATCGAACCGATCACCTCGGGCCGCTGGCTGCGCTCGCCGTCGAGCGCAATGGCGTAGCTCGCGCCGATCTGGCGCAGGCTCACGTCGCGGTGGGGGCGGCGCCGGGCCGCGAACCACTCGCCGCCCGAATCGCTGCGCAGCAGATCGCCCGACTCCTCGAGCGCGGCCACGTTCGCGCGCGCCTCTTCGGCTTCGAGCCAACGCTCGCCGGCACGCAGCGGCACCTCGGCGGCTGCGCAGGGCAGGTGGGCGGAGGCAATTTCGCGGTTGTGCGGGTCGAGCACGGCGTGCTCGTAGCCGCGCGAGAAGAAGACCTCCGGGTGCGAGATCAAGTACTGGTCGAGGGCGTCGGGCTGCGCGATCAGCGCGATCGCGGCCGCGCCCTTGCGGCCGACGCGGCCGCTGCGTTGCCAGGTCGAGACCTGGCTGCCCGGATATCCGACCAGCAGGCAGACGTCGAGCCCGCCGACGTCGATGCCCATTTCCAGGGCCGAGGTCGAGATCACGCCCATCAGGTCGCCCGAAAACAGGCGTGCTTCGATCTCGCGGCGCTCCTCGGGCAGGAAGCCCGCGCGGTAGGAACTGATCTTCTTCGCGAGCGTTGGATCGGCTTCGACGATCCACTGGTGCATCAGCTCGGTGACGACCCGCGCCTTGGTGAACGCGATGGTGCGCAGGCCGAGGCCGACCGCGAGCCGGAACAGGCTGGCGGCGAGCGTATAGGGCGAGGCCTCGGGCCGGAACAACAGCACTTCGCGCCGCGCGCGCGGCGCACCGTCGGCCTGCACGACCTCGAACTCGCGGTTCGCGAGGACCGAGGCGAGTTCGCCCGGGTTCGCGATCGTCGCGGATGCGGCGACGACCTGCGGCGCGGCGCCGTGGAAACGCGCGACGCGATCGAGCCGGCGCAGCACCTGGGCGACGTGGGCGCCGAAGATGCCGCGGTAGCTGTGGAGTTCGTCGACGACCACCAGCGACAGCCCCTGGAAGAAATGCTTCCAGGTCGCGTGGTGGGGAAGGATGCCCGCGTGGAGCATGTCGGGCGTCGTGATCAACACGTTCGGCGGGTCGTCGCGCAGCTTCTTCCGCATGGCGGTCGGTGTGTCGCCGTCGTAGATCGCCGCGCGGATACGGGCACCGGGCAGGCCGAGCGCGCGGGCGTCTTCCTCGAAACGCTGGCGCTGGTCCTGACCGAGCGCCTTCAACGGGAACAGGTAGAGCGCGCGGGCCTCGGGGTCCGCCAGCGTGCGCCGCAGCACCGGCAGATTGTAGACGAGCGTCTTGCCGCTCGCGGTTGGGGTGGCGAGCACCACGTTGCACCCGTGCGGTGCCGCGCCGTCGGCCGCCGGCTCGGGTTCGAGCAGGTCGATCGCGCGCGCCTGGTGGCTGTAGAGCTGCGCGATATCGCGAGCGGCGAGCACGGGCGCGAGCCCTTCGAAGCCCGCGGGCAGGGCCGGCGCATACGTCGGTGGCTGCGCGGGGAGTGTCCGGTGGTGACACAGCGCGGATCGCAGCGCGTGCTCGTCGCGGATGGCTCGCAGGAACGCGGAGATGTCGGACACGCAAACCTTCGCACGCTTCCCCGACTCGAAGGTCGCAGGGAGCGCTGGGACCTGCATTTCCGGGCGGGGGAGGCGCCGCGGAGACGGCGGCCGACCGGTGGGAGTAACCAGCGGGGGTGCGCTCAGGATATCCCGACGGGCCGCCGGCTTCCACGGTGGGCCGGACGGGCGGGCATTGTTTATGCTCGCCCGCGATGAGGCTGTCGCATCAGGTCCAGTACGCCATCTGCGGCATCTTCGATCTCGCCTACAACGGGCGCGGCGAGCCGGTCCAGATCCGCGTGATCAGCGAGCGCCAGGCGATTCCGAGCCGCTACCTCGAGCAGATCTTCCAACGCCTGCGTCGTGCGGGCCTGGTGACGAGCAAGCGCGGCCCGGGGGGTGGCTACACTCTCTCTCGCGCGGCGGCGCGAATCACACTGCGCGAGGTCGTCGAAGCCGTGCAGGGGCCGATCGCCGACGCGCTCGCGATGAAGCCCGCGGACTCGGAGGCGAAAGCGGCCTATCGCCCCGACTTCCTCTGGACGGTGCTCGCCGATCGCTTCGGCGGCGCACTCGACGACATCTCGCTCGAACAGCTCTGCGGTGCCGCCACCCGCGCCGAAGTCGAGCGCGCCGCGGCGGATCCACCGATGTACTTCATATAGATCGCTGATGCGCAGCTGAGCAATCCCGTTCGATCCCCTGTCTTGGGCAATCGGCTCCGACTTCCAGGCGCTGAACGGTTTCTCGGGGGTGAGGGGATCGCGCGTTCTCTTTCCCTTCTTCCGTTTCTTCGTCGGAATACCTCAACGGTGTGGGCATGCAACGCGAGAGCTGCACGCTGAAGGTCTTCTGCATGACGACGAGACAGACAGATCGACCATCCTGTCGGAACTCACGGCCCGGTCACGCTGGGAACTCGTGCCCCGGCTCCGGCAATACGTTGATAAGCTAGATTGCTGGTCTGGAGGTCGACTGGTGCGAGGGTCGAGGCGCGGGGAACGTTGGCTCGGCCTGCTGCTGGCTGTGGCTCTGCTCGCCGGCGCAACCTGGAGGATGTGGATTCGGTTCAATCACGGGAGCCGCAACTTCGCCAGCAATTCCGACTTCGTCAACTACTACATCCCGATGACGGCCAAGGCGGCAGAACGACTCGCAGGCGGTGAACTGCCGCTATGGAACCCGGAAAACTGCAGCGGGATTCCCCTGCTTGCCACGATGCAGACCGGCGTCTTCTACCCGGGAACCTGGCTCGCCGTATTGATGCCCGCACACGATGCACTTCCGATGTTGGTACTCGCCGAATGCTTCTTGGGAGGTCTCTTTGCACTCGCTCTCTTCCACGCCTGGGGCTGTCGGCTTGCAGCGGCCGCGGTGGGGGGATTGATCTTCACCTTCGCATGCTGCATGGGCCAGACGATGTGGCCGCCGGCGATCGCGACCATCATCTGGCTGCCCTGGATACTGCTCTGCATCGACAAATTCGTCCGCAGCGGGTCCGTGGTCTGGTGGGCGGCACTGGCCGTTGGCTGCGCGCTTCAGCTCTTCGCAGGCTTTCCCCAATTCGTCGTCTACAGCTACTACCTCGTCATCCCCTTCTCGGTGCTGAGGTTGGCGGAGAGTTTCGCGCGCGACGAGTTCGACCGGCAGCGAATCCTCGGAGCCACTGCAGCACTCGTGTCAGCAGGCATCCTCGGAATCGGACTGGCAGGCATCCAGCTGGCGCCCACGATTGAGCTCACCCTCGAAAGCGCGAGATCGGGCGTGCTGGGCGAGCAGCAGGTCCACTATCTGTCCGGGGTCGGCATCCAAACCAGTGCGCAGGTTCTTGCGCAGGCGTTCGACCCTGCACCGAAGGGAATCGCGCTCGGGTATCCAGGAACCGGCTACCTGGGTGTGGCCTCGCTTCTTCTCATCGCCGTGTCACTCACCGCCCGGCGGCGCGAGCCGCTGCCATGGCTGTTGTTCGCTATCGCGGCGGTTGCGCTACTGCTCTCGGACGGCTTCAAGGGGCCGTGGCCCGCGCTCTACGAACTCTACGTACAACTTCCCATCAGCGGCACGTTTCGTACTCCCGAACGCCATCGCCTGCTCACCTTCTTCGCGGCCGCGGGTCTCGCGGCTCTGGGTCTCGCTGTCCTCGAACGCGGCATCGAGGACAAGGCTGAACGGCGATTGCTCCTCGTCTCGGTTTGCTTCGCGGCGGGCGGCTCGGCGCTCGCGATGGTTGTCGCGGGAAACGCCGGCGCCATCTGGCGTTGCGTGCTCGCGGTCGCACTGCTGCTCCCACTGGTGCTCACCACGAACCTGCGCCAGCGCCAGGTACTCGCTTCACTCTTCGCACTCTTCGTCGCCGTCGATCTCGTGCTCGCCACCCCGGGCCAGGCGCGCATCCGCAACATCCCAGCATGGACCGTGGACACGTTCCACGAAGTGCGGCGACCAGTCAACGCCGAGAAGTTCGAGCAGCGTCTGGAAATGGCGGGCTCAGGGCGATTGGAGTGGCAAAGCCTTCTGCCTCACACGGGTTCAGGCGCCCTCGCCGAGTTGCGACGCATATCGTGTTACGAGCCGTTGCCCCCTTCGCAGTGGAGGAAACTCCACGAACGGATTACCGGACGCGCGACCGTGGGAAAGACCCTGTTTGGGATCGAGCCCAGGAATTTTCCGGCGTTGTTCGACGTCACGTCCGTCCACGTGGTCGTGAGGACGGCTCTTTACGGGTGGAAATCGTCCTTTGGCCCCGAGATCTGGTACAACGAGGACGCCCTGCCACGCGCCTACTTCCTCGGGAGTGTGCGGCCGGCGAGTTCGGAGGAAGCGCTCGACCACATCGCTCTAGCCAACCATGACTTCCACGAGACGGTTCTGCTCGACAGCAGACGGCCGTTGCCCGCGACTGCAGGCGGGAAGCTCGCGCCGGCGCGAATCGTGAACGAAACCCCAGAACGAGTCATCATAGCGGTGAAAGCCGAAGGGGCGGGGGTTCTCGTTCTCACCGACAGTCATTATCCTGGCTGGGAAGCGCGGGTCGACGGTGTACCGACCGAGATCCTGCTGGCCAACGGCGTCCACCGCGCGGTTGCGGTTACGAATGGCCAGCACGAGGTGGTGTTTGAATATCGCCCTAGTAGCTTGCTGGTAGGCGCATCGGTATCGGCGGGCTCGCTGTTGTTGCTTCTCGTCGTACTGGGGGCGGGCGTGGGACATCGCGGACGAGGAAGATGAGGCCCGATTCATCGCGCCGCGTCGGGAATCCGCACAGACACGATTCACAGTCACATCTCGTGCCGAAATATCCGCTAGGTTTCATCGAATGAAGATTCGAGCCGGCCTTTTATTCGCTTGCGCACTGATCGCGAGTGGATCGGAAGCACCCGCCTCCGACGACCCTCGTCCCAACTTCGTCTTCATTCTCGCCGACGACGTCGGTTGGTCGGACCTGCACGTCTACGGCAACGAGGCTCATCTCACTCCCAGTCTGGACGATCTGGCGCGCCGAGGGCTGCGTTTCACGAACGCGTATGCTGCCAGCCCGGTCTGTTCTCCGACGCGCGCAAGCATCCTAACCGGAAAATACCCGGCTCGGCTCCGTCTCACGAACTGGTTGGGATCGGTGCACGGCGTGCCCCTGGCGCCCGGACTCAAGCTGAAGGAGGTCACGATCGCCGAGGTGCTCCGGCAGGCGGGCTACGCGACCGGCCTGGTCGGCAAGTGGCACCTCGATGGTCTGCGCAATGTCCCCAAGAAGCAGGGTTTCGACACCGTCGTAGGCACACCCCGCAGGTCAGTGGCGCTGGCCAGCTACTACCTCCCCAATCAAATCCCCCTGCCACGCGCCGCCGAGGGCGAATACCTGACCGACCGCCTCACGAGTGAAGCAATCCGCTTCGTCGAGGCCAATCAGGATCGCCCCTTCTTCCTGTTCTTGTCGTACTACGCGGTGCACGAGCCGATCGAGGGGCGCCGGGACCTCGTAGCAAAACATGAAGCGCGCCAGCACGAACTCGGAGTTCGGTTGAACCCGGCCTATGCGGCGATGATCGAGGGCATCGATCAGGGAGTCGGGCGGATCGCGGTCCGGCTAGACGAACTCGGATTGTCCGAACGCACAGTCGTGTTCTTCTTCTCGGACAACGGAGGATTCTCGCACCGCGGAGCCGAGAAGAGCGGGGTCACGAGCAACACGCCGTTGCGCATGGGCAAGGGGCATCTCTACGAGGGTGGGATCCGCTCGCCGCTGATCGTGCGCTACCCCGCACGAATCCGGCCGGGTGGCGTGTCGTCGGTTCCGGTCGTCAGTACGGATTTCTACCCGACGATTCTCGAGCTTGCCGGCGTCGAGCCCAAATCGGAACAGAGCGCCGATGGTGTCAGCCTCGCCCCGCTGTTCGCGAACCCGGCGACGGACCTCGGCCGCGCGGCGATCTTCTTTCATTATCCACACCGAAATTCCCAGGGCGGCGCGCGATCGGGGGCGATTCGAATGGGCGCTTTCAAGCTGATCGAGTTCTTCGATGACGAACACCTTGAACTCTACGATCTGGAGAACGATGTCGGTGAGTCAAGCGACCTCTCCAGCGCACAGCCGGAGACGGCGAAGAGGCTGCACCGGATGCTCATCTCGTGGCGCGACAGCGTGAATGCCTGGATGCCGAACTGACTCGAGGCGCAGGGCTGAACCACGACCAGCACTCTTGGTAAGTGACCTCCTGCTCGACCAACTTGCGATAGCGTTATTCCGACAGGCCGGGGATTCTCTGCCGCCGATCAGATCTGATGGGTTCTACCCCGATCTCACGCACTGCCGCTTCGGTGGATTGCTTCTTCTTGCTGGGCATGTCGAGACGCTCCTCGGGGTCTCAGATCCCGTAAAGTGTCTCTTGGCTTAGGTCACCCGAATGTCCAACTTCTTCTGACGGGAAACACCTGGCCGCCACCCGCGCCGAAGTCGAGCGCGCCCCGGCGGACCCACCGATGTACTTCATCTGAGAATGGTGCGCGTAGGCGTAGGCCACCACTTGCTCATTGATGTTTGGTGACGGATGATCACGCCCGTGCCGAACACGGACTGTACCGAAGAGGGAGACCAGCGGTGTTTCGACGATTGATGATTCGGACTGCGATCCTGGGGGCGGCCCTGTCGGTCGCCGGGCTCGCCTACCTGCAGGGCTACAGCGACGCCGACCACGGCCGGCCGGCCGGCTTCATCGCATCGGCACTGGCCGCCGAGAGTCCGAAGGTCACGCCGACCGGCAAGCTGCCCGATCCCAACATCTACTATCCGGGAACCGAGGCGCTGGCGCCCGACGAGATGCGGCTGATTTCCTGCGGCACCGGGATGCCCACCGC
>JAFDEI010000188.1 GCA_019310425.1 Deltaproteobacteria bacterium | reverse complement strand
CGGCAAAAACGACGAAGGACAGCGTCAACACCTTGGCGGCGTGCGGAAAGCTGAACGACGCCGGGATGATCACGTCGACGAGCGCTTCACCCTCCCCCTGCTCGACTGCGCTGTCCCGCAACAACTCCTTGCAATGCTCGGCGAGCATCGGAATCACCACGAAGCTGCTGCCCGTCGCAAAAGCGGTCAGCATGCAATCGCGTGAAACGCCCACGATATCGCGGTAGTGCAACGGGGTGAGCGCGCTCACGAGGCCTGGAAGCAGCCAATAGGACGTGATCAGCGAAAAAGCTACGTAGGCGACCACATAGACCTGGATGCGCCCGAACTCCTCAACGCTCATCGTACCGGCGGCCGCTGAAGCGATGGCGAAAATGCCAATCGGCGTCAGCTGGACCACGAAGTCGGTTACCCGGAGCATCGCGTCACCCAGCGCGTCCAGGCTGTCGAGCAGGACGCTCTTACGTTCGATGCCGATCAGGGCGGCCCCGAGCGCCAGGCTGAAAATCACCACGGCGGGTACGATGTTATTCGCGAGCGAGTAGAAGAAATTGGAGGGAACGTAGAGCTCGACGAAGTCGACCTCACGGCCCGGTTCGACAAGGCTGGTACTGAAGAACGAAGCCGACTCCAGCGGCGGAAACGCCAGCGGCATGACCGCCACCATCGCGAAGGCGATCATCCACAGCAGAACGAGTAGCCCCCCACCCCACAAGCTGAGTCGCCGCGCCTGCTGGTAGTCGAGCCGCCCCAGTCCGGCGATCAGGGACACCATGACGTAGGGGAGGACCGTCATCTGGAGTAAGCGGATGAAGATGTCACCCACGACTTCGAGAACGCCCATCGGCTCGCCAACGAAGAGCCCGGCCGTAACGCCGAGTCCGAGCCCGATCATGATCCTCACAGAGAGACTCACGGCACCTCGCTCACCCTTTGAAACGGACCTCTTCCCTCGACATCTACGAGAGCTTCCCGCGCGCAGCATCGATAGCACGCGCGTCAGCCACGATCGAGGCATGCAAGAAATGCCTCGAGTCGCTGACCTTGCTTCAGTCCCTCACCCGGGAACAGCCGAGAGCCCAGGTAGATTATGAACTCGCGTCCTGCGCCGGGTGTTTCGCGACGGATCTCGTGGCGGTTACACTCCTGCTCCGTGACACCTTCCACGAACGGCACAGCTTGAGTCTGAACAAGGACTTGTCCTAGCTCATCGAATCATAACTCCATGCAGCGAGAGCCAATGCGCCCCATCCACCACGAAATCGATCGTTCAGCATATGGACATTGGCAGGCTGATACTTTGGGCGCCGACCTCCCGAGCAGCCCCCGTCGGACGCTCGGCACCCGCACCCGATGCCACATGATCCTGCCGATCGTCGGTATCGTGATGGCCCTTGCAACCGGCTGTGCGATTCTCGGTCCATCCCCAGAAGAAGAGCCGGCCCCGTCCGCCGCGTTCCTCGCCCAACGGAGCGAGCAGGCCCTTGCCGCGCTCCGGCGGATGTCGGAGTTCCTTGCTTCGCGGCCCACGCTTCGTTTTGAGGCGGACATCCAATACGATGCGGTCCAGACATCCGGTCAAAAGATCGAATTCGGAAGCCACCGCAAATATTCCCTGGCTCGCCCCGATCGTGTCCGCGTCGACGTAGCCCATTGGAACGGCGAGCAGGAGATGATCGCCTTCGACGGGAATCGGCTTTGGGCGACGCTCTCCGAGAGCCGGATCTATGCCTCCATGGAGTACACCGGCAGCACTCCCGACGCGCTCGACCTGCTCGTCAACGACTACGGTCTGGCCTCTCCTCTTTCTGATCTTTTTCGCCGCGATCTCGCAGACGAGATCGCTGATCGCGTGATCTCGGCCCGTGAGCTTCGAACGGTGACGATCGCAGGCGTGCGCTGCGATCACCTGGCCTTTCGAGGCCAGCGCGTAGACTTCCAACTCTTCATTCAGCAGGGGGAGGAGCCTGTTCCGGTGCGGTTCATCATCGACTACCACACCGAAGCAGGCAGCCCGCAGTTCCGCGCTCGACTACACGACTGGGACGTCGCACCCGCCGTCCCCGACTCGCTCTTCCGATTCTCGCCTGCGGCGGGCGCACAGCGCGTCCCCTTCCCGGAACTGATGGATTTGCTTCTAGGCCCCCTCGACACGGAGATGGATGAGCAATGAGATTCCCTATCCGTGCCCCCTTCGATCGGAGGAGTCGCCAGACTCTCGCTCGGACTCCCTCCTCGCTTCGCTCGATCCGAAACCATTCAGCCATCCTGGTACCCATATTCGCGGTCATCCTCTTGCTAGGTCTCGCGGCAGAGGTCGAGGCACGGGGTCGCGGAGGCGGGGGCATGCGGCGTGGCGGCGGCTCAGCACGGGGAAGCATGGGCGGCGCTTCGCGCGGCGGCCCCGCGCGCGGGGGATCGATCCGACATGAGCGATCCGGCGGGGGCTACCGGTCCTACGAGGGGGGATGGAAACAGACCCGAGAACAACCGACCACGCGCGATCGTAGGTACGATGGAGATTTCGGGCGCGACGGCGCCATCAAGCGCCCGGGGAGCGACGGTCGAGAGAAACCCGCAAACCGCGATCGGCCCACAGACCGAGTGGGGACAGCTGACCGCGCGCGGCCCACAGACCGAGACCGTGCTGGCGCACGTTCGAACAGTCGGCATACCTCCCGACAAGCAGCCCGGTCCGGCACCCGCACCACCTGGCGCGGGAACCGCTGTGGAAACTCTCGGTGTTATGCCGACCGCGCCCGCGCCAGGCACCGGTACTACTACCACCATCCCTACTACTACTACCCCTACTATTACGGCTGGTACTCCTGTCCCTACGGGAGTACGACCACCTGGTACAACCAATACGGAACACCTGTCTACGGCTGCAGGAACGTGGTGGTCATCCAAACGACCATCGTCTTGGGCGCTACCGATACGAGCTATATCGCCGCGACCGACTCGAACAGGTTCGCAACCGGGACGGAGACGAGAAGCTCTACCTCGAGCAGCATCGCCCCGCGATCTGCAGCACCACTGGAGGCCAAAGTCTCATCGGCACCGGTGTTGATGTACGAAGAAACTCCGAAAGTCGTCGTGTACGCGACTCCGTATCGACCAACGGACGTTTTTTCGGCAAAACATGGCGACTACTATTACTGGGTGCCTGGCGTCACGACCGAGTCCAGTCAAACGAAGCTATGGACCGCCACGGCCGTCGCCATGAAGCAGCCCACAGCCAATTCGACCGTGATCACCTACACAGCTGCAGAACAAACCGTCTACCTGACCAACGAGCAGCCGGCCCCCGGCATCTTCTCCGAATCGACGGACCAGCTCTTCGTCTGGATTCCAGGCGTCGAAGATCCCAGCGAGGAAGAGCGGAAATTGATCGCGTCCGTAATCGACGCACATCAGTCGGGCGGGAAGGACGCGCTCGATCGAGAAGTTCGCAAGCTCGAAAAGGGCCGCGAGCCGCCACCCTCGACCGACGTTGCAGACGAGAACGACGACAGCGACGAGCCGAGCTAGTAGCGAACTCGGCGGCGCGGACAAAGCCGTTCCGGGATCCATCCAAACAGAGCGAACCGACCGTCCACCCGATCACTGCAAGCGGCGCATCGGGGAGAACCACACGGTGAACCAGGCGCTCATCAGGACGAGTGCCGCGCCCATTCCAGCGAACGCCCAGCGTGGTCCGACGACCTGGGAGGCGAGGCCGATCGCAAAGGTTCCCAGCTGCGCGGCGTTCATCTGCATCGAAACAAGGCTCATCACCCGACCGCGGTAGGCGTCGTCGACGTAGGTCTGGGAGAGCACGTTCGAGAGCGAGTTGCGCAGGGAATGACCTGCACCAATCACGAGCAGCAGCGGGAAGGTGAGCCAGGCCGCCTCGGAGAACGCGAAGCCAACGAGGACGACGCCGAGTGCGGCGTTGCCGAGCAGCACGGTGCGGCCACGGTTGCGCGCTCGCATCGATGCGATGAAGAGTGTACTGGACAGAGCGCCAAGACTGATGACACTCATCATCGTGCCGAGCATTTCGGGCCCGCCGCCCAGCACCTGCTTGACGAAACCCGGCAACATATGAATGAACGGCTGCGAGAAGAAAGTGAACACCACGTTGCTGACCAGCAGCATCCAGATCACGGGGTGCGCAACGACGTAGCGCCAACCCTCGAGCATCAACCTCAGGGAGCTCGGCGCCTTCGACCGTTCGTGGACTTCGCCGCCGACCGCTATCTCGGCAGCGTCGCCCCGCGCCCGTTCCGCAGTCGTATGCGCACGGGCGAGGGCGAGAACCGAAATGACGGATGTTCCGGTGATCGCGAAGTAGACGTTCTCGGCTCCCGTCACCCCGAGCGCGAAGCCGCAAGCCGCGGGCATCACGAGCCGCGTGATGTTCATGCCACCCATATTGAGCGCGGTGGCATTCATGAGGCGTCGTGGGCCGACGATCTCTGGGATGATCGACTGCCAGGACGGCGCGAGCATCCCGAAGATGCCGCCCTGGGCGAAAGCCGAAACGAGCAGGTGCCAGTACTCGAGCCGGTCGAAGTAGAGCAGCATCCCCACGCCGAGGGCGAAGCAGGCCATCAGGCCCTGTCCGATCTGAACGACGCGGAACTTCGGCCAACGGTCCGCGATGACGCCGCCGTAGAGGGTCGCGAAGATCCCTGGGACAACGCCCACGAGCCCGAGGCTACCGAGAGCCGCGTAGGATCCCGTGAGCTCGAAGACGAGGTAGCCGCGTACCAGGATCAGACTGTTGGTCGCGCCGAAGACCGCGAGCGACGCGATGAAGAACCAGCGGAAGCTCTCATCCGACAGGGAGTCGAAAGTGCGGCGGCGTTCGAGAATCGTCGCGTCGATAGCGTCCGGCTGGGATGGGTCGTCAGACATCCGGACTCAGCCAACCTCGCCTTCCATCTCGATGCCGCGCCCCTCACATAGCTTCTCCACGATCTCGTCGAGTAGCGGCGCCAACTTCTCCGCCACCGCTTCATCGGACCGATCGAGATAATCCGAGGGCACGACGATCAGCGGTAGCTCCGGTAGTTGGTGAATCCGGGCGTGGGCCCGCGCGGCCTGCGCAAAGGGCTCCGTCACGAAGGTGAGGCTCGGGGTTCCCTGCTTCTCGAGATTGACTGCATCGAGCAAACTGCCCGACGTGCAGGAGCCTCATTTGGCGAGTCCGTTGATCACTCCGTCGTAGCCGCTGAAGCGAGCGATCATGTCGGAATCGGCGGGGCGAGAGAGCACGGGTTTGATCTCGCGATGGAACTCGCTGATCCCGAGCCGCTCGCGCAGGGCTCGTTCGAGAATGCGCGTATAGCCTGGGAAATGCGGCCCGGTCATGTGCTCCTGCTCGTTGCTCAGGAAGCCGATCTTGCGAATCTCGCTCGGGTCACGGACGCGCCGGGCGAGCCGCGCGGCAACCGTTTCGTCGCGTCCTCGCGGGTCGATGAGTTCGATCATGCGTTTTTCCTTCCTCCGTCTGCTGCCTCCCCCACTGGGAGCGCACGGGTCATGGCGAATCCGCCGAGATGTCCCCAGGACGGGCAGACCGCCGCACAGGGAATGCTATCCGCGCCGCTCACCACGAGATGGATGGCATCCGGCGACCAGGTGACAGGCACCCTCGTTTCGGGGTCGCTCTGATCGATCCAGTCGGGCCACCAGTCGTAGTGGGCGCTCGGATCGAGAGCGGGACTTCCATCGGCCTCGACGCGAATATCGCCCAACCGACGACGCGCCGTCTGCCAAAGGAACTCCTGGACCCGTGGGCGGGTCCATCCCTCAGCGGCCAACGTGCGGGCCATCGACGGGCTGATCACGACGAGCATCTCACCCAGCGTATGCGTGTTGGAGTTCCCTCGAGCGCTCATCTGGTCGGCGACCAGCTCGAGCCAACGTTCACCGACCCGGGCTGCGTCCCGCGCGTCGGCGCTCGATGGTGCTGCGGCGCTTGACGGAGTCGCGACGCCCCAGAGATTCGCAATCTGCGGCCCTTCGCAAGCGAAGACGGTAATCGCGCTCTCCACCCCTCGAAGACCACGGGCTTCATGCAGAAGCTCCCAGGGCGTGTTATTCGGCTCCTCCGCGATGCAATAGGCCATGCGGCCGGGGTGGCCCATGATTTCCTGGACGGGCTCGCGCGGATAGGCGCCCCCCAGATTCCAGAGGACGAGTCGAATGGCCCGACCAATCGCCAGATTGGCGCGTGCGCCGCCACCACTGAACAGCGACTCGCCGGTTGCCATGCCCAGGTCTGTGACGGCCCGGCCGGAGACGATGACGAGCGGCCAGCAGGGATGGGTCGTCGTCACGACACCGGCCAGGTTGAAGCGCGGTTCGAGCATGGCGTCGATCGCGGCGATCACGACCGGCAGATGCTGCGGCAAACAGCCGGCCATCGCGGCGTTGGCCGCGATCGATTCGACAGTCGCGACGCGGCCACTCGGCGGAATCGAACCCACGATGTGATCGGCCGGAAATCCGGCCCCGGCGATCAGCCGCGTGACGACCCCGCGCTCGGGCGGGAATGTGGGCAGCCCGTCGGTGAGGGTGAGGCGATAGCTGAGTTCTGGCCAATCCGACGGCTCGATCTGAATCGGCAGGGCTTCGATCGCGGATAGGTTCATCGGTTGATTCCTGCGAGACCCGTCACGCTTGCTCCAACTCGGCCATCCCTCGTCTCGACTGGATTCGGCCCATTCTCAGGATTCTGACTGCTCGGCCAGCGCCGAGAACTCGTCCGCGATGAGCCTCGAGGCGCTCGCGAGCCGCCCCTTTCGCCAGCGTCGATAGTCGAAGACCTTCTGGAAGCGGTCTTGTTGCTGCAGGTTGACGGTCGCAACGACGATTTCTTCGAGCGCGCCCGCCTCGGCGACGAGTCGTCCGAAGCGCGGAAACGCGGGGCCCGCAATCATCGAGTGTCCGACATAATGGTCGGGCCTCAGCCCCTCGGTGAGAGCAGCACCCGAATAACCCGCCTCGCGCGTTCCCGGCCCACCGACTGAATTCGAGACGACGACGTGAACGAGGTTCTCCTGGGCGCGGGAAAGTGCCGTCGTGCGCATGGACTCGTCCCGACCGGGGCCGGCGAATGAGCCGACGGGGCACACGATCATTCGCGCGCCCTTCAGCGCGAGCAAGCGCGTGAGCTCGGGATTGAACCAGAAGTCGTAACAGATCTGCACTCCGATCGGCCCGAAGCGGGTCTGAAAGAGGGGCAGCTCTGTACCGGGCGCAAACGTGAGCCCCTCCGTCACCCATGGCGGCTCGCCGAGATGGACTTTTCGGTAGCTCCCCATCACACCCTCCGGCCCGACGACGGCCGCGGCGTTGTAGAGCTTCGTCGGATCGTCGGGGTCCTGCTCGTGCAGGCCGAAGACAATGTAAAGATCGTGCTCACGCGCCAGCTCGGCGAGCGCTTCGCTCGAAGGCCCGGGCACCGTCTCGGCCAGCTGCTGATGGGTTTCGCAGGCGGCCTCCAGCGCCGCACACTCGGTACAGCCTCCACAGCCGAGCAGCGCGAGTTCCGGAAAGACGACGAGGTCTGCACCCTGCGCCGCAGCCTCGAGCACGTTCGACGTCATCTTGTCGAGCGTCGCCTTGGCATCGCCGAAGACGGGGGTGAAGTTCACACTCGCAACGGTGACGAGATCCTGAAGGGGCGAGGGCGGTGACATGGGCGGATCCTCCGATTCAAAGGTTTGACCTCGAAAAGCATACGCCTCGGATCTCGCGAACGCCCACCCGAATTCGGATACGCATCCCGTCGATCCGTCAGTCGGTAAAAGGTGGCCCGAAGAATGGGTCTTTCGAGGCCCCTATTCGATGTTTCGGGAGTCCTCAGACTCAATTCTCGATGTTTCCTGCTCACACCGAGTGCTT
>JAFDEI010000343.1 GCA_019310425.1 Deltaproteobacteria bacterium | reverse complement strand
GTTGCTCCCCAACCCGGACGCCGTCGAGATCCTTGCCGGCCGAACGGAGACGATCGTCCTCGAATGCGACACCGGGATTCGCTAGAAGCTCAGGTAGTGGCTGATCTTGAAGATGAAGACGTTTTCCGAAGGCGCGGCGAAGAGTCCCCCGAGATCGCGACCGATGTCCAGATCTCCGAAGTCCTGTGTGTCGCGACGGCTGTGCTGCCAGACCAGGAAGATCTCAGATCCCGGTCGGTACTGCCACCGGAACACGGCGTTTCCGCGAAGCGACCGGATGTTGAAGTCGCGATCGCTCGTCGCGTGATTCGGGCTGCCATCGCCCGTGAAGTCGAAGTACCGGACATCGTTCTGAACGCAGGTGGTCCCGCCGACGCAGACGAGTCCCGACCCATCGTCGAAGGCGTCGCCTTCTGTGAAATCGAGCAGGTCGTAGGACTCCGCCGCCTGAAGCTGTCGGTAGGAGAGGTAGTTCCCCGAGGAGATCAGCGGCTGAAGGAAGAGCTGCAGACTGAGGTCCGTGGTGAACGCGACATTGACTCGCGTATCCATCGACAGGTCGTTCCGCTCGAGGTCGCCAAACAGATACCGGCTGCCGAAGGTGGGCTCGAACTCCACCGCGTCTGACTGCGTCACGTACTGCGCGCCATTGCGCTGGCGGTTGACGCTCGGTCCGACTTCGATCTCCCAGCTCGATGCCGGCCGAAACGTGAAGCTGAGCCCGCCCCGGACGCTGTACCCCGATTCGCGGGAGCCCTTCGTATAGGAGAATGACGGCCGCATGCTGACGGAGGCGCGCCGGTCGGTGTTGAAGTCGCTGCTGAGCGTCCACCTCGATGGCGACATCATGAGCGGGCCCCCGCGAGTCCGTGAATCGGATTGGGTCTGAGGGCTGTACGAACTGCGGATCGAGGCACGCCAGTTGTTCAGGAACGTGAAGTCGCTGCTCAACCACAACGTGCCCGTATCATAACTCCGGGCGAGGTTGCCATTCGCGAACCCGTCGTGAATCAGCGAGTTACGGAAATTGTGGAATGAGAACAGATTGATGTTGTAGTTGAGAAACAGGCTTCCGGGCTGCACCTCGCGGTACGTTACCCGCGCCCCTACATCGAGGCGTTCGCCGCTCGTGATGAACCCCAGGTCGTTGATGTCGAACCCGGGGGTCTGCTGCCCGAGCCACACCCCGTACGTCCAGTGGCGGGCGCTTTGCCGCTCGAACTGCAGCCGCCAATCGCTCCCGAACAGCGACGTGGCGGTCGAGTCGACCCCCAGGTAGTTCGCGTCGGGGCGCTGGAAGTAGTGGAGGGAGCTTCGCTGCAGCCGGGTGATCGCGGACCGTGAGCCGCTCACGAAGCTGCCGGCGTAGAAGCCCCAGAGCCTCCAGTCCCGGTCGCGGCCGCCGCCCCACTGGTGCTCGAAGTCGAGCCCGAAACTGAACGCCTCACCGGGCAGGAAGTCGAATGCGCCGGTATCCGGCAGGCTCCGGCTGATCCCGGTGCCGATGATCCCGATCTTCGACCCGCCATCCCGGAAGTCCTGCTGCAGCCTCACGACGCCGTGGGCCGCCGCCGGCTGGGCGATGAACGTGGTGAGCGAGTCGCCGTCGACGAAGTAGGCGTCACCCGTCTCCTTCGCGGTCATGGCGCCGAGCGCGCCGACCGACAGGCCCCCGGCCGTTCGCCCCGTGAGCTTGGCAGCGCCGACGATGGTGTTCTGATTCGGGCTGTTCACGAAGTCCGCGCTGAACGGACCGAAGCCCTGAGGCTCGCGGCCGATCCGGCGACTGAAGAACATCGTCTTTCCGCCACGGCCACCCCGGCCGCCACGTGAACCGGCGAACTCGAACACCCTGGCGTCCTGGACGAAGAACGGACGCTTCTCCGGGAAGAAGGTCTCAAAGGCGGTGAGGTTGATCACCTCCGGATCGACTTCCACCTGGCCGAAGTCCGGGTTGACCGTCGCGTCGAGGCTGAACGCCGAACCAAGGCCGAAGCTCATGTCTGCGCCAAGGCGCGGATCGAATTCGCTTCCGCTGAACAGGGGATCGCCGGGTGTCGCCGGCGCCTGGTTTACCTGTGAGACGACGAAGGGGCGCACCTCCACGCGGCGGCTGCCGCCCGTCATCTGGAAGCCGTCGATCGTCCCGAACTGGCTGACCCTGCCGCGAACCATGCGCGAGCGCAGGGAAAAGTAGTCCGTTTCGTTCGAATCGAGCCGTCGCCGCTCGAAGTTGACGCCCCAGGTCTGCTCGTCCGGCCCAGCTTCGTACCTGATCTGCGAGAAGGGAATCCGCATCTCCACGCTCCATCCTCGATCGTCGTGCTCGACGGCCGAATTCCACACCGCGTTCCAGTCGTCATCCTCCTGTACGTCGCCGAAGAGGAACGCGTCG
>JAFDEI010000187.1 GCA_019310425.1 Deltaproteobacteria bacterium | reverse complement strand
CGCATCATGCGCGTCGAGCAGGAACTGGGCGACCGCCTGCTCGGCCCCGCGAAGCCCGATGCGACATCCGCTCCACAACACCGAACGCCTTAGCCTGGGTTCGCGGGCGACCTCGGGCCGCCTCGCTCGGCGGACTCCAGCGGCCTGGGCCTGCGATCGACCCGGGCGATGGGTCGTGTGGGCCCTGAGCCGAAGACGCTCGGCGGCTCGCGGCCAAACCCCCCGGCCAACACGCCTGCCGGCGCAGACGGCTCAATCCCGAATCAGCCCGCGCAGCCGTTCGATGCGAATGTCGATCGGGGGATGCGAGGAAAAGTACTCGGAGAGCGGCAGCCCGTCGTGCTCCTCCGCCTCGCGCAGCCGCTCGAGTGCGCGAATCGCGCCGCGCGGGTCATAGCCGGCCGCGGCCGCGAGCCGCGCGCCAAACTCGTCCGCCTCGAGCTCCCGGTCTTGCGAGTAGGCGCTATGAAAGAGATTGATGCCCGTGCCGAGGATCCACTGCGTAAGCGCGCCGCCGGGAATGCGCGCCGCCCGCACCGCCGCCGAAGTAAGAAACTGGCTGGTGATTCGCTCCATCGCATGGCCGTGCACCACGTGCCCCATCTCGTGCCCCACCACACAGGCGACCTCGTCCTCATCGAAGCGGCACATCTCGAGCAACGGCCGCGTCAAATAGAGAAAACCACCCGGCAGCGCAAACGCCCCAACCTCCTCAGTCTGCGTCGACACCACACGCCACCGCCGTTGCTTATTGGTCAGGCGCTCACACAAACGCGCCCGAATCCCAGCAAGAAACTCACGACTGCGCGCATCCTCGTCAACGCGGCTACGCCGATCGAACGCCCGCGCCAAATCACAGCCGGCCTGATACTCGGCCTCCAACGCCTCGACCTCACCGGCAGTCAACGAGGCCAGAATCCACTTCCCCTTACGCAGCCCACTACCAGCCTTCCGACCCAGCTTGAAGAAAAAGTCCTCCACCGGGCCACCCCCCTCCAACGCAGCGCAAAACGCGCGCCAAGAGAAGATAGCGGGGAGCCCGCGGTCGACCGGCAAGCCGACCAGACTTCTCTCGGAAGTCACACCCCGCGCCCACCGTGCTTCCGCAGGCTTTCGATCTTCCACAACAGAGAGCGGTCGGGGCCAGAACGCCAAAGAGTGCCGGCGCTCATAATGGCCTACGCCGGCTCGCCACGAGACCAGGCGTTTACTCTCTAGGTCGTGTCCTGAAGATTGTCGGTCAATCACCAGGAACCGAATCCGCAGCGCAGTGTTCCCAAGCCTCTTTCCAACCGCCCGATTCCCGTTGGAATTCAGCAGGCTGGCGAGACCCCCAACAATCTTTGGGACACAATCTACTCGTTAGGGGCCTGGAACTCAGCAGCTTCAGGTACGGCTCCCCGGCCCGCACCGGCCACGCCAACTGGATTCGAATCCAGTTGCGCCCCAGGCTCGATCGCGCCGTCGATCGCGGGATCGACGGCGGCGTCATGGGCAACCGATGCACCCCGGTGTCTTCGATAGGCAGCCATCTGTCGGGCACCAAAGTCCAGCTCGGCCGCGTGTTGATTGTGGGCGCGGCAGCGCAGCTGGGGCACCAAAGTCCAGCTCGGCCGCGTGTTGATTGTGGGCGCGGCAGCGCAGCTGAATATTCGACTCGCGATGTTCCCGACAGCGGGCCCAGGGCACCTGATGGTGAAACTCCAGAAAGTCACGCGCCCCACAACGCCGCCCCTCCCGCGACACATAGCGGCAGCTGCCTTCATCCCTCTCCCACACCACACGCCGGATCGCCGTCGGGATCTTCCGAGCAGGCCGCTTCGAGGCAGCCTCGGCCGGCACAACGGCAGCGCGAGCAGTCGAGCCCGCGCCGTGCTTCCGTTTGCGGGCCTGCTCGAGCAACGCGTGAACCGCCCGCCCGACGATCTTCGCTACGTCCCCGTCCGGAATCTGATGCCGCAACAGCGCCCGAAGCTCCTGCAGTTCTTCATGCACCACGGCGTCGATGGTGAAGCGAACACAGTAGCGATCGGCCCCGAGTGGCTCAGAGCTTGCCCGGCTTCTTTCGACCTCCACTCCCGGCGTGACGGGAGTGGAGGCTGGCTCGGTTGGGGCCATGGGATCGGGTTCGCGAAATGGCGCGATCAGGGGCTCGGCCGCTGCTGCAGCCTGCAGAGAGGCTGCACCGGGAAGCCGTTCCGCGCCGGCCCCGGCCGTGCCGCGCTTGCCCGGCCCGGCTAAGGCCGGCAGGTCCGCAGTCATTCTCGCTGCCGGTGCCTTTCGCAGAGAAGTCTTCACATCGGCCTTCGGCTTGCGGTCTGCGATCCACTGCTTGATCTCACGGGCGGTCTTGTGACACGCCGCCGCCAGCCATTCTGCTCCGCACTCCCGATTCAGATGGGGGGCCAGCAAGCTCGCCGCCGTGAGATGCAGATCCCCCTGCTCGAGCGCGACCAGAAGCCCCGGGAATTCTCGCACCGCCCGCGCCACGGTGATTCGTTTGTACGCAACGCCTTCGGCGAAGTTCAGCACCTGGACGCAGTAGTGAAACATCGAGGGGCACGCCTGCTCGAGGTAGAGCCGACGCGCGTCGACCTCAGCCAGGTGCGCAATCAGCTCGGCCTCGAGGCTGTGATCGCGCCGGATCAGATCATGCAACCGAATCAGGAGTTGATCACAGGGCAGGCCTCGTAGCCCAGACACATTCAGGGAAGACACGGCGGATGACCTCGACGCGGGACCGCGAGGTGATTACATGACGGAGTGTAGCATTGTATTTCCGGGCCCGTTGCAAAGACGTGTGCTGCGACGAATGAGGTTGGCTGACTCGAAGCGACAGCGCGGCTCAATTTTCGCCCCTGTGCTCGACCCGGGAAGTCTGATGACTTGATTTCGAACCAATCAAGCAGCGGCAGCAATTCTCCCGAAATATCTGTCAAGTGATTCGGCAGCTATTCCTGAGATTTCTTGCGAATTCATCGATCGCACGAGTGCGGTGGCTGGAGACGTACTCATCGGATTCGACGAACAGCCAGCCGATTGGAGGCGCGTGTCAGCTCGGCTTGTGCGCTTGCACCAGCCGGGTCATACCGGGGATGAACGGCGCGAGCGACACCTCTTCGAAGCCGATCTCGCGCAGCAAGCCGGTTATGAAGCCCGGCGTGAGCGAGACCGCGTCGGGTGTGAAGGTCGCGTGTTGCAGCGCCCAGATCGCCGCCAGCGGCGGGCCCGTGCGGTCGTCGTCCACCATGAAGTCGTGGATCAGCACCGTACCGCCCGGCTCGAGAGCCGTGAAGGCGCGCCGGTACAGCTCGCCGACACCCTCGGCCGAGACGCTGCCGCTGATGTACGAGAAGAGCACTGCGTCCTGGCTCCCGGGCCAGTCGCTGGTGAGGGCGTTTCCCGCGACGAATTCGATGCGCGATTCGAGGCCGGCGGCGGCGACGTGCTTGCGGGCCACTTCGAGTACGTTCGGGAAATCGAGGATCGTCACGGAGAGTTGTGGCTGCATCCCGCACAGGGTGATGGCGAAGGCTCCGCTGCCTCCGCCCACATCGAGCAGCCGAGTCCGCTGCGACAGATCGACCAGCGCGGCCAACAACATCGCGGGCGCCACCGAAGCCGCGTGCTGAGACTCGCTGTAGAGGGTCGCTTCCGCGGCGTCGCGGAACCACGCCTCGTAGTTCTCGAAGGGAACCGTATCGCGGCGTCCCTTCAGGACGTCGGTGAGATTGTGCATGAAGGGGTACATCTGGCGATCGATCTGGTAGCGGAGGTAGTCGCCGAAGTCGCCCGGAGCGCCGGTCACGAGGCTCTCTGCGGCGGCGGGTGAGTTGACCCAGCCGGCCTCGCCCTTCTCGAGCAGCCCCACTGCGGTGAGGGCCGTCAGCAGCGTGGTCAGCCCGCGCTCCTCGGTCTCGGTCGCTTCGACGAGGGCCGCCAGATCTTTCGGTCCCTCGGCCAGGGCGTCGAAGACCCCCAGGTGCAGCGCCGAGAACAGGGCCTTCGAGGCCATGTAGCCGAAGGCCACCTGAAAGATCTCTTCGATATTCGTGAGCGCCTTGATGGGATCCGCCTCCCGAATGAAAAGGCATCGTCGCGCGCAGGCGCGCCGCGCGGTATGACGTGGGTCATTCGCAGCGAAAGCGACTACGACGCGGGGCGCAAATCGTGCATAATGCAGCCATGCGATTCAGCCGTATCGTCTTCGTTCTCACCGCCCTCGCGTTCCTGACGGCAGCCCCGGCCCAGGCCACCAGCTGCGGGAAATGGGACCGGATGGGGGCCGGGCAGAAGAGCGCGACCATCGACCGCATGATCGAGAGCGTCATCTCCGGGTCCGGGGGACGCCAGTACCACGTCGACCGGGGCGCGATCGGTCGCTGCCTCTGGGGATACGCGCAATCGATCGAGTACGACTTCGACGCCGCCTGCGCGGACTCGCGCAGCGCCGGCATGCAGGCACTGAACGGGATCTTCAAGGAATATGTTTGGAGCTGCGCGGGCTGACATGAGCCTGCGAATCCCGGCACTGCTCGGATCACTGATCGCACTCGTCGCGTGTGCGGGAACGGCGGTGGTCGAGCCGAGCGGCTTTCTCGGCGACTACTCCCAGCTGAAGCCCGGGCGCGGCGACCAGGCACAGCTCATCTACATCGACCCCGAGGCGGACTTCTCCCCGTACCAACGCGTACTCGTCGAGCCCGTCGAAGTGTGGCAGCGTGCCGCCGGCTCGGACGCACCCGCAGGCGAGTTCGCGAGCCTTTCCGCCGACCTCGGCTCAGCGCTCCGCAAACAGCTCGCACTCGAATTCGAGCTGGTCGACAGCCCCGGCCCGGGCACACTGCGAATCCGAACCGCCATCACCCAGGTTCGAATGTCGGGCGCTTCCATCGAGATCGAAATCCTCGACGCCGAATCGGGCCGCCGCCTGGTCGCAGCCGCAGACGCTCGCGGCGAAGTGGGCCCGCGAGCCGGCCGAGCCGACGCCACGGGCGAATGGACGAACGCCCGCCAGGACTTCGAGTTCTGGGCCGAGCGTGCCCGCGACCGGCTTGCGGCATTCCGGAGCTTCGACAAGGCGGAAGCCGCGCACGACTCGCGCACGGAGCCGTGAGGGGAGCTGGGGTCTAGGGCTCTCGGCTCTTTCGCCGTACTGGGCGCGGGTTCTCGCGCCACTTGCGGTTACGAAGAAGTGGTGGCCCAGGGCAGAATCGAACTGCCGACACCTTGATTTTCAGCCCGCGGCGGCGAGATTCCGCCAGCATCCACGACGGCCATCAAACGGGCTACGCGATAGAGCCGGGGGCCGGCTCCTCGGACACCAGGATAGTGCTTTCACCCTACAGTGATGCGCCCACTGCTCTGCGGGCGGGATGGGATGAAAGAAAAATCGACGAATCGGGGGTCCGGTTTTGCTTGCCAAACACGGGCTTCCGGACCCAGTATGGGACGGCCACGCTACCGCGATACCCGGAAGACTTCGGGAAGGTACGTCTTCCGGGAACCACAGGAGGCAGCACCCATGCGACGCACTATCAAACGCGCGATTCATGTGACTTCGATTCTTACGGTTGCCCTTCTGCTCCAGAGCACCGTTACCGGCGCATCACCGACGGCGCCAGTGACCTTGGAAGAACCCCCAGTCGGCCAGGGCGATGCCTTCGTACCTGGCATCCGGGAGCTTCCTCTCCCGCCAGACTACGTCGAACACGAGTACTTTGTTTCCGGTGCGGCAACGCTCTTCAACTACGCCCACAATCCGCCTCTGGGTCCCACCGACCTCACACCGATTGCGGAAGATGTGCCCTACAAGACGCGGATCATCGTGCGGCGACCGGTCGCGCATGGACACTTCAACGGCACGGTAGTCATCGAGTGGTGGAATTCGACGGCGGGCTTCGATACGGCGCCTGTCTGGGATCCATCGGCCGAATATTTCGTCCGCCAGGGGTACGTCTACGTTGGGGTTACCAACAGTACGACAGCACTTGGTTTCCTGACCGGTGGCTGTAGCCTGTTCGGCTTTCTGCCACCCACGTGCGGTACCCGTTACTCGACGTTGTCGCTGCCCGAGAACGGGCTCGCATTCGAGATGGTGAGCCAGATCGCGAATCTCCTGAAGAGCGACTCGCCGGAGAACCCCCTGCCCGATGATTTTGACGTAGAGCGCATCTACCACGCCGGTCAGTCTCAGCAGGGCGGCTCCATGGTCACCTATGCCAGTGGCTTTCATTTTGAAGTGAACGACGGCTACTTCGTGCAACAGGCAGCCACGGCACGTTCAATCAATTTCGGACCCTCATGTGACGATGTTGCCTCACCGCCGTATCCCAACTGCACGCCCCGTCTGCAAGGTGACGACCGCCTCGTGCGCAGCGACCTGCCCGTCCCGGTCTATCACGCGAACAGCGAGACCGACATCGACATTCTCTTCGGAACGGCTGGGCGACAGCCGGATACGCCTACTTTCCGCTACTACGAAGTGGCCGGTGCCGGTCACCTTTCCGTGCACGAGGGTGTCGAGCTCATTCCCGCCGGCGTGCTCGGCCCGGACCCGGTCCTGCTCGAGGATCTCTGCTTGAACCAGATCAACTCCACCGCAGACGGGCCGGTCTTCTTCTCGTACGTGGTGAATGCGCTGTGGGAGAGAATGGAAGAGCAGGTGCAAAGAGGCTGGGTACCGCCCGCGGGCGTACAGATGGACATCGATTCCGGCTCCGGTCGGGTGTTGCGCGACGGTTTCGGTAACGGTCTCGGAGGCGTTCGCCTGCCTTCGATGGAAGTCCCCGTTGCGACCTACACACCCGGCAACGTGGCCGATCCATCGCTGCCCGGGTTGCTGGTGTTCATCGGCAATCTGGCCTGCCGACTCTCGAGCAGCGCGACTCCATTCGATGCGGCCACCATGGACGTTCTCTACCCGAATCACGGAAGCTACGTGAGCCGGGTGGCGAAGGCTGCGAATATGCTGAAAATGCAAGGGCTGCTGCTCCCGAAGGATCAGATGAAGATCAAGCAGGCAGCCGCTTTATCGGGTATCGGCTGTGGCATTGGATTCGAGCTGGCGTTCGTGCTGCCGCCGCTGATGTGGGCATACGGTCGCCGCAGACGCCCGATCCATTAGGTCAGGCTCGGACCAAATCCGAGGATATGCGCTTCAAGGCCCGTTTTCGTTAGCGCCGGAAGGGATGACCCGGTGGCGCGGTTGCGGACGAGAGCACCCTTGTCCTGCCGACGTACACTCACTGGTATCGAAGGATTTGAGTGGTGGCCCAGGGCAGAATCGAACTGCCGACACCTTGATTTTCAGTCAAGTGCTCTACCAACTGAGCTACCGGGCCACGGGATCGAGACGGTAGCCGCTCGGCGCGCCCCGGGCTAGCCGTCCAGCCTCGCTTTCGGGGGGCGGTCACAGCAGTTTTCCATGCGCTTCCGGCGACTTCCCGGATTCTGCGGCTACCCGGCCGGCACCGCCTCGATCACGACCGTCTCGACCAGGGCGGGCTCCGGGTAGGGGCGGTTGCGGGGGCCGTAGCGGCCGACGTCGTCGCGGGGTAGGGCGACGATGGCGTCGACGACTTCCATGCCGGTGGTGACGCGGCCGAAGATGGTGTGTTTGCCGTCGAGGTGTTGGGCGTCGCCGTGGAGGATGAAGAACTGGCTGCCGCCCGAGTTCGGGGCGCCGGTCTTGGCCATCGAGACCATGCCGCGTTTGTGGGGCACGGCGCTGTGTTCGTCTTTGATGGTGTAGCCGGGGCCGCCTTGGCCGTAGCGGCGCGGGTCCGGCTGCTTGGTGTTGGGGTCGCCGCCCTGGACCATGAAGTCCGGGATGACGCGGTGGAATTGGGTGCCGTCGTAGTAGCCCTCGCCGGCGAGCTTGCTGAAGTTCGCGGTGGTCTCCGGGGCGATTTCGCTGAGCAGCTCGAAGCGGATTTCGCCGAGGTCCTTGATGGTCAGTACGGCGACGTCGTGCGGGCCGTCGGCGATGTCGGCTTCGGTGAGCTTCTTCTGGGTGGCTTCAGGGGTACGGGCGGCGGGGTCTTTGGCAGCGCCCTTCGGGGCCTGCTCCTCGGCGCCACAGCCGCCGAATAGCAGTGCGGTGGCCAGCAACAGCAAGATCGAACGCATGGTGGATCTCCCAATCATCAAATCGCAGCGAGGCGAAGATCCGCGCCAGCGGATCGAGAGCCGGCGGAAGCTTTGGCCGCAGGCCGACGCGCAGCTAGGAAAGCAAGCGCGCGGTCGCTGTCAAGAGGCCCCGGGGTGGCGCCGGGCGTGTGATAGCGTTCTGCGCATGCGTTCTCGTCAGCTCCACTCTTCGGTCTTTCTCGGCAGCAAGCTGCTCGTGCTTGCGCTGCTGTTCGTCGCGGCGCTCGCGCCGCAGCCCGCGCTCGGCGCCTCGGCGGCACCCGCGCAGGCGCGCGAGGGCATGGTGGTGACGTCGCAGGTCGATGCCACGCGCGCGGGGGTCGCGATGCTCGCGGCGGGTGGCAATGCGATCGATGCCGCGGTGGCGGCCGCATTTACGGTCGGGGTGACGCAGCCGTTCTCGGCCGGGATCGGCGGCGGTGCGTTTCTGTTGATTCGGCGTTCGGATGGCGAGGTGATTGCGATCGATGCGCGCGAGACCGCGCCCGCAGCCGCGGACCGCGACATGTACGTCCGCCCGGGCGTGCACGAGCGCGCGTCGCTGGCGGGGCCGCTCGCGGTGGCGACGCCCGGGCTGGTACAAGGGCTGGCGGTCGCGCAGGCGAAATACGGCAGGCTCACGCTGGCCGAAGTCTTGAAGCCCGCGATTCGGCTGGCCGCGCATGGGTACGCGATCGGGCCCTATCACGCCAAGATGCTGGAGCGCATGCGGGGCTACGGCGTGCAGCAGGTCTTCCCGGAGACCGGGCGGATCCAATTCCCGCCGGTGGGCGTGCCGGCCGAGCCCGGTTGGCGGCTGGTGCAGGCGGATCTCGCGAAGACGCTGCGGCGAATCGCGCGCGAAGGGCCGGACGCGTTCTACACCGGCGCGATCGCGAAGGCGATCGCTGCCGACGTGCAGCGGCGCGGTGGGCTCCTGACCGCGGATGACCTCGCCGGTTACGAGCTGCGCTTTCGCACGCCGGTGAGCGGCGCCTACCGGGGCTACCGGGTGGATGCGTTTCCGCCGTCGTCGTCGGGCGGGGTGGCGGTGGTCGAGATGCTCAACATCCTCGAGGGCTTCGATCTCGCAGGCCACGGCGCGGGATCGTCGGCGAGCGTGCACCGGATTGCGGAAGCGATGAAGTTCGCGTTCGCGGACCGTGCTGCGTTCCTCGGCGATTCGGACTTCGTCGATGTGCCGGTCGCAGCGCTGACGGCACCCGAATACGGGGCCCGGCTGCGCGCCAAGATCAATCCGCCGTTCTGGCGGCGTGCGCCCTGGACCTGGGGGCGGCGCGAGCGGGTGGTGAAGCTGCGCGGCCCGGGCCTGCCGCTGAATGATTCGGGCACGACCCATCTGTCGACCACCGACGCCGCGGGCAATGCGGTCGGGATCACCATGACGATCAACACGCCGTTCGGCTCGGGCATCACG
>JAFDEI010000186.1 GCA_019310425.1 Deltaproteobacteria bacterium | reverse complement strand
GGTCACCTGTTCGAGCCGCCGAGCCTGGCGGGAACGGTGTTGATGCCGGGCTTCGACGGCGGTGCGGAGTGGGGAGGTGCGGCCTGGGACCCGGATTCCGGCCTGCTCTACGTGAACGCGAACGAGGTGCCGTACTTGCTCCAGCTTACGGAAGTTCCCATTGACCTCGACCCGATGAAAGACCTTCGCATTGGCTACCGGATGGTGTGCGGTGGTTGCCATGGCGCCGATCGCATGGGCGACGGCTACTCGGTGCCCGCCATCGCGGATTTCCCGCAACGCCTCGGGCCGCTCGCAGCCTTCCGCGTGGTGCGCGACGGCCGCGGGCGAATGCCGGCTTTTGGATGGCTCGCCTGGTACGAGATCGGCGCGCTGCTGTGGTATGCGCAATCCGCGGATGCAGCACCGGGGTCGTTGGCGGTCGCCGAGAAGGGCGCAGCCGCCGCGCCGCGGGATCGCCGCTACCTGCACACCGGATACGGACGCCTGCTCGACCCCGACGGCTTCCCGGCATCGCGTGCGCCCTGGGGTTCGCTCAACGCCATCGATCTATCGCGCGGCGAGATCACCTGGCGGGTGCCGCTCGGCGATTATCCGCGTGCGCTGGCTGCGGGGTTCGCGGGCCTGGGTGCGGAAAACTACGGCGGCCCGGTGGTGACGGCCGGCGGCCTGCTCTTCATCGCCGCCACTCCGGACGCGATGCTGCGCGCGTTCGACAAGCTGACGGGCGAGCTGCTGTGGCAGGCCGCGCTGCCCGCCGCGGGTTTTGCGACGCCGAGTATCTATCAGGCGGCCGACCGCCAGTTCGTGGTGGTCGCGGCCGGCGGCGGCAAGTTGGGGCAAGCTTCGGATAGCCTCTACCTGGCCTTCGCCCTGCCGACGGATTTACGGGAGGTCGAGCCGGGCTCGGGAGGAACGCATCGATGAGGGCCGGGACCACACTGCTTCTCGCGCTATTGCTGCTCCTGACAGTCGCTGGTTGCAACGAGCTGCGGGTCTTCTTTCCAGCAAACGATTACGAGACGGTTCCGCCCGACATCTCGACCCTCGACCCGGACGACCCCGCCCTGCTGGTGTTCACGAAGACCAACGGTTTCCGCCACGAGGCAGCGATCCCGGCCGGACTCGCCGAGATTCAGAAGATTGCGGAGCAGCGGGGCTGGCAGGTCTTCCACACTGAGAACGCCGCGGTCTTCGCTCCCGAGATCCTGCCGCGATTTGCTGCGACGATCTGGCACAACACCAGCGGTGATCTGCTCACGCAGGCGCAGCGCACCGCGTTCCGGCGCTGGGTCGAGGCGGGTGGTGGCTTCGTCGGTGTGCATGGCGCCGGGGGTGACTTCGAATACGAGTGGCCATGGTACGTCGATACTCTGATCGGCGCGCAGTTCATCGGCCACCCGTTGGGGCCGCAGTTCCAACGCGCAGCGGTGAACGTCGTTGCAAAGGATCATCCCGCGACCCGAAAGCTGCCGGACTCGTGGGCCTACACCGAGGAGTGGTATTCATTCGACCACAACCCGCGTGAAACCGGCTCGAAGGTGCTCGTCACCGTCGACGAGCGCGGCTACTCGCCCCACGTGAGCGGTTTCTACGCGCTGCTCGGCCTCGGCGAAGAAGACCTCACGATGGGGAGTGAGCATCCGGTCGTGTGGCAGCACTGCGTCGAGCGCGGACGCGCGATCTACAGCGCGCTCGGGCACTCGCCCGAAACCTACGCGATGCCGGAATACCAGGATCTGCTCGAAGGGGCGATCGCGTGGGCGGCCGGCTTCGAGGGTACCGACTGCGATTGAGGCGCCCGAATCGATTGAGGGTACCGGCTGCGATCGAGGCGGGCGCCGGCCGTGGCGCCCGTCTATTCGCGCGCGCGTCGCAGGTCGGCGACGACGTCCGCCCACTGGGCCGGGTCGGGCGCACGGTTGTGGGTGAGGCTCACACCATCGGCGATGCCGGCGAGGCGCACCCGGAGTTTCCCGGCGATCTCGTTTCGCGGGCCCACCACCGCGATGCTCTCGAGCACGTCGTCGTCGATGAGCTCGGCCATGTCGTCCCAGAGGCCCTGTTTCGACATGCGGTTCAGCTCGTGGTGGAGTTCGCCCCAGCCGTGCACTTCCAGCGTCGGGAGATAGGCGGGGGTCGATCCGTAGAAGGCGAGTTGTTTGCGCGCCGCGAGCTTCACGCGCTCGAATTCCTCCTCGTCGTCGGCGGTGACGGTGAGGGTCGCGCACAGGATCTCGAAGTCGCCGCGCGCTCGGCCGGATTTCGCGAGCCCGCGCTCGATCGCGGGCAGGGTATTTTCGAGCAGCGACTTCCGGCTGCTGAACGGGTGGGCGATGAAGCCGTCGGCGACTTCCCCCGCGATCGCCGTCATCAGCGGCCCGAAGCCGCCGGTGACGATCGGCGGCGGACCGAATTCGTTCGGCCCGGGGTCGAAGGCGGGGATCATCAGGGTGTGGCGGTAGAACTCGCCGCGGAAGTCGAGTTCCGCCTTGCCCTCCCAGTGGTCAAAGATCGCGCGGATTGCGAGTACGATTTCGCGCATGCGAGCGGCCGGTTTCGACCACGGCATGCTGAAGCGGTTCAGGATGTGGGGACGCACCTGCGAGCCCAGACCCAGCACGAAACGCCCCTCGCTGATTGTCTGGAGGCCGTGGGCGAGGTTGGCGAGGTTCATCGGGCTGCGCGCGAATGCGATCGCGATCGCGGTGCCGAGTCGCAGCCGCTCGGTGTTCTCGGCCGCGAGGACGAGCGGCAGGAAGGGGTCGTGCTTCGCCTCGAAGCTGAAGGCACCGTCGTAGCCGATCTCTTCGAGCTTGCGGAAGGCCGTGCGTGCGTCCCGGGGATCTTCGAGCGGTGCCGTGGTGTAGACCTTCACGTGAGTTCGTCCTTTCGCGAGCCCGTACCGGGTCACCATCGTAGTGGTTCAGCGTTGAATCGGTGGGGTCGTGTGGAGCCTTTTCCGGCGAGGATTGGCTGACGACGCCCCTGCGCTCGCTGTGCGGCGCGCATTCGCTACCGTTTCGTGCCCGACCGCTGCGCGCTGGGTCGTGGCGCGTTCATCGTAGTGGAGGTTTCGCATGGTTCGGACTTTGTCGGCCGCAACATCACTCGGGCTGTTCGTTGCACTGCTCGTCGTCTCGCCCAACGCCTACGCGGGCGACGAAGCCGCGCTGGCTCCGGCGAGCCCGGTGCGGAGGTTCGTTCGTGTGCCGGCGCCCGACGGCATCCAGATCCGCCGCTACAACAAGACCGACGGCGCTTCTCCGGGCAAGAAGGATCGGGTGGTGGTGCACTACCACGGAACCCTCGAAGACGGAACGGTGTTCGACAGCAGCCGGGAGCGCGGCCATCCCTCGGTGTTTCCGATGAAGAAGGTGGTGCCGTGTTGGCAGCAGGCGCTCGCCCTGCTGCACGTCGGCGAGGAGGCGCGCCTGACCTGCCCGCCCGAAACGGCCTACGGGGCCAAGGGCTCGCCGCCCAGGGTGCCGCCGTGGGAGACGCTCACCTTCGAGATCGAGTTGGTGGGCATCCACTAGCGGCCCGGCCCGATTCTCCGCACCGCATCGAAAGCATTCCGCCGATCGCAACCAGCACCAGGCCGACGGCGATCGGAACAGAGTATCCGATCGGAACAGCGGTCCCGAGCGTCGGTCCCGGGACGACGGCCGTCATGACGATTTCGCCATCGGTGAGCGCGAAGGTCGCAAAGGGCTCGGGGTCGGACCAGATCGCGAACGAGGCCGCGGGGGGAAGCGCGATTTCGACCTCGTAGAACCCGGGGCTGGTTTCCGATACCGACGCGGTCGCGATCACATTCTCGCCGAAGACGTGCGTCGTGGGTTCGACGGCGAAGTCGTGCACGATGGGCTCACCGAGGGGAGGCGGGAGGGGGTGTTGGCCGATGAGCGTTCCCGAGTCGAGGGTCAAGGCCGCACCCTGAAGCTCGAAGGTCGAAACTCCGAACGACGACACGTTGCCGGCGATGAGCGGGCTCGTCAGGGTTCCTCGCAGGTCGCTGCCATCCGTGGGGATGAGTGCGATGCCGGCGTTCACCCACCAGTATTCGTCGGAGAGAACGAGGTCCGCGCCGGTCAGGCGAAGGCTCTCGACCACGACCCCGTACGGGGGCGAGGCGGCCAGCGTGACATCGGCACTGAGGATTCCGCTGAACTCGATCCACACATGGGGATCACAGTCGGAGGTACAGAACAGGTCTAAGGCGATCCAGCTGACGACCGAACTCCGATCCGCGTCTACCGCGAAGTCGGCGCCCACAGCCGCGGCGGCGGACAGGTGGAGGCCGGCCGCCGCCACGATCGTCGCTGCAAATCGAATTCGACGCATCATTCGGGAGACTTCCTCCTCGGGAGGGGGCGTTCGTCGTTGCCGAGCCCAGTTCGAATATACTCCGATTCCGATCGTCTTCCCGGATTCGATGACTTGCGCCGGTGTCGGGGACAAGTGACAGAAATTGTGAGTGAATTCCGAGGTACAGGCCTGTGGTCTCGGGTTCCGTGTTGCCAGGGGGGGATGGCGGCGCATTCTCGAGCAGGTCGAAAGCGCGCTGGTGTATATTGCGACCGAACCGGGTATTGGACCCGATCGTCGAATAGTAGTTGGGCGGCGAATCGGCTCATCGAACAGGAGTGTGTCGATGTGGGACTACGTGGTGGGAGTCG
This sequence comes from Deltaproteobacteria bacterium, assembly GCA_019310425.1. GTDB lineage: Bacteria > Myxococcota_A > UBA9160 > UBA9160 > SMWR01 > JAFDEI01. The sequence continues at coordinate 4,372 of JAFDEI010000186.1, read as the reverse complement.
TGTGCATCCTGAGCGGCGTGTACGTCTACGCGGCAAGTATCGGTAGGGTCAATTGGAGCAAGGCGAGCATCGAGTACTGGTCGAACATGCGGGCGCAGCAGCCTGCACTCATCAAGTACCTTCCCCCCTTTCTCGTTGCGTTCGGGGTTCTTCGAATCGTGTTCGGGTTGACGGGCTGACCCGGGCGTGACGCAATGGGAACGCATCGCCCGGCAGGCGGTTGGGGCTGATGTGCCGCGGCTCGCTCCTGTCTACTTGTGTTACGCTTCGGCGGAATAATCAAACGCTACCAACTGCGCGGCCAATTTGTGGCACGCAGCCTGGCTGCGAGTCGGTGGGCGGTGAAAGGCATGGCGAGCCTCAAGGGTTTTATTTCATTCTGGGCCACGTTTCCTGGCGTGCTTACTGGTGCTGCGGTCTTGATGATCGCGATCACGGGGGTGGTCGTGATGATCAGCCTCCGGCAGACTGCGACACCTTCACTCCCATGTACGGAATTCCAGCGAGAGCACGGAGATCGAGTAGCTTGCAACTCCGCTACGCAATCCGGCTATTTCTGGTCTCTGGTCTCCAAGACGGAACACTACAGTGTCGAAGGTGTGTCACCCGTGGGTGAAGAGCCGCGCTGTGGCCCGGAGACCGTCGGCTCACGGGCCATGTCGGCGCGTTTCCCGCTTCAGGATGCTGCATTCCTCCCGGTTAGAGATTCCTACGAGAACAAGGTCGCTGATCTCACGGCTCCGGGTTGCAACTTCAGCCGTGCCGGTGATCAGATGACGGATCGTGATCTCGGAGCGATCTGTGGGCTCTTTGCATTCGAATGCAAGGAACAGCCGCACTAGCATTCGACCCGTTGGCTGGCAGAGACTTGAAGCTGATCGTTACAGAACCTCGCGACTTCACGAACGGCGTTCGCCGGGTGCAATTCGTGCGGCGCCTTCGGGCTCGACTCCTGCTGGGCTGGCTCGCCGGCTGCGTTCCGACCTGCATGGCCCTCTACATCTTTCTCGGCGAGGCGGTCGCTGGTTGGGCGCTTGCGGTGTACGTCGCCGTGACGGTCGGCGTCGTCATCTGGGAGGCCATCCTCGTCTGTCCGCGCTGCGAGACGCGGTTGGAGGGCTTCGCTGGACTCATTGGGGTGGACCGTGAATCGAAGCAGGCATGCCGGTATTGCTCGCTTGCGCTAGCCGAGTGAGTGGCCGTCGGGCGATGCGCGCCGGCAATACCCGTCAATCCCTTCCATTCGGCTCCGAGAATTCGGTTCGATTGACCTTGGGCGGTGTCTGAACGTGCCTCGACGGATCTTCTGCTTGACGGTGTTGCTCCTGACCGGCTGCGTGAGTGTCGCGGAGCGGAACTCGGAAGAGTCAGCTGCCTTCCTGCTGGCGAATCGGCAAGCCGCGGGCGTCGTCGAAACCACGGCGGGGCTTCAGTACCGGGTGATTCGTTCCGGGAGCGGCTGCCACCCGACCCCCGAATCGACCGTTACGGTTCACTACGAAACGCGAAGAGTCGGTCATTTCGCTCCCGTCGACAGCTCGTATCGTCGTCGCGAGCCCGGCGTCTACCCGCTACCCAAGATGATCGGGGGTTGGCGGCAGGGAATTCCGGAGATGCGTGTCGGCGCGAAGTGGGAATTCTTCGTTCCGCCCGCTCTTGGATACGGCGAAGAAGGCTGGGGTCCGGTCGAGCCGAATGAAGTACTCGTCTTCATCGTAGAGCTATTGGATGCCGAGCCGTGTTCGGGAGTCGCCCCCTGACATCGGGCTTGCAGCGGGTGCCATCCAGCCGGGTGTTACCGGGCCTGGAATCCACATCGTGGTCACGGCGAAACTCGGCGGGGTCGACGGCGCAGTCAGTAGGGAAGGTCGTCCAGACTGACTCCGATGTAGTCGGGCTCCGGATCGACGGCGAACTGCTTCGCCTCGATCTCTGCACGGCCCTCGAGCGCCAGCTTCAGAATCCGGTGCATCCCGTCCATGACGCGACCGTCACTGCCGAGCAAGACCGGGAACGACGTGTCCGCAGCAAGAACCAGCCGCATGTGCTCCAGGACCGCCCGGCAAGTCGGCCGCTCGCCTTCCGGTTCGAACCAGCGTACCTCGTCGAGTTCCCGGATCTCGTGAAGTGGAATCCGGCGGGACGGCAGTCCTTGCGACAGCTCGACGAGTCGATCAACGTCCCAGACTCGCAGGCCGTCTTCGGAGGGCATGGGGTGGTACTGCTTTCGCATAGGGCCTCCAACACCCGCGAGCCTAGCGCGCTCGTCGCCCGACACGCCGTTGCCGCGGGCCATCGGCGATCCGGCTGGTTTGACCTGCGATACCGCCTGGCCGCATACTCGCGCCTGGCCGGATACTCGGCCGGCGGGGTCGTCCCGGTCAGCGCTGTTGCTGGCCGATGCAGGTCGATCCGCCATGTGGCAGGGGAGAATCGATGGCAAGCGAGCCGGAGGAAGTGGCGACCGAGTACTTCGCGCGAATGCGTGCGGGGGACGTATCGGTCGTAGACTTGTTTCATGAGGATGCGTCTCTGGTCGGGCTCGGTACCACGAGAACCGGCAAGGCGGCGATTCGGGAGTTCTATCAAGGCGTGATCGAACGAGCCGGCCCGTCTCCGCGCTCCGCCGGGCCTCTCCTCGCGGACGGGACCCGCGTTGCCGCCGAGGTCTTCATCGACCTCTCGGACGAAGTGAGCGTTCACGCCGTGGACATCTTCGTGGTGGAGGAGGGCCGCATCCGATCCCTGAGCTACTTCCTGTGCGCCCACAGCGACTAGACGGCGGGCGCCTCGCGGGCCTCGCCGTGCTCGCGGTCGCCATCATGGCGCCGGTGACGCTGCCGGTTCCGGTACTGCGCGAATTGGTGCAGGAACGCTTCGCGGTCTCCGAGTTCCTCACGTCGCTCTTCATGTCGTTCAACATGGTGGGGGGGCTCATCGCAGCGCCGATTGCGGGTGCGGTGGCCGACCGGCTCGGTGATCGGCGCTGGTTGTTGGTGGGAGCCCTCGTGGTCGACGCCTTGTGCTTCTGGGCGCTGACGGCCGAGATTCCGTTCGAGCTGTTTCTCACGGTTCGCTTCTTCGAGGGCTGCGCGCACATCACCGCGCGGGAGCATGATGCTCGGGATCGCCCTCGGCGCGCCGCTCGGTGGAATACTCGGACGGTACGGTCCGCTATTTCCGCTCCAGGTCGGGGCGGGCCTGCTCGCGTTGGCGGCGATCTGTGCGCGCCCGCTCGTGCGCGAAACGGGTGGCCGCTCCGAGCGTCCCGCATTCCGCGCCATCGTCGCGACGTTGCGCGCAAACCCGATCATCCTCGCACCACTCACGTTCGCCTTTACCGACCGCTTCACGGTCGGCTTCTTCACTACGACCTTCGCCCTCTACCTGCGACGAATCTACGATCTCTCTTCCTCCGAGATCGGCTTCTTGATCGCGACCTTCATGCTTCCGTTCGCGGTGTTTTCCTACCCGTTCGGGCGTCTCGCAGAAAAGCGCTCGCCGGTCGTGATGTTGTGCATCGGCAGCCTGCTCTACGGGGTTGGCACGGCGGCGGTCGGTTTTACCGCGCCGCCGGCGCTGTACGCGCTGATGCTGGCGACCGGGGCCGCGGCCGCGGTGATGTTCGTGCCGTCGATGTTGCTGACGATGCAGGTCGTGTCGGACCAGATTCGGGCTACCGCGCTGGGCGCGTTCAACGCCGCCGGCTCGCTCGGGTTCATTCTCGGCCCGCTCGCGGGTGGTGCAATCAGCCAATTCGTTGCCGGCCGAGTGGACTGGCTCTCCGGCTACCGCGCGGCATTCGCCGTGGCGGGTGCCAGCGAGGTGCTGTGCGTCTTGATCGCGCTACCGCTACTGCTACGGCACGCTCGTCAGCGCGCCGGCGAACGGATGGTGGCATAATCGGACCTCTCGATAGCAAGCTGGCGGAGCCCGAACGATGACGGACAGCAGGCAGGACGAGGCGGAGGATTCAGGCCCGGGATCCGGAACGGGCCCGGACGGTGATCCGGGCAATTCAGGCGATCCGTCGATCTCGGTCGGCTACCGAAACTACGTACTCGGGGTCCTGTTCACCGTCTACGTGATCAACTTCATCGACCGCCAGGTCCTGTCGGTCTTCATCGATCCGATCAAGGCCGAGTTCGATGTCTCCGACACGGCGATGGGGCTGCTGGTCGGCTTCGCGTTCGCGTTGTTCTACACCTTTGCGGGCATCCCGATTGCGCGCTGGGCTGATCGCGGCAATCGTCGGTCGATCATTGCGCTCGGCCTCGCGGTCTGGAGCGGGATGACGGTCGCGTCGGGGCTCGCGCGCAGCTTCGTCCAACTCGCGGTGGCGCGCATCGGCGTCGGCGTGGGTGAAGCCGCG
>JAFDEI010000026.1 GCA_019310425.1 Deltaproteobacteria bacterium | reverse complement strand
GTTGCTACGTGTATCATCCCTCCGGATGATCGGGAGGAACACAGCACTCGCGTTGTTCGCCGCCGCCCTGCTGCCGCGGCTCGTCTTCGTGCTGTGGGCGCCCGGCGAACCGGCCGCCGATGGCCAGTTCTACCACGCCTACGGCGAGCACATCGCGCGCGGCTGGGGCTACATCGATCTCGACGGCAGCCCGGTGGTGCGGTGGATGCCCGGCTGGCCCATGCTGCTGGGCGGCCTGTACGCGGTCTTCGGCTCGGGCACGCAGGTAGCACTGTTCGCCAACGCGTTCTTCGATGCCACCACCGCGACACTACTCTCGCTGCTCGGCTCGCGCCTGTTCGGGCGACGGATCGGCCTCTGCGCGGGGGGTCTCTACGCGCTGTGGCCCGGCATGATCTTCCTCTGCGGCAGCCACATGAGCGAACCGCTCTTCAACGTGCTGCTGGTCGCTGCCCTGCTGCTGACGGTGGAAGCCGCCGGCGCCGACTCGCTGCGGATCACGCGATTCGCGGCGGCGGGCCTGTGTCTCGGGGCCGCTGCGCTGGTCAAGGCCGAACCACTCGTCACCACCCCCGGCATCGCGTTCTACCTGTGGCAGACACGGCGCGGGGGGGCGGACTTCACACGCACCACTGCCGTACTGTTCCTCGTCGCCGCCGCCGTGCTGGTGCCATGGACCGTCCGGAATTACCTCACCTTCGACCGCTTTCTCCCGACTGCGGCCAGTGGCGGGATCGGTGTCTATCTCGCGAACCACCCCGGAGCGACCGGCGGCCAGGACTTCCTCGCAAACCGCGCGCTGCAACAGCGCTTCAAGCGCGAGAATGCCGCGTGGACCGCGATCGCACGCAATGATGCGGGCTGGCGCGATGCCTGGGCCTTCGTGCGCGCCAACCCTGGCGAAGAATCGCGCATCATCGCGAACAAGCTTCGACTCACGTACCGCAGCGACGCTCGTGGCGCCAAGCTGGTACGCGGACTCGGCCCCGACCCCGCAGCCTGGCACTTGGACCCGGCAACCTGGCAGCGACTACAGTGGACCGCGAACGGCTACTGGTTCACGATGCTCGCGTTGGCGACGGTTGGACTCGCGACGACGCGCAGCTGGAAGCGCGGTACGGCGGCGTTACTACTGCTCGGCGTACTGCTGCCCTGGCTCTGCCTCCACATCGTCCTGCTCGGCGGTCCCCGCTACCACGTGCCGCAGATTCCGGTGCTGGCGCTGCTCGCGGCCTGCGGAATCGCGCAGCTGCGTCGCGGGCGCACGGCCGCGGAACCCGCGTCGAGAACGACGCCTGCCCCGGAGATGAATCCGGCCGGAAGAGAAACGGATCCCGATCCTGCCGAGACTCCTCGATCCGATTGATCAGGTGAGTTCGGCGATCTCTTCTTCCGTGAGCCCGGCCTGACGCAAGACGGCTCGGGTATCGGCCCCCAGCGTCGCGGCAGCCCGACGGCTACCGAGCTCACAGCCGTCGATCCGGAACGGCGGCGCGACAGTCTCGAAGTCACCAGCCGTGGCATGCTCGAGCCGCTGGAAGTAGCCCATCGCGCGGGCCTGGGGGTCGTCGATTGCCTCTTCGACGCGCTGCACGGGGGCCCAGATCAAGCCCGCGCCATCGAGGCGGGGCGTCCACTCCTCGAGCGTCCGCTCGCCGAAAGCGGCTTCGAGCTCCGCGATCAGGTCGGCGCTGTTCTCACCGCGCCTCCAGGCGTCGTCGAAGCGCGGATCCGCGAGCAGCTCGGGGCGCTCGATCGCGGCGCAGAACTGCGGCCAGTAGCGATCTGCCTCGATCATCGCGAGCAGCAGCCAGCGGTCTTCCGCAACCGGATAGCTGTTCCAGAGTGCATTCGGCGCGGTCCGGCGGTTGTGCCGCTTGGCGGGCTCGCGCGTGACGAGCGCGTTCGAGATGTCGGTCCCGAGGATGTGGAGCCCGGTCTGGAGCAACGACACGTCGACGAACTGCCCACCGCCGCCCGCGTCGCGCAGGCGTAGAGCCGCGAGCAGCCCACACACCAGATTCACCGCAGCCGCGTGGTCGCCGACCGCGGGACGCTGCATCGAGGGCGGCGCGTCGCTGTCGCGCATGATGTCCATCATTCCGGTTCGCGCCCAGTAGGTGGTGTAGTCGAAGGCCGGCCAGTCGCCCGCATCTCCGCCATGGCCGTAGCCACTGATCGCGCCGACCAGCAGATTCGGGTAGCGCTCGAGCAACTCGGCGTGGTCGAGCCCGTACTTCTTTCGACGTGCGGGCAACAGGTTGGTGATGAATATGTCCACCTCGCCGATCATACGCCCCAGCGCCTCGCACGCCGGCGGTAGCGTGAGGTCGAGTGCGACCGACAGCTTGCCCTTGTTGTCCATCTGAAACGGGGGACTCTCGGGAAAATCCGTCGCGTAGCCCGAAAAGCTCGGGCGACCGTGGCGATAGATCTCGCCGCGCGGAACCTCGACCTTGACGACTTCCGCCCCCAAGTCGGCCAGCAGCGCTCCAGCAGCCGGCACCGCGACATAGCTCGCGACTTCGACCACTCGGACTCCCGCAAGCGGCGCATTCATCGGACGACCTCCCCGGTAAGACGCTTCGCGATTCAATCTTCTAGGACGTACTGGCTGAACACGTGCGATTCGAGGCGATCGAACTCGATGAAGCGGCGACAGCTCTCGATCATACGGCTGCGGTTCGCGTTCAGCTTCGCGTCGGAATTACCAGCGGCATAGAAGACCTTCTGGTCCGTGGGCGCGTCGGCTGGGAAACCCTCTTCGACGATGGCGACCCACGGCGGCGCATCCACCGTGAGCGGGCGGATCACCGCATTCTGGATGTAGAGGAAGGTACTCTGGGTCTCGATCCCGACGCGCGTGTGCTGCCCCTGCCAGAGTTCGAGCCATTCGTCGTAGCTCAGGGAGTCGGGCTTCTCGAGGAACCCGATGGTGTTGATCCCGGGCGTGCGCTCACCGGGATTCGCGCGCTGCGTGGTGTTCACGATCGGGACCGACTCGGAGACCAGGTAGCCCGCCATGCGCTCGCTGATGTCGCGCAGCACCGCCTCGAGCGGTCCGCGGTCGAGGTGCGTGTCGAGCCAGAATGACAGCGTTGCAGCCATCGGCGTCTTCAGCCGCGAGATGATCGAGCCCTGCGCATACGCGACATACTCGTCGGCGAGGCTGAGCGCGAGTCTGCGGGCGCCGAGGTCCGCGAGTTCCTTCGCCCGGACCCCGAGCAGCTCGTCGCGCAATTCCGCAACATCCTGCTCCGGTCGCTTCCACAAGACGTAGACCAGTTTCTCCATCTCTCTCTCCAACTGCACTTCGGGTGGCCCAAAACGATGATATCCATTCCAGCAGCGCACGGCCCGACCGAGCAGCCTGCTCGAGCACTAGACCATATGGAGTAACCGGCTCCATATGCCCTAGCGTGTCGCTTCGATCGCTCGCGTTATGACGTGCAGGCCCGGGCCCGGCGGGACACCCGAACGGTGGACCAGCATGCGGGCGCGGCGAAAATCCAACACGACCGACTCGCCCGCGATCAGCTCGCCCATCGATTGGCACTGCACGTCCGTAACCGCCTGATCGGGTGCGAAGCTGTAGTGCAATCGCAGCGTCTGGCCGGCTGGAAGCAGGACTTTCGTCACGTACGGCGCCGGCGGGTCGTGCTGCTTCAAGACGTGGGTCAGCAGGCCGCGAGGAGCGCCCTCGCCGGATCCCGTGGCTGCAACCTCGAGCTCGACCTCGAGCCAGTCACCTGCTCGCAGGTCGACGTACTGGCCCCCGTGGATGACTTCGCCCTGCCCCGTCCGATCGAGCAAAACACGCGATTCGCCCACGAGTTCGAACTCGCGCGGTGCCGAGTCGGTCGTGACCGTCTGGACGCTGCTGTGCACCATGGTACGGATGAAGTCGTCGGTCTCCGCCACCCATGGGCGTTCGACCGCATCGATCCCGAAACTGCGAGCGCCCTGAGGCGCCCATTTCCGACAGCGTGCGAAATCGTCGAGGCACATCAGCAGCGCGCCGTCGCGATCGAGCGCTCCGGCGGCATGCAGATTCGAATTTGCAAAATACAGACGTCGTGGCCGGTCGTAGTCCCGCAAGACACTGCGGCCGTAGAGTTCGCGCCCATGGTCTCCCAGACCGAGGGCGTCGAGGATCGAGAGCGGCACGTCGATCTGCGAAAAAGGTGCGTCGATCCGCGCAGGCGTAACACCCGGAGCGAGCACGGCCAGCAGGCCCCAGTTCTGGCTGACGGCTTTATCCCAGGGGTCGACGAACAGACCCGGAATCCCCATCGATTCATCCGACACGACCATCACGAGCGTGTCGTCGAACACGCCAGCTTCCTCGAGACGATCGACGAATGCCCCGAGTGCGCTGTCGAGGTACGCAAGCGCCCGAACGAAGCGCGAGGGCTCGTCGGGATCGAAATCCTCGGGCAAGACATAGGGATGATGGGTCCCGACGTTGAGCAGGGTCAAGAACCACGGAGCATCGCCGGCCTCGAGCTGTTCGATCAGGTCGAGGCTGCGCTCGAAGAACGCGCGGTCATCGACTCCCCAGACGCTGCGCGCATAGGCGTGATCGAACCACTCGCGGCCGTGTACCCGCTCGAATCCGGCACGCGGCATGAACTGCCCCTTCAACATGAATCCGAGCGGAGCGGCCTGCGCGAAGGCGGTCGCGAAGCCCGCGTTGCGCAGAATTCGCGGCAGGCAGCGACGACCGCCTACCTCCGGATACGCACTCATCTTCGGCAGCCCCCCCGCGAGGTTCGGCAGCTCTCCACATAAGATCGCGTACAGACCACGGTTGGTCTTGCGCTGCAACGTGAAGAAACGGTCATAGGCGAGTCCGCCGGCTGCGAGCGTGTCGAGTCGCGGCATCACTGCGACGGGAGAACGCCCATGGGCCGCGGCGAAGCGATCGACGTGTACTCCCGAGACCGATTCGAGGACCAGCAACAGCACGTTGCGCGGCCGGCCCATATCGGGCTGCAAGCTGCGACCGTCGAGATCTGCAGCGAGCTCGGGATCCAACGCGAGCATCGCGGCGTGAGGGTCCACCACCGCGGCCGGCGCTGCAGCGGAGGCACGCGCGAGCACGCCTTCGACGTTCCACTGTATGAAATTGCGTTGCCGCCAATTCGCGACCGCCTGTCGCTCCACAGTCCACGCATGGAACCCGAAGAGCCCGGTCGCAAGCAGCAGGGCGGCGAGTGCGTGAGCGGCCCGCGTCGGGCGCGGGCACGCCCAGGCTGCCGCAACCGAAACCAGCAGCGCAGCGGCGAATAACCAGGGCTGCGTCATCTCGACCGCGGAGCCACCCACGAAGGTGATGTCCCCGAGGTAGCCGAGATCGAGCAACGAACCCGGCGCGCCCATCACACGCACCCATTCATCATTCGCGAAAGAGAGCCCGACCCAGACGACCGCAAGGGCGACCGCCAGCAGTCGCGAGACGCGTGCCGCAGTGATCACCAGCGCGAACCACACCAGCCCGACCGCGCCGTCGGACAGGAATCCGCGCAGATCCGAAACCGCAAGCGCCCCGTCGGCCTCCGCGATCCACAGCGCGCGCAGCAGGATCGGCGTCGCGAGCAGGGTCGCGAGCAGCCCCGCTTCGCGCCCGCAGGACGCGCGGCCGAGATCCCGCGCCATTCGACCTCCTCTCTTCGCGACCGAGGCAGCAGTGTAGCCGTCCGGGCGCAGCACGCGCGGATCAGTCGTCGACCGGCGGCTTTCCATTGCGGCGTTGCAACAACACCGCGTAGCCCGCGGATGCATCGACGCGCTTGCGTTCGCGGTAGCCGCCCAGCTTCGACTTCAGCGTCTCGAAGGCCGCGACGTCCTGATTGCCGAAGATCACCACCCAGAGGCGCTCCGGCCGCTCGCTTCCGGCCTTCGCGAGACCGCCCGAGTGTTCCCCGAAATCCCCGGTTCGATAGCGACTCGGTGGCAGGTAGTAGTGCATCGGCTGGCTGCGCCAACTGTCGTGGATCAGGATCAGGTCCTCCCGAGACCAGTCCGCCTGCATCGCCGCGGCGAGCCCCTGGTAGTCGTAATGGCTGCCCCAGGGCTTGGTGTACTGGCGCACCGAAATCACTCCGACCCCAAGCAGCGCTGCGATCGCAATGATCCGGAGTGTGGGGCTCCGCAGCCACGCGAACAGCCCGCGCGCGACCAACCACAGCGCGAACGGCGTGATGAACAACAGGCTACGCGCCGCGACGCTCGGCACGAACAACGACCCGACGAGCAAGATCGTGAGCGGCAGCAGCACGTGCACGCTGGCGGGGTCGTCGGTCAGGCGCCGGAGCCACGGAAGCTTGCGCATCGCGCGCAACGGACGCACGACGGTCCGCCAGGCCGACGCCAACCCCGGCGTCCGCGCCTCTGGAACGACGTGGCTACCGGTCGCCGAACGCACGTACACGACCCCGGCCACGAGCAGCGCGGCGCACACGACGAGCAGCGCGAGCACGCCGAACGAGGCCAGCGGGCCGAGCCGTTCGGGCGGAGCCGGGCCCCGCAGCCACCATTGCAGCAGCAGGAAGCCGCCGAGATGATCGACGAGGCCGGTGCGGGCCAGGTACTCGGTCCGCTCCGACGCGAGGTGGGCCTTCAGGAACCACAGCACGGGCAGCGATGACACCAGCGCCGCCAGCTGGAGGTCGAGCGTCGCCGGCGCCCGCGGAGTCTCGCAGCTTCGGCAGAGTTCCCAGAAGATCTGCGCGAAAAAGAACGGCCAGAAGCTGTACTCGAACCACAGTCCTGCCGCGACGACGGCGACGTATGCGACCGCCGATGTGGCGCGAAAGCGTCGGTGGAGAGAGTCGAGCAGCAATATCGAGAGCACCGCGAACGCGGCGAGGAAGACCCACATCCGAGCCTGCTGGCTCCAGAACAGATGATGGCCGTGCAGCGCGAGCAGCGCGGTCGCGAACAGCGCGACGCCGTCACCGTCGCGACGACGCAGCAGGAAGAACAGAAGCCCGACGGTCGCGGCACCCACGAGCGCGGACGGCAGTCTCAGCGCAGACAGGCCGGTGCCGAACGCCCCGGTCCAAGCCCACATGAAGGCGTAGTAGCCGGGAGGGTGATTGTCGTGGTGCAGGGTTCCGAGTGCGGTCGCCGCGAGAGTCGGCCGCGGCGGTGGCGCGCTGACGTATTCGGGCATCTCGAGTCGCGGAACGTAGACCTCGGCGTGGGTCAGCGTGTGGGCATCCAGACCCCACAGCCGCAGGCCAAGGCCGAGTGCGAGAATGGCGAACCACGCAACCGCTCGATTCCGGGAGAATCGGCTCGAACCGGTGCGGGCTGCGGCCATGTCGTGGAGTGTAATGCCCCTTCCCGTGTCGGGGCGAGTCGCGGCACCTCAGTTCGCGAGTGGGACCCGAAACGTGAGCGCCACTTCGAAGCCGCCGTCCGCCAAATTCCGACCGACGACCGCCGCACCCATCGCATCCGCGAGCCCCTTCACCAGGGCGAGGCCGATCCCGGTCCCCTTCGCGGTACGGGTGAGTTCATCCCCCCCGCGGTAGAAGGGTTCGAATATCTGCGAAACGTGATTCCCGGGAACGCCCGGGCCCCGGTCGCGCACGGCGAGCAAGACCCCGTCACCCGCACGAGCACAGCGGATCGTCACCACACGATCGCCTGCGTCGCGCGCGTATTTGAGTGCATTTTCCACCAGATTGAACACCACTTGAACAACCGCGTCGCGGTCGAAGGCGACCGGCGGCAGTCCCTCTTCGACCTCGACATCGATCCGAAAGCCCACCTCGCGTGCGTGCGGTTCGAGCATCGCCGCGGCCTCGTCCACCACCGGACCGATCGCCCCCACCACGAGATTCGTCTCGCGAGTCCCCTGCTCGAGCCGAGAGAATTCGAGGACATTGTCGATCAGCCGCGAAAGGCGCTCGGATTCAGCGGTGATGGTCGCGTAGTAGACGCGCCGCTTGTCGTCGTCCTCGACCATGTCATCGCGCAACATCTCGGAGTACATCCGGATCGCGGTGAGCGGCGTCTTGAGCTCGTGGGTCACGGCTGCGACGAAATTGCTGCGGCGCTCCGCAAAGCGGACCGTCACCGCCACCATGCGGTAGACCGCGTACAAGCCCAGGGTCCCCGTAACGAGCAGCAACAGCGAGATTGCATAGACGAAGTCCGCACCCCCGACGTCCGGCAACGGTGCCAGATCCAATCGGATGTTGAGGGCTGCGAACGGATCTGCAAATCGGTGGCGATAGCGATAGACATCCGCCCCCCTGTCCGACTCGGGTTCGGCTCCCTCGACGAAGAAGTCGCGATCGACGAACCCCGCGAGCTCTCCTTCACCCACCACCGCCGCGTCGAGGCGCGAGAACAACGCCGGCAACGCCAACACCAACCCTTGTCGGTGACTGCGGTCGCCGCGTTCGACCCGCCGGAACAACAGCAAGTGCTCGCCGTCGATCAGGCGGCCCTCCATCGGGTGCACTTCGATCGCCGGCTCGGAAGACGCAATCTCTTCGGCCTCCGCAACCGCGATACCCCGCGCATTCGACCTGCTGTCGGCGTCAGCCATCTTCGTCACAGACGAACCCAGCAATGCCCCGGCCGATGCCTGGAGCCGACGCTCGGCGATTTCGGTGGCCGGCAGCGACATCGCGAATTCATCCGCTGCGGGCTCGGGGGCGCGGGCGAGTAGCCGCTCCGGCGACGCTGCGCGCTTCACCTGGCGCTCGCTGCGCATCCTCACGCCCTTGTTGAGCGATTGCAGTGCATCGTACGGAGATACCTGCTTTTTCTCGCCAGGAATCCCACTGAGAACAGCGAGACCTTCCGATAATTCCCGCTTGCCCACCTGGAATTCCCGAGTGGTGCCTGGCGCCTGCTGCGCGGCAGCCGGGGGGCTCGAAATTTTTTCGAACCGCAGCCCGCGCGTGACGAGCGCCTCGAGTTCGGCATCGACCACGCCCGTGGTGCGAGCCTGCGCGAAGCTCCCACCCGAATCGACCTGGAACCAGCCGAGCACGACACCGTCCCCGCCCCCACCCGCTGAGACAAAGCGTTCGTCGTCGATCTTGCGCTCATCCTCGGAACGCAGGAAGCGGCTCAACTCACGCTCCATCTCATCTACGAGCCGTTCCGCGACCGCGCGATGACTCACTCGGCGCTCGAGCGCGACGCTCTCGAGCGCCCGTTGCACCAGCAACCCCATCGGCACCAGCAGCACGAGAGCAAGCAGCAGGAAGACAGAGCGGATTCGGCGCATCCTTCAGCCCCGGCCCGCCGTGTAGCGGTAGCCCGCGCCGCGAATCGTCTCGATTGCGGACGCCTCGCCGAGGTCGATCTTCCGCCGCAGCTTGCCGATCTGCATGTCGACCGTGCGGGTCTCGATCTTCTCGGGGTTCGAAAAACCCCAGACCTCGTGCAACAGCATGCGCCGGCTGACGATGCGGCCGGACTCGCGCACGAACAACGCGAGGATCGCGAGTTCGCGCGGCGACAACTCCAGGGACGCGTCCCCGCAACGCGCACGCCCGCTCGCGGGCTCCACCTTCCAACGCCCGAACTCGAACGCCGGCTGATCCTCGGCCCGCACGCGCCCGGAGCGACGCAACAAAGCCTGCACGCGCGCGACGAGCTCCGACACCGAGAACGGCTTCGTCACGTAATCATCGGCACCCCGCGCAAAACCCGCCAGAACGTCCTCCTCCGATCCGCGCGCGGTCAGCATCAGGATCGGCTGATCGGGCAACGCGGCACGCACCGCTTCACACACGTCGAAGCCGTTCATCCCGGGCAGCATCAGATCGAGAACGACCAGGTCATAGCCGTTCGCGAGCGCCTCGCGCAGACCATCCTCGCCCGTCTCGACTCCATTCGGGGCATATCCTTGATACGCAAGTACGTCGCAAAGGCCGCGGCGAATCGTCTCTTCGTCCTCGACGACCAGAATCCTGCGCTTCTCGGCTCCGTCCGACATGGGCTCCCCACGATTTCGTCGACAAGTGTAGGCGCCCTGCGCCCAGCCGTCTGTAAAGCCCGTGTAACCCGGGCTTTCCCGGGCTTTACACGAGTTTGATCGCTGCGCGCACGAGTCTCGCCTACTCGTGGTGGTGTCGATCGACCAAATGAAATCGACGCTTGAATGGAGGCAACGACGATGACCGAACGAACCGACACGATGACATCCAACCGGCGCGGGGGCCTGCTCCTGGCCGCACTCTTCGCAGCCACCCTCGCGCTCGGCGCGGCCCACCACGCCCACACGGCGGGTATCCCGAATCCAACAGATCCTGCCGCGACGGTTGCCGCTGCGAAGATCGCGGCCGGGCGTGGTGCGGTCCACATCAGCGGAACACTCGACCGGACGGCGGTGATGCAAGGGAGCGATGGCCTGGTACGCATGGAGTTGCTGATCGAGGGCCGTGCGACGGGTGACGTCGCAGCGCAGCGGATCCCAACCGACCTGGTAGTCGTGCTCGACCGATCGGGCTCGATGACCGGCCGGAAGATCGCCGATGCGCGCGCGGCAATTCACCATCTGATCTCGCGCCTCGGCCCCGACGATCGCTTCGCGCTGATTCCGTTCTCGAACGGTGCCGCGACCGCGATCCCACTCTCGCACGCGACCCCAGCGGCGACGGCGAACTGGACGCGGATCGTCGATTCGATCGAGGCAGGCGGCGGAACCAACATGGCCACGGGGCTCCGTCTCGGTCTCCGCACGATCGAGACGGAGCGCGCGATTTCGCGCGCTCCGCGAGTCATTCTGATTTCGGATGGGCTCGCTGCGGAAACCCACGCGGAACTCCGCACCGAGGCCACCCGCGCGGCACGCGGCGAGTTCACACTGTCGGCGGTGGGCGTAGGTGCCGACTTCGACGAAACCCTGATGTCCATGCTCGCCGATGCGGGAACCGGCAACTACTTCTACCTCGAGGACTCCAGGCACCTGGCCGACATCTTCGCGGCGGAATTCGAGACCGCGCGCGAGACCGTGGCCAGCGGCCTTTCGGTGACACTCGCGCCCGCGGACGGGATCGAGGTTGTCGAAGCGGCCGGCTACCCGCTCACACGCAGCGGCCGCGATGCGACCTTCCATCCGGGTGCACTGTTCTCGAATCAGAAGCGCCGCATCTGGGTCACGTTCCGGGTCCCGACCGACCGACCGGTCGAACGTGAACTCGGCGAAGTTCGCGTGGCGTACCGCATGGGGGCCGAACGCCTTCAGCTCCACCTCGCCGATTTCCCCAAAATCGCCTGCGTGGTCGATGAGCGCGATTTCTACGCGGGCCTCGACGAAGACGCCTGGTCGCGCTCCGTCGTGGTGGAGGGATACAACCAGCTGCGGGAAAGCGTGGCGAGCCACGTCAAGTCCGGTCGCCAGGAAGAAGCCAAGCGCGAAATCGCGGATTTCCAGACGCGCTACCGCGCGTTGAACGCAGTCGTGGCGGCGCCCGCGGTCGCCGCGAGCATCGGCGCAGCGGACGCACTCGAAGCCGAGGTCGACGATGCCTTTACCGGACCGGACCAGGCGAAGAAGCAGAACTCACTCGGCAAGACGCTGCACTCGAAAGGTGTCGCCGAACGGCGCGTAGGCAGCCGGAAGTAGCGTCGCCCCCGATCCACACCAGGAGAAGAACCATGTCCATTCGATTCACACAACGACTCAGTCGGCTGATTCGCGCCGACGCACACGGAATCATCGAATCCCTCGAAGACCGGGCGCTGCTGCTGAAGCAGCACCTGCGCGAGGCCGAGCTCGAGCTGCAGCGCAAGCGCGCCCGCATCGCGACGCTCGATGACGAGGCGCAGCGACTCACGGAGGACGCGGCCCGGCTCGACCGGGCCGCGGAGCGCCTCGACGACGACACCCGCCTGGCGCTCGAGGGAGGCCGCGCCGACCTCGCGCGCTTCGCGCTGCGTAGGTTGCTGCCGCTGCAGCGCGAAGCCGACGCGCTGCGCGAGCGAATCGTGGCGATTCGCGCCGAACGCGAACGACTCGAGCCGAGGCTTGTGGAGCAAGCGGAGGAGTTCGAGATCCTGGAGCAGCGGATACGCGAGCGGTTGGCCGCGGAATCGCGGACCGAGCCGGCCTTCGGCTCACCGCTCGCAACGGCCGCGGCCGATGAAGAAGTCGAGATGGAGCTGCTGCGCCGCACGCAGCCCGCGCGAGCCGACCGATGATGCGCTGGAACGGCCTCGGCCGGAGTCTTCTGTTCGGCGCGTTCGCAGCTGCGGCCTTCATCCCGTTCGCGATCATCGCGACACCGCTGTTCGGATGGAGCGGAGCCGTCGCCGCCTATGCAATCGTCAGCGCGGCTGTATACCTGAGTGGGCTCGGCCCGACTCTACGACAAGGCCTCGCAGCCTCCCTGCTGCTCGGACTCGGGGTCAGCGCAATCGCGGTCGTCGCCCCCTCCCATCGCGACGTCGTGCTGGCCGCCGCACTCGCGCTCGGCGTGCTGCGCAGCGGGCTGCTCTACCGGTCACGCTTCGCGCGCGCCCTTGCGATCGAGAGCGCGTTGGGGTGCGGCGGGTTGTTGATCGCCGGGCAGATCTTCGACGGCAGCGTGGTCTCTACCGCGCTCGCGGTCTGGGCCTTCTACCTGGTCCAGAGCGTGTTCTTCGCGGTCGGCGGAATCACCCTACGGCGCGATCGCCCAGACGACGTGGACCCATTCGAGGCCGCACGAGCACGGGCACTCGCGTTGCTCGACGACGTGGGGGTGGGCGATTCCGGCTGAGAGTCGCCCCGGGCGCGGGGTCGCAGCCGCATGCGGCCCCGCGTCTCCACCAGCGGTCAGCCGACCACGTAGATCAGCTTGCCCGCGTCGTCGCGATAGGACTCGGCCTCCTTCGCGAGCCGCAGATGTTCGAGGTGCGCGTAGGTCTCACTCTCCGCCATCGCGCCCCAACTTCGCTTCTTGAAAAGCCGCTCCGAAAATGCCGCCACCGTCGTGGGCCCGAGCTCGCGCGAGATCACGCGCACCTCGTCGAGCCGTTCGTGGTGGTGGCGCTTGATCGCGTGACAGCGCGACGCGAGGTCGTCGAACGGATGGCCGTGTGCGGGCAATACCTGGCCGACGCCGGTCATCTCGGCCACCCGGTCCAGCGAAAAGAAGAAGCTGCTGAGCGGATCGGGCGACGAGCTGATCCCGGAGATGTGCGGCGTAATGCTCGGCAGCACGTGGTCGCCCGCGAGGAAGATGCCGCTCTCCGGATCGTGGAGGCAGAAGTGATCGCCGGTATGCCCCGGCGTATGGACCACGAACCATTCGCGGCCGGCCAGTTCGAGCACATCGCCGTGATCGACCGGATGCGAAATGGTCGGAATCACGGAGCTGCCAAGCCAGCGCATCACCCGCCATTTGAGCTTCGTCCGCCACGGCGGCTTCGGCCGCTCACCGCCCCAGGGCGTGATACCGGTCGTGATCGCACGCAGCTGCTCGAATGCGTCAAGGTCCCGCTCGTCGGTCGACGGGGGCACTCCCTCGCGGGGCTCGTTCGCGGCATCGGCGACGGAATTCTCGGCAGCCAGATCATCGACGGAAACTTCGGGTGCCGCGGCCGGCGTGAGCACCCCGAACCCGAAGCTGTGATGCGCCACCACCTTCGAGCCGAACTCCTTCGCGAAGCGCCCTGCTCCGCCGAAATGGTCCGGATGCGAGTGCGTCACGATCACCGTGTGGACGTTGCGGGGCGCCAGCCCGGCCTGTTTGAGCCGGTCCTGCAACGCGCGCCAGGTACCGGGGCCGGGCAGCCCCGGATCGACCACTGCCGCACCGTTCGCGTCGAGGATCGCGTAACAGTTCACGTGGCCGAGGCCGGGCATCCGGATCGGCAGCTCCATCCGCAACACGCCATCGGCAACTTCGGTCACCTCGCTCCTGGCCGATTCCTGCTCCTGCCTCCGCGCCACTGTGCGCCCTCCTCCACTACCGATCCGGCGACGAACAGTACAGCACTGGATCGGAGAGGCGGTCAGTCCGACTCGAAAGGCCGGTAACGAACGTCGAGGATCTCGTAAGTCGCATCGCCGCGCGGCCGCCGCACCAACACCGCGTCCCCTTCCTGCTTGCGCATCAACGCGCGCCCCAGCGGCGAGTCGACGCTGATCCACCCCTGCTCCACATCGAATTCGTCGGGCCCTACGATCCGGTAGACACGTTCCTCGCCGTCCCCGTCCTCGAGGCGGACCCAGGCGCCGAAGTAGATCGTGCCGTCGTCCGCCGGAACATCACGCACCACCGTGAGCTCCTCGAGCCGCTTGTCGAGAAACTCGACCCGCGCGTCGATCTCGCGCAGCCGCTTCTTGCCGTAGATGTACTCCGCATTCTCGGAGCGATCGCCCTGCGCCGCGGCTTCCGTGACCTCACGCGTCACTCGTGGCCGCTCTTCGTGCCATAGCCGCTCGAACTCGTCACGCAGGCGCTTCTCACCATCGGGGGTGATGTACGGCGTTTGTTTCGCTACCGGCGCGCGTCGTCTCGACATACGAGTGGTTGATACAGCGGGTTCGGCCAGCGCGCCCAAACCGCACGCTGCGTTGCGAAGCGAGAAGCAACCGATGCCCCGCGGGGCGACTGCTTTGCCCCGCAAGAGTCGCTCAAATCCATGACCGTGAGGAAATCGTATCGCTGGAGAACCCGAGATCCATCAATCCCGCGTCTGGAAAATAATGCACCAGCTGTGAAGCACTTCACAGCTGGTGCGTCGCGCCCCCCCCTAGTCTGGTTGCCATGGAACGCAGTGCCAAGCACCGGGCGGGAGCAAGACGAGCCGCTTTGATCGCGCGGATTATCAGCTGCACGCAGCCCGCAACGTTTACCCGCACGAATTCGGCCGGAGCGATCCGAGCCAATGACGTTCGCCAGAGCGAGCGCCGAGTCGCAAACGCCGAGATTGGTACGGCGGAGTAGCGCCACGCTCTCCGCCGCTGCGGGGTCGTGCTTCCCCTCTCGCCCACCCCGAGAGGGTGCCGCACGGCCCCGTCTGCGTCTCCAGCCGTGCCGATGCGTGCCCCGCTCTCCTCTGAAAACACCTATGTTCCTCTGCCGTGGAGTCCCCCTCAGTCCTCATCTTGGTTCGTCACGGCGAGACCGCGGCGAACATCGACCAGGTCTGGCACGGGTCGATCGACACACCGCTGACTCCGCGCGGGGAACGACAGGCCGCGCGTGTCGCCGAGCGGATCCAGCTCGAGTTTCCCGACGCGACCGCGGTCTACTCGAGCGATCTGCAGCGCGCTCGAAACACGGCGAGGGCGATTCGCAACCTCCTGGACGTGGAGCATCACGCACAAGCGGACCTGCGCGAATACGACCTCGGAAGCTGGGAAGGCAAGACGTTCGCCGAGCTCCACCACGAGCTCGAGTTCTTCCGCCACATCCGCAGCAACCCCGACTTCGCGCCACACGGTGGCGAGTCGCCACAATCGGTCGCCGAGCGTCTGAGCGCGGCGCTGCGCCGAATCGCCGACGCGCATCCGGGCGAACGGGTGGTCGTGGTGACGCACGGCGGCGCGCTGTCGATGGCGATGGGGGCAATCCTGGACGGCCACTACCAACAGTGGCACGCCGTGATGGCCAACTGCGCGATCAGCGAGCTCGTCTTCGAGCCTGAACCCGCGCTGCTGAGCTTCAACCAGATCGAGCATCTCGAGAACCTCTGACCGCCACCGATCGCGACGAAAGGACTTCCCCGATGATCGACCTCTACACCGCCCCGACCCCGAACGGCTGGAAGGCTTCGATCATGCTCGAGGAGATCGAGCTGCCGTATGAGGTCAAGACCGTACGCCTCGACAAGCTCGACCAGAAAGAGCCTTGGTTCCTCGAAATCAACCCCAACGGGCGGATTCCAGCAATCGTAGACCGCGACGCCGATGATTTCGCGGTCTTCGAATCCGGCGCGATCCTGCTCTATCTCGCCGAGAAGACTGGGAAGCTGCTCCCCGAGAGACCGCGCCAACGATCCCGCGTAATTCAGTGGTTGATGTTTCAGATGGGTGGCGTCGGGCCGATGCAAGGCCAGGCCAACGTGTTCTTCCGCTACGCCCCCGAGAAGATCCCGTTCGCGATCGAGCGTTACCAGAACGAAACCCACCGGCTGTATTCGGTCCTCGACGCCGCGCTCGAGGACAACGAGTACCTTGCAGGCGATTACTCGATCGCAGACATCGCTACCTGGCCGTGGGTCCGGATCCACAACTGGGCCGGAGTCGAGATCGACGACCTGCCGAACCTGCAGCGCTGGATCGAGAGAGTCGGCGAGCGCCCCGCCGTAGCAACCGGCTGGAAGATTCCCGCACAAGATGGCGGGGAAACCAGCAAGGAAGACGTCGCGAAGGCCGGCGCAAAGATCCTGGTCTGACTCACACCGCCGTTCGCGATCCGGAGACGTCATGCAGCTCTTCCAAATCCTGGCGATCGCGATCGGGGTACTCGCCGCGCTCACGGCCGCGGCCGAATCCGGCCGAGAGCCGTGCGCCCGACCCGATCCGCTCCGGAGGCCGTTCTTCGGCGATCTGCACGTCCACACACGATTCTCGCTCGACGCAAGTACCCAGGGCACACGAAACCGCCCTGCTGACGCGTATCGCTTCGCGCGCGGCGAACGCGTGGGAATTCAGCCCTTCGACGCCGATGCGAAGCCGCTGCGCCACATCCAGCTCGAACGACCGCTCGACTTTGCAGCCGTGACCGACCACGCGGAGTTGCTCGGCGCGCGACACATCTGCGACACCCCCGGACTCGAAGGGCACGACTCTTGGGTCTGCCGGGTCTACCGGAACTGGCCGCGGGTGGCTTTCTTCTGGATGAACTACGTCTCCTCGACCGGAGAGAGCCACGGTTTCTGCGGCGAAGACGGCTCCCTATGCCGCGAGGCCGCGCGCGAACCGTGGCAGGAGACCCTGGAAGCCGCCGAGGCCGCCTACGACCGCAGCGGCAGCTGTGATTTCACGAGCTTCGTCGCGTACGAGTGGACCGGCGGTGCGGGCCCGGGCAACAACTTCCACCGCAATGTCATCTTCCGGAACGCGAACGTCCCCGAGCTTCCGATCAGCTTCCTCGACGGCGTTGAACTGTCCCAGCTCTACGCACGGCTGCGCAGCGAATGCACCGACTCGGGCGACTGTGACGCGGTGGTAATCCCGCACAACTCGAATCTCGGCGGTGGCAGGATGTTCGACACCTTCCGCAGCGACGGCAGCCCGATCACGGCATCCGACGCACGTGAACGCGCGCAGTTCGAGACGCTGGTCGAAATCATGCAACACAAGGGTGAATCCGAGTGCATGACCGGTACCGGCACCGAGGACGAACTCTGCGGTTTCGAGAAGCTCGCACAGAGCAACTTTCGCGGTCGTTTCAGCGCGCTGCTCGCCGAACCCCCGTCCGCGCGCCAATTCGTTCGACACGCGCTTCAATCGGGACTCGAGCAGGAAAGGCGCATCGGCGTCAACCCCTTCAAGTTCGGCATCATCGCAAGCACGGACACCCACCTCGCAGCCCCCGGGCTCGTGGCCGAGAGCGCCGACTACCCCGGGCACGGCGGCGCGGGCACACCGGCCGGTGATTCCCTGCCCGTCGGCCTGCCTGATGAGGTCGACTTCAACCCCGGCGGTCTCGCAGCCCTGTGGGCCGAGGAAAACACGCGCGAATCGCTGTTCGATGCAATGCGCCGACGCGAAGCCTACGGGACCAGCGGACCGAGAATCAGCGTCCGGTTCTTCGGCGGTTGGGACTACTCGGATGATCTCTGCAAGAGCGCGACCTTCGCCGCCACCGGATATGCGCAGGGGACGCCAATGGGTGGCAACCTGCCCCCGTGGCGCGAAGGGAGTGGTGCGGCGCCGAGCTTCGCGGTTTCGGCGCTGCGCGACCCGGGCACCGCCAACCAGCCCGGCACCCCGCTGCAACGCATTCAGATCGTGAAGGGCTGGGTCGAGGGATCCAGGCTGCGCGAGCGTGTCGTCGAGGTGGCGGGCACGTCCGACAACGGTGCGAGCGTCGACCTCGACACCTGCGTACCGAGTGGGTCCGGCCATGATGGGCTGTGCGCGGTCTGGCGAGATTCGGACTTCGACGCGTCGGAGTACGCGTTCTACTACGCCCGCGTCGTCGAAAACCCGACCTGCCGCTGGAGTCAGAAACTCTGCAACGCACGCGGCGTGTACTGCGACGACCCGGAGACGGTCCGCGAGGGCTTCGAGTCTTGCTGCGCGCCCACACACCAGCCGGTGATCCAGGAGCGCGCCTGGACCTCGCCGATCTGGTATAGCCCCCCTGGGGCGCGCGCGATCGCAGCGGGGGCTGATTCACCCGATTCGCTCTGAATGGAATCATGTCGGCGATGAAACCTTTTCGCCGGTCGATGCATCTCACTAGGTGCATCACATTTCTCTTCCGATCGAGCGAGCCCGCAATCCTCCCCAACGGTTGCGGGCTCGTCTTCTTTCAGTAGATCAGTTGCTCAGCACACCTCGCAACGGCGGCGGCTCCTCGATTTTCCCGAGGCCGCAATCCACCGGACTGCAAATCTCGCTCGGATCGACGATGTCGTCCGCCGGATCGAGAGACGGCGCTGCCGGCGGTTGGGAGGGATTCCAGGGCGTTTCAGCCGCTTCCGTGGCTGCGATTCGATCAGCGGTGCGGAGCTGGAAACCGTCGCTGGCGAACTTGCCCGCCAGCGCGTGAAAATCGACCAGGCAGCCGCCGAGTTCGGCGAATTCCTCGGGCTCGAGGGATTTCGGGCGCTCCGGGGGCGCCTGGCCCGGCTTCATCCGGATCTGCTCGAGCGGCGACACGATGGTCGAGCCGGAAACGTCGGGATGGCTGCTCCGGACGCGCACCCGACTCTCGGCCGAGGAGATGGTCGTTTCCCCGGTCACCGGGTCGACCGCGAAGTGAACGATGGTTCCGAGGATGGTCGCGATCGCGGCCGGCGTGTGGACCTCGATGCGTTCGCGGGCACCGCGAGGTGCGACGATGATGCGGATCTCGCCGGCGTGGACGCGCACGAGCCGTCGGCCGCTTTCGGGGTCGGTCTCGAGAACCATCACGGTCTCTTCGCACATTTCGACCACTGCATCACCGTCGATCAGAAGCGAGCAGCCCTCGTCCTTCTCGAGCGCGATCTTCTCCGCATCGGCGACCCTGCTGCGAACGGCTAGCGGGCGACCGTCATCGGTGGTTACGTCGCCCACGGCGGTCGTCACGCGTGCGGCGGGTTCATTCGCGGTCGCGGTCTCCGCCGCGCCCAGCAGCAGCATCGCGATTCCGATTCCCGCAACCGATCGCCTGCCTCGCTTCTGCGTTCCCATCGCTTCCTCCCCTGCCGGCCCGCGGGACGTCGCTGGACCCCGACAGCAACGGATCGGGTATTCGCCGAAGCGCCTTTAACCCATCAACGAGACGGGTGCAGCAACACAATCGGTTCGAAACGTCGAGGTGGTATGTTCCGTCCCCGGCTCGACCACGGCGGATTCTCGCGCCGACACGACACAAAGGAGCCCGATGTTCGATTTCACCGGAAAGGTCGGATTCGTCACCGCAGGGGCCACCGGCATCGGGGTCGCGTGTGCGCGAACCATCGTCGAGGGTGGCGGCAGCGTGATGATCTGCGCGCGCCGCGAAGACACGCTACGCGAGGCGGCCGCCTCGCTGGGCGAGAACGCCGCCTGGGTGGAGTGCGACATCACGAACGATGCCTCGGTGGACAACGCAGTGGCAGCGACGATCGATCGCTTCGGATCGATCCAGCTCGCGGTGAACTCTGCGGGAACGGGAGGTGCGGGGCCCATCCTCGAACTCACGACCGAAGACTTCGAGCGCGTCCTCGACACCAACCTCATCGGTGCGTTCCGCTGCCTACGCGCCGAAGGACGCGCCATGAAGGAAAGCGGCGGCAGCATCGTCAACATCAGCTCGATCGCCGCCGCACTCACCCACCCCTGGATGAGTTCCTACTGCGTGTCCAAGGCGGGCCTCGACATGCTCACGCGTTGCGCGGCCGACGAGCTCGGTGAATTCGGCATCCGGGTGAATTCGGTGCTGCCGGGTATCGTGAGGACGCCGATGGCGGCAATGCTCATCGATCAGGACATCTCCCGCGAGGAGTACCTGCGCCGCATGCCGATTTCGCGCGTCGGCAAGCCCGAGGACGTCAGCGCAGCGGTGGGCTTCCTGCTCTCGGATTCCGCGGGCTGGGTGACGGGCCAGAGCTTCGCGGTCGACGGGGGCCATACGTTGCGCCAGGGGCCGAACCTGGTGCCGTTGTTCAACTCATTCGCGGAGAACGCCTGACGAACGAGCGAGCGGGTCGTGCGGCGGCTCGAATCCAAACGTATCGCCCAACCACGCGAAGTAGGCCGCACCCTCGGCGTCACCAGGCAACCAACGCCGCCCGGCCGCGGCAACGCGTTCCGCCTCGTCGACCCGGCCCGCCATGCACAATGCGTACAGCCGCAAGTAGAACCTCGTGGAATCGCGAATCGGTTTCCCCGGCTTGCGTGCGAGGTAGCGGGATGCGAGGCCGTATTCCCGGTCAGCAAAAGCCTGGATCGCGAGATGCCGGCTATAGCGGAACCGCTTCCGCCCCTTCTCGACCAGGCGCTCGACCGCGCGCTGCGTGTCGACCGTGTTCCCAAGTTGCAAGACCACGAGTGTCTCGAGGTCGGTCTCGGTGATGATGGTGTGAAGGCGCGCGATCCACTCGCGCATCGGGGGCTTCGAACGTGCCCAGATGTCGATGAGCATACGCTGATACTCGAAGTATCCGAGAGTCCGCTCGCGCATCGCGGGCGGCCACGCGTCGCGAATGAATCGACTCTCCTCGAAGCGCCGCCGGGTCAACTCGGGGCTCATCCAATCGCGGTAGAGCCTCCGCGCGATCGTAGGTGAGTGGTGGCGGTTGCTGATCCGCTTCGGGTAGTTGTCGATGAGCGGCGGTGCGTCGCCGATCAACTCGCGCAGCTGGTCGGCGTCGGCCATGAACATTGCACCCAGCTGTTCCGGACGCTCGATCCCGATCGCGGTCAGCTCGCGCGCGAGCCGTGGGTCCTGCCACTGACGAACAAAGCCCGCCTCCGAGCGTTGCCATTGGGCATTCTTCGAGCCCGCGAGCATCCAGTCCGTGTCGAAGCCGTTCCACAGGCTGCAATCCTCGAACACGTCGCAGAATGCGCGAACGATCGCCTTGGTGTCGGATTCGAGGGTGTTGTGGGCAGGCAGCCAGTAGGTCGCGATCCCCCCCTCGTTCAGGCGGTCGTGCATGAGCTGGAAGTATTCGCGGGTGTAGAGGTTTACGATCCCGGCGTTCTTCGGCGGCGGCGGGTCAGCTGTGATGATGTCGTAGCGACGGTCGGTGGTCTGCAGGAAGTAGCGACCGTCTTCGATATGAACCTCGACACGCGGGTCGTTGAGCGGGTGTGCATCGGGGTTCGGGTAGACGAGGTCCGCCATCTCGAGGATCGCGGTCGAGATGTCGACGACATCGATGTGTTCGAGGCTCTTCGTCTGGACGAGGCCGAGTGCCGTTGAGCCGGCGCCGCAGCTGATCACCAACGCCTGCTTCGGGTCGGGCTTGAGGGCCACCGGCCAGAACACATAGAGACGCTGATAACGCCGGCCGTTCGACGAGGTGGCCGACATCGAGAAGCCATTGGTGAGCAACTGGTAGAAGATCGTCTCGCCGTCGAGCTCCTTGCGCAAGTAGATGATGGTCTCGATCTGCCCTTCCCGGATGGCCGCCACTTCGAGTTCGTGGTTGTCGTCCCAGCGTTCTATCGAGATCCGGAAGTACTCGGACTCCATGAAACCGAACGGGAACAGCAGGGTCGCAACGACAAAGAGTCCCGCGAAAGCCCAGCGAAATTGCGATGCCCTGCCATCGGAGGAGCGCATCCCCCAGAGCAACAGTGCAACCACGCCATAGCCCGCTCCGAGCAGGAAGAACGAGATTTCCATGCCGAGAATCGGCAGCAGCAAGAAGCCGGCCAACAACGAACCGAGTGCACCGCCCACGGTGTTCGCAAGAGTGAGCAGCCCCGTCGCGCGGGTCTCGGAACCGATCTGTGCGTGCAAGGACGTGCCGATGAACGTAAACAAGATCCCGGACAGGAACGAGGTCGGGAACATCAGCAGCAACGAGAGCCAGAGCACGAGCATCGGGTCGGCGATCAAGACCTCGGTATGGGGTGCGATCGCGAACGAGAAGCCGAAATAGAGAGCAACCGAGAGCACACCGGAAGCGAGCGCAATCGCGGGAGCGTGCCGAAAGCCCTCGGAATCACGCCGGAGCCAGGCGCCGCCTGCGAAGCCTCCGCTCCCGATTCCGCCCAGCACCACCGCGAGCATCAGCGAGAACACCAGGCTGCCCGAATGAACGAAGAGGTGCATGAAGCGGAACCAGATGATCTCGAACGCGAGCAACGTCGCTCCCGCCATGAACGCACCCGCGAGATTGCGCCAAGCCGCGGGCGTGATGGTGGTGCGCGGCCGCCCAGCCGTCTCCGCGAGCGCAGCCTCGGCTTCGGGCGCAAGCCGAGCCGACAAGGCCAACGCAAACGCAACGGCGATCGCGTCGAGCCCGCCGGCGATGTACGCCGTCCCGCGGATTCCGAACCATCCGAGCAACACGGCTTCGGCCGCGACGGCACCCAGCACCGCGCCCAGCGTATTCCAACCGTAGAGACGCCCCAGCACCGAACCGAAGTTCGGGTCTTTCGTGGGCAGCGCGCGAACCAGCACCGGCAAGGTTGCCCCCATTGCAGTAGCGGGCAGCAACAGCAACACGAACGCGATACCGAGGCGAAGCGGATTCAGGATCGCCGGCTGATCGAGAAACGGGCGATAAAGCGGTACGAGCCAACCACTGAGCAGCGGCAGGATCAGCACCAGCGCAATCCCGGTGACCGCGATGACGGCCTCGAGCAGCGCATAGAAACGAATCGGGCGCCGGACCCGCGCACCGAAACGGGCCATCAGGCCGTTGCCGAGCGCGAGGCCTGTCATGAAGCTCGCCAACACGATCGCCGAGGCCCACACGCTGTTGCCGAACGTAAGCCCGGCCTGGTGGAACCAGAGCGTCTCGAACAGCAAGGCCGCTAGGCGTCGCACGGAGGCTCCGCAAACGCGGAAGTCCGCGCGAGCGCAACACAATTGCAACCTTTCCGAATGCGGGAAGCCTCCGCAGCTCTATAGTGACGGGGTACCGTTCACAGGAACGGCCGCGAACCACCGGCTGGTCGGGAGGAAGCTCGCACGTGCAGGTCCGCTTCTACGCCACACTTCGTCCCCTCGCCGGAGGGCGCTCGCTGGAGATCGCGCTGCCCGAGGCCGCGACCATTCAGGCACTCGTCGAAGCCGTCGTCACGCAACACCCCGCGCTCGGCGAAGTCTTGCTCGACCCGCACGGTGCCGTCCCGCGCGGCGTTCAGGTATTCGTCAACGGACGGGGCGCGCCTTACCTCCCGAAGGGGTACGCAACCCAGCTCGTGGAAAATGACTGCATCGACATCTTCCCCGCAGTCGCAGGGGGCTGAAGATGCTCCTGCCGCTATGCAGGTTGTCGCAGTCGAAGCTGCGTCAGTTCCAGTATGCGTTCTAGCGGGTGTTCGGGCAGACTCGAGTCGAAGCGTGGTCTGGGTCTGCTACCAACA
>JAFDEI010000185.1 GCA_019310425.1 Deltaproteobacteria bacterium | reverse complement strand
GCGATCCCCCACTCCGCCACCAGGCCGCGCTGCGAGAAGGCGGTCGTAAAGACCGCCGTGTCGGAGGCGAACCGCAAGTCACATGCGAGCGAGATCGGCACCGCCATGCCCGCGCACGGGCCGTTGATCACCGCGATCACAGGCTTGCGAACCGACATGAGGTAGGTGTAGGTCTCGCGAAACCCGTCCTCCATGTCGGCGTCGCCCGGATCAGCATCGAGCCCGTCGAGGGCCTGCCCTTTCACCCCGCCGTCGCTGATGCTCTTCAGTGTCTTCAGATCGGCGCCGGAGCAGAAGCCCCGGCCCGCACCCGTCAACAGGATCACCGCAACGCCTCGATCGGATTCTGCGGCTGCGATCGCGTGTTTGACCTCTGCGCCCATTCGATTCGTCCAGGCGTTCAGTCGGTCCGGGCGATTCAACGTGACAGTCGCCACGCGATCCTCGACTTCGTAGAGAATCTGCTCGTACTGAGATGCTTCACTCGGCATTCGGGATTTCCTTTTTTGGCTCACGCACTCAGTAGTGGTTTCGCGCAGCGGATGGCGGCACTCGAGAAATTGATACCGCGAAGCCCCAGCTCGAGCGGATCGCGATCGAAGCCGTTGGTCAAGAACACGAACGACACGCCGCTGGCTGGATCAGCCCACGCGATCTGGCCTCCCGCACCCGCGTGCCCGAATGCGGCCGGTGAGTTCTCGGGGGAAAATGCGCGAAAGACCCGCTTCTCGTCACCCGCGACCACCACGCCGAGTGCCCGGTTGGCGGCCTGCCGCGTCATCGGATCGACCAGGTCGCCGGTTCGAACTCGCAGCGCTTCACGCAGCGTCTCACTCTGCCAAACCCGGGTGCCGTCGCTCGCGCATCCACCCGAAAGCAGCGCCTGGTAGAACATCGCCAGACTGGACGCGTTGGCGACCAGCCCTCCACCCGGTACACCGACCGCGCGGACCTCGGGGCGGTTGTACCTCAGCATCTCGCGATCGGCGCCCATCATCTCCGCCGAAACCGACAGACCCGTCGTGCGGAGCCTCTCCGGATCGGGTGCGTCGCCAACCTCCTCGATATCGGCAACGCGGGCATTCACCTCGGAGGGCAATCCGACGTAGAAGTCGACGAGCCCGAGCGGCTCGGCGATGCGCTTGCGGATGAAAGCGCGGAAATCCTGCCCACCGGCGCGTTCGATCAATTCGGCGAGCACCCACATGCTCGAAAGACCGTGATACTGGAAACGCTCACCCGGCACCCAATCGAGTCTCCATTCGGAAAATCGCTCCAGCCGGCGTTCACGGTCGTCCCATTCCAGCGCGTCGAACGGCGCTACAGGAAATCCTGCTGTGTGGGTGAGCAAGTGTTCGACGAGAACGTCCCGCTTGCCATTCGTGTCAAACTCGGGAATATGCTCGGCCACTCGGTCACTGATCCCGAGCTTGCCGTCCTGCAGCAACAACCAGACGGCCGAAGAGGTAATTGCCTTGGTGGTCGAAAATGCCAGGTAGAGAGATCTCGGGGTTGCAGACTGCAATCTTCCTGCAGACCGGAATTCGCCCGCCGCCGCTTCGACCACGACGCAGCCGTTGCGCGCGATGGCGAATTGCGCAGACGGAACCGCACCGCTCTCGACCAGAGCCCGTAATCGCGAGACGAGCTTCTCCACCGCAGCGGGATCGAGGCCAGCGCTTTCAGGCGAGTCCGCCCGGGCCAACGGGGTCGACATGCGAGCAGCATACAGCAACCGGCCGCAGCAGACCGGCGCAGCCCGAACCGTTCCGTGCCAAGATCAGCGGATCAGCTCAGGGCGAGACGCAAGCCAGCAACTCCCGCACGATGCCGAGCAGTCGACCGTTTTTCACCGTCGCGTGCAGCGCGTGATCGTCGTCGACCTCGAACAGACACACCCATTCCGGATCTCCGGTACTCGCCAACACCCGGCTGTCCTCGACATCGATCAGTGCATCGTCGCGACCGTGGACGAGCCAGACCAGAACCTCGGAGGGCAGGCGCACACCGGGATCACGCCTCACCGCCGCCTGTGCGAGCAACAGCGTCGGACCCCGCCACGCACCCCTCCGCAACAGCTCGACCGCGACCGCGCCACCAAACGAAGAAGCCACCAGCACATCCGGCATGAAGTCGCGTAGGAC
The DNA here is from genome assembly GCA_019310425.1 of Deltaproteobacteria bacterium. Lineage (GTDB taxonomy): Bacteria > Myxococcota_A > UBA9160 > UBA9160 > SMWR01 > JAFDEI01. The sequence goes on along the minus strand of JAFDEI010000185.1, from coordinate 5,903 downwards.
CTCGGCCTGCAGCGACACGCAGGCGTCGAAATCCGCAGTGTCCATCGGCGGAGTACACGCTTCGAAGTGCGCCGCGAACAGCCTCGCCTTGGCGCCCTGCGGGCTTCCCTCCAAGCCGTGCACGAACTGCACGCGCGGTCGGTCGGCAGTCCGGCGTGCGGGCACGACACCGCTCAAGGTGGATTCCGCCCGACGAACCCGGCGGCTGCCCCGTAGAGTCGCCCCATGCGTTCCTTCACGCCGCGCAGGCGATCGAAACGCCCTTCGCTCGCGATCCGGCGCATGTAAAGGGAGGCGGTCGCGGGATCCACCGTCGGTTCCGCATCGAGAGCCCAGTCGCCGCCGTCGTAGCCAACCAACTCCATGTACGGCGCGAACACCGGCTCGAAGACCCTCACGTCCTCCTCGGTGAACCAGTGTCGCCAATCGCCATACGTCTTCGTCCGCACCTTGACCTGGTCTTCACGAGGGAGTTCGGCTGTTGGCACGACTTCGCGGCCGAGGTACTCAGACAGTGCCGTGAACTTCTCGTCGACCAGGTCTTCATATTTGAAAATGAACCAATCCGGGCCGAGACCGTTGACGAAATCGGTCATCCGCTGATAACGGTTGTGCTCGTTTGCGATCATCTTCTCGAGCGTTTCGGGTCCTCCCCGATCTCCCGTGAAGCGGTAGATCTCACTGAAGTCGACCGCGCGTGGATCACGTTCTTTACGCTCCACGAGCGAGAGACATGCCCGGAATTGCCGTCTGCTCTTGCCGTGCCGACGGCGCCAGCGAAACAACGCATCGCTGACCGCGTTGTCGCGGGGATCGCGTGTCACCCAGATCTTCCTGTGGTAGCCCTCGTCGGCGATATGACGCGTGACCGCATCGAATGAGCGCCCCTTCTTGTCATTGTAGGTGAACTTGCAGACGAGGCTGTCGGCGGCCGCACCCGCCTTCCGGCGGTCGCGAATGTGTGCGCGAAATCCACCCGGAACCAGTCGGCACTCTGGAAATGCGGCTGCGACCATATGCATGAGCACCGTTGTTCCGGATTTTCCCTTGCCGAGAATCACAATCTTCAAGGAATTCTCCAGCGCCGCGCCCCGCTACGCATCGTTCCTCAGACCACAGCTTCCGCGTCGTCCAGCGAAACACCAAGCGTTTCGCCGTCCTAGCCCAGATCGCTTGCCTTGAGGTCGATGCGGTGCAGGAGCTTGCCGAAGTCCGCGATGAAGGCATCGCGACCATCGGCCTGCAACTGCGTGGCCAACGCATCGAGGTCGATGCCGGACCGACCGATCTCCTGCAATGTCGCTTCGGCGGCGCTCGCATCCTCGCCGAGGCCGCCCGCGAGAACACCGTCGGCGTGGAACGCGAGCAGCGTTTTCTCAGGAATCGTATTCACGGTACCGGCCGCAGCGAGTGCACTGACGTAGTAGCCCGAGACCAGCTCCGGGTTCTTGGTTCCGGTGCTCGCCCACAGGAGTCGCTGTGGTCGCGCACCCTCGGCCTCGAGGCGACGCCAACGATCGCCGCCAAAAAAATCGTTCGCGGCCCGGTACGTGCAGTGCGCGATCGCAACCCCGGCCCGATCCTGGAGGGAAGCCTCGAGTCGCGGAGCCAGAGACTGATCCCAGCGCGATATGAACATGGACGCGACCGACACAACATCCGGGCACGAGCCGGCCGCGATCCGGCGCTCGATTCCGCGTGTGTACGCCTCGGCTGCGGCAGCCCAATGCGCGGTCGAAAACAGCAACGTCACATTGATCGGAATACCGAGTGAGATCAATTCCTCGATCGCGGCAACTCCCTCCTGAGTTCCCGGGACTTTGATCAGCAGGTTGCTACGACCGGCCCGCGCGTGAAGTCGCTGCGCTGCGTCGATCGTCCCCGCGGCATCATGCGCGAGCTCGGGCGACACCTCGAGGGAAACGAACCCGTCCGTGCCACCGGAGGCCTCGTACACCGGCCGGAAGTGATCGGCGGCGATCACGAGGTCTTCGATCGCGAGTTCGAAGAACATGTCCTCGCAGGAAAGACCGCGGCCCAACAGTGTCTTGATCGAATCGTCGTAGTCCGTGCTGCCCGAGATCGCGCGCTCGAATATGGTCGGGTTCGAGGTGAGACCCGTTACCGACAACTCGTCGATGTATCTCCCGAGCGTTCCGCTCGTCAGCAACGTTCGAGTGATGTTGTCGAGCCAGATGCTCTGACCCGACTCATGGAGTTCTTTCAACGCGCCCAAGACCGGTTCCTTTCCGAACCCCGCGCGAATCACTCAGTCGTTCCAGTGACTGCGCGGCGCTGCAACGAGGTCGACATTTTGCGAAAGCCCAAGAGGGCTGACCGGTACGGCGACCGGCACTCGACCCAGGGTAGCCTTCCTTCGGAGGGAGTTCCCCTGCGCTTCTCTTCGACCTCAGGTCACCAACAGCGGCTCGGCGACCGCGCGGAGGGCCTCTACCTGCTGGCGCTCCCAGGCCGAGTCGCAACCGAGCTCCACAGCCATCAACGCCGCGACGGCCGGCGCCATCGCGATACTCGCGCGCGTATCGAGAAACAGTACACGCAGGCGACGTGCGAGCACGTCCTCGACCGTCCGCGCCATCTCGTGCCGCACGGCCCAGACGACCTGGGCCGCGACATAGTCGAAATCAGGGTGCAGCGGTTCCGCTAGACCCGGCCGTTCTTCGATCAGGCGCTGCAACGCTGGGCCATCCGAACCGTAGACCGCGAAGACCGCATCCGCATCGGGCTCGGCTTCCGGTGTGTGGCCGTGCAGGTGCAACTCGCGGGTCCCGCACGGGCGTTCCGGCAATTGCGCAATCACCATGGCGCAGTCGATCGTGTCTTCGGCCATCTTGCGATAAGTCGTCCACTTGCCCCCCGCGATCGTTACGAGTCCGCTCTTCGAAACATTTACCGTGTGATCACGCGAGAGCGCCGCCGTGTGGTCTTCACCGCCGCTCTTTACCAGCGGCCGGATCCCGGCGAAAGTCGCGCGGACGTCGGCGCGCCGGGGATTGCGAGTCAGGTAATGCCCCGAAGTCTCGAGCAGCCAGTCGATCTCCTCGTCGCTCGGTATCGGTTCCATCGGAATCGTATCGACCGGCGTGTCGGTGGTGCCGATCACGACATGCTCGTTCCACGGGATCATGAAAACCACGCGGCCGTCATCGGTGTGGGGGACCATGATCGCGTCGCTTCCCGGCAGGAATGCGCGCTCGAGAACAATGTGGACGCCCCGGCTGGGTTGAATGATCGACTGGGCATCGGCCGAGTCCATTCGGCGGACACCATCCGAGAACGCGCCGGTCGCGTTGATGACCACGCGTGCCTTCGGCCGGTGGATCGCACCACTCTCGACGTCTTCGACCTCGACGCCGACAATCAGATCGTCGTCCTTCAGTAGCCCCGATACATGTGCGTAATTGATCACCGTCGCGCCCTGATCAGCCGCCGTCTGCGCGAGAGCGATCGCGAGGCGCGCGTCGTCGAATTGCCCGTCGTGATAGATGACCCCGCCGCGCAGACCTTCCGTCTCGATCGTGGGCAACCGCTCACGGGTCTCTGCTTCCGAGAGAACCCGCGACGCACCAAAGCCGAGTTCTCCCGCCATCATGTCGTAGAGTTTCAGCCCGACACCGTAGAACGGCGACTCCCACCACTCGTAGTTCGGCACGACGAACGGGAGATTCGAGACCAGGTGCGGCGCGTTCCGCTGCAGCAGCCCCCGTTCACGCAGGGCTTCGAGGACCAGCGAGAAGTTCCCCTGTTGGAGATAGCGGACCCCGCCGTGCACGAGCTTCGTGCTGCGGCTCGACGTCCCCTTCGCGAAGTCGCTGCGCTCGAGCAGCAGTACGTCGTACCCGCGCGACGCCGCATCGACCGCACAGCCGAGCCCCGTGGCGCCGCCACCGATGATCGCGACATCCCAGACGCGGTCGGCCTCCTCCAGGCGCACCCGCATCGCATCGCGATTCACCACACGCTCCAGGAAAGTCCGATCGGACCGGCTGAACCGTCGCCTGCCGCCAAGCCGCCTGCTTCGATTCCACCGCGCTCGCCACGCCTGCTCAGGACGATATCCGCATCTGCTGCGACACGAACACGCATTGATTCACCGCGCGTTTCGCGGGATGCACGGTTTCCCGGGTCAGGTCGACTGCCGACCATCCGCGAGAACGGAAGTGCTCGGCGATCCCGGGCCCGAATGCGTAGGGGTGCTGTTTACTGAAGTAGTTCGACAGATGACAGGCCACTACGACGAGCCGCGAACGCGCGAGGAATCGCTCCAACACCGCCATGGGCTCGAAGAAATGGTCGAGCTGAGTCAGCACGGCGACATCGAAGCACCGGTCATCGTGGTCGAGGTCGTCCGTCGTCGCCAGCGTCACGGCGAGCAGCCCGCTGGCCAGCGACTGACAGCTGACGCCCTGCGAAATGCAGTTGTTGCCCCAGCAGGCAGCGCTCGGCTCGAGCACTAGCACGCGTTCATCGGGATAACCGGATTCTCCAGCCGACTGCAAAAACGACGATGCGTCGGGGGGACGCACATCGAAGGCCCGCCGAAGCGAGCCCAATATTCCACGCGGATGACGGCGCCGCGACCGAGCGCTTCGCCGTGCGCGCCGCGCGAATCGCCGGTACGCCGCAACGCCGACCTCGTTCCGCCGAAAATAGGGGAGCAGGCCGCGAAACGGGCAGTTCAACTCCGCGTAAGCGGACACCGGGCCCGCGATCGCATCGATGCGTGCCCAGGTGTGCTCCCGCCAATAGGCATGGGTCTCACCGTCGTCGTTCGAGACCGATTCGTGAAGGACCTTCCAGCCGTCGTAGTGCTGCCCGAAACCGGTTGTAAAGAGATGGGCCGAAGCGCTTCGCGACAGCCAGGGATCGCAATAGACGGTGGTGCAGTTCTCACACCGCCAGGCTTGCAAGACGTCGACGATCTCGGACGCGCGCATCGGCGTCACCAGCGGAATCGCGCGGATATAGCGGTTGCGACGAGCCGTGTTCGGTTCGAGTTGACGGCGGGGAGAACCACACACCGGGCAATCGGGCTGGTGGCTCAGCACTCCGTCGCGGACGAGCTGCGACACGCGCTCCACGCTGGAATTCGCGGAAGAACCCGATTCCCCCAGCGGGGATTCCGCAGGCGCGAAATCCACCTCGCCTGTTCTCGAATGAATTGCCACGCCCCCTCGCTCGCGCAGAACGCCCCCGGGAGGGTAACCGAAAGGCCCGCCGATCGGGGATCCGCACACGGGCTGACTACCAGTCGCCTGGATCGTCGGCAAAGTGCAGATCCTCCCACAACTTGACGTAGGGGGGGAACTCGACGCATTCTACGGGCCGCCAACCCAGCGAAATTTCACGAAATCCGGGAGTACCAGAATGCGACTGAAGCGCCCCACCCTCCTCGTAGTCCTCGTGTTAATGACACTCGTCGCGCCCGCATTCGTGCAGGCGGCCGAGGATGCCGGCGGTCTCACACCCGCGTTCAAGGAAGGCGACGTCGTCACCTTCGATCAGATCGAGAAGCTTCGGCCGTTCCTGCCCGAGGAGTTCTGGGACAACCGCGACTTCTTCTTCTACGAAGGCATGCAGCTCGAGATCGGGCCGACGCAGTTCGACTACGAGGCCAACACCCAGGTCGTCGCCGCAAACGAGAAATTCGCAGGCCAGGCGAAGATCGGGCCCGACAACAGCCTCGAAAGCTGGGTCGCAGGCTACCCCTTCGACCGTGAGAAGATCGACTGCAAGGGCGATCCTCAAGCGGGCGTGAAGATCCTGTGGAACTTCGTCGCCCTGCGCAGCGACGGTCACGCATCGTTCTTCTATTCCTACTGGGACCGCGGCGAGCAGCTGCCGCTCTACTACGAGGGCACCGGCCAGACGGTCGCCCTGGC
>JAFDEI010000184.1 GCA_019310425.1 Deltaproteobacteria bacterium | reverse complement strand
GCTTTGCGGCCAAAGCTTCCGCGTCGTCGCACGAATCGCTTCGCGTTGCGTGTTCTTGGCGGCAAGTCGTTCTCCTCCAGCTCGACATCCGGTAGCGTTGTCGCATGGGGGAGCGCTGGTTCGTCGCAGTGGGGGGACTCGTCGCGAGCGGCAAGAGCACGGTCGCTCGCGCGATCGCGCGACGTCTCGATGCCGAGTGCATAGCCGAAGCCATCGCCGCGGGTCGCTCGGTCGTTCTCGACGGCTGCTTCCCCACGGTTGCATGGCGCGAATCCGCTCGTTTGCTGGCGCTCGGCTTCGGCGCGCGTTTCCTGTTCGTCGAGTGCCGCGTTCCCGAGGCCGTTTCGATCGAGCGCCTCTCGGCGCGCGACCGCGCTGCGGGTCGCAAGGGATGGGCGCAACTCCACCAGAGTCTCGCGGAGCATTACGAACCACTGGACGAACTTGCGCCGAGCGAGGTCGTGTCGGTGGACTGCCAGCATGACGTCGAAGCAGTTCTTCGGGCACTCGAAGAACGCGGGCTGCCGCCCGCACAGACGAAGATCGCCCCGGCAACTGGTCGCATCCACCCCATGCCTCGCGCCATTACCTTCGACTGCTGGAATACGCTGCTCGTCGAAGAGGACTGGCCACGCGCGCACCAGATGCGGATCACGGCGCTGCACGACATGGCCGCGGAGGCCGGCCTCGAGGTGGCCTGGGAGGATGCGGGCAGGACCTTCGATGCGGCCTGGGAGCGCCATCAAGAACTCTGGCGCGCGGGGGTCACGAGTGGCTCGCGCGAGATCGCGAAATGGGGCCTCGAGACGCTCGGCTTGCCGACTACGGGGCAGACATTCGAACACCTCGTCAAGCTCTTCGAGGAAGCGTCGCACACCAGCCACGTGAAGGCGCTCGACGGTGCGCGAGAGCTGCTCGGCACTCTCGTCGCGGCGAACGTTCCCTGTGGCCTGGTGTGCGACACCGGCCTCACGCCCGGGCGGCAGGTGCGCCGCCTGCTCGACCGCGCGGGGTTGCTCGACGCACTCACGACCCAGGTATTCTCCGACGAGGTGGGTGTCCCGAAACCCGCCGGGCTCTGCTTCACGGCTGCACTCGAACCACTCGGCGTCTTCCCCGAGCACGCGTTGCACGTGGGCGACTTGCGGCGAACCGACGTCGCGGGCGCACGCGCGATCGGCATGCAGACCGTGCGCATTCGCGACCGCTACGACGACACCGGCGAAGCCGACGACGCCGACTACGTCGTCACCAATCACACCGAACTCCGCGAAGCACTCGGCTTCTAGTAGACCCGCTTCGACGGAATCTCGGTTCGCTCGTAGCCGTGCGACGACACGATCCCGTCTGGATCGAAGGCGATGATGAGTTCGTGACGAATGCGGTTCTCGTAACGCACGTTCACCGGGCTGCGATAGCCGCGATAGCCGAAGAATCCCGCAATGAAGGCCCCGATACGAGTGAAGAACCCCGTGTCGCGTGTGATCTTCTCCTCGTAGAGGTAGCGGTAGACCGTGAACCCGCTCGACCGCCGTTCGAGCGAGACGGGCCGCCCGAACCAGCCGTCGACCTGCTCGCGGGTCGTCACCCCCTTGTCGAGCCGCGGGATCTTGTCGATGTCGAACTCGACACCGCGCGTCGCACAACCGCTCGGTGAAGTCGCCAGCAGCGCGAGGCCGACGATCCCCGCGACCCAGCGTCGGTGGAAACTCGAAGCCGAGGGCATGCATCGATGATACCGGCTCTGCCTGCGCCCGCCGCTCGCAGACGCCCGGCTATTCGGTCAGCAGCGCGAGAATCTTCGCAAAGTAGACATCGATCGGCGAGTAGTCTTCGAGCTCCGAGTAGCCGTTGTAGGCGATCACGACATCGCGGGAGGGAATGATCGCGATGAACTGCCCCCCCATCCCGCGCGCCTGGTACATGTCGTCGGGCAACGCGAGGCCCTGCGCAGCAAGGGCCTTGGCCTCGCCCACCGGGCCGAGCCAGAAATGCACAGCGTACTTCCCGTCCGAATGCGGAGTCACGGAGCGCGAATAGTCACTCCAACCCTCGGGCAGGATCCGCTTGCCATTCCACACCCCGTCGCGCAGGTAGAGGAGTCCGAAGCGCGCGTAGTCGCGCGTGCTGGCGTAGAAGGAAGTCCCTCCGATGAAGGTCCCGGCCGGGTCGAACTCCGCCACCGCGCTCGTCATGCCGAGTGGTTCGAGCAGCTCGCCGGCAATGAACGCTCGGTACGCGTCTTCCGAGCCACCAACCGCGTCGCGCACCAGGCCCGACACGATCATCGTCGTGCCCGTCGCGTAGGCCCAGTGCTCGCCGGGCGTGTGGGAGGCCGGCTTGTCGGCCGCAAAGGCGGCCATGTCGCGGCGCCCGGAACCGAACAACATCACGCTGCTGTCGTCGAGCCCGCCCGCCCCCTCCTCCCACTCGAGGCCCGACGACATCCGCAACAGCTGGTCGAGCGTGATCGCCGCGCGCGGATCATCGCGGCCCTGCCACTGCGTAACCGGTGCAGGTGCGTGCAGCTCGAGCAGGTTCTTCCTCACCGCGATGCCGGTGAGCGCCTGGGTGACGCTCTTGGCTTCGGACCACGAAACGAAGCGGCTCTGCGGACCATAGCCCTCGGCCTCGCGGTAGGCCTCGGCAACGAGCTTGCCGCCGTGAACCACCACCACACCGCGCGCACCCCGGAAGAACTCGGCTGCATCGTCCTCGAACGCCGTCTTCAAGAACGCTTCGATGTCTTGCGGCTGATACGGCTCCGAACCGTCCGCTCGCGGCCAGGAATCCGTGGGCCAGACGGACGCTTCGCCGCGTGCCGAGCCGACGGCGACGACCACGAGCGCGAGCCCGAGAACGAGAACGAGAACGAGAAGCGTCGAGAGTCTCAGCGCAGGCTGCAACCGCGGCCTCGCTCATGGCTGGCTTCGCCCGTGATCACGCCGAAGATGCTGGCACGAACCGTCCCCGCGTCGGTATCCACCTCGACGGGGATCCGCTCCACCGCTCCGATCATGTCGCCGTAGCAGCTGTCGCGATCGCGCTCCATCACGAAGAGACACGAGCAGAGATTCTTGGCGGTGTAGTTCACACCGATCCGCATGCCCTCGACCCGATCGCAGGCAGAGAGCAGCATTGCGACTCCCGCGACAAAAACGATCCTCGATACTCTCAATCGTCGATTCCTCGACCGCATCATATCCGACAGTCGCATGAGGTGCAGTCGGACAAAATGCAGCAGCGAGTAAGTGCGCGGATCAAGGACGAATTCGATAGATCAATACAATCAAACCAGCGTATAGTCAGACAGAACCGGGCATCGGGCCCGGTAGTCGAATAGTAGTTATGCGGCGAGGTTCAAGCATCACGTGATCCCGGATGACTCGTTCATCGTGAATGAAACCCACTCGTTCTCTCCAGATATCGTGTTCTTGATTTCTGTCCGATCTGGAGAATTGACCGGCGCTCGGATCGGAGGGCAAATTGTTGTCGGTTCACTGGGTCCAAAGTCTGCCAACCCTGCGAGCTATGCGAGTGTCGACCTGCTTAGTCGCGTCCTGGCCACCAGTCGGGACGCAGCCGAATTGCGCAAGCTTCACAAGAAGAACTTCGCTTACTCCTCGGGCGAATTGTTGGAGGCGCGGGTTTCAACGCGGCGCGCACTGTGGACCGGGCCGGTCCCCAATTCTGGAAGCATCACACTCATTCCTCGAAGCGGACGTCGACGGCGACTCATTCTATTGGGAAATCAGGACATCCGCTCAGTGCGCGCGCTGATCCAATCTGCGGGTATCCCGGTAGAGCCGCTCGCCGTATAACGAGCAACCGTGATGGAAGATCACCTAAGAAATAGGGCTCTTCCGGGTTTCGAGTGGGTTCCCGACGGAGCCGAGATCAAGGAGATTCGCGCTGGAAGCCGGCTTGGGAGCGGCTGGGAGTCAGCGCCGGCCCGGAATTGAAGCTGGATCGATCAGCCCGTGACGGCGCCACCCGCGAGCCAGAAGCCACGTCCTGGGCCGCGCAACCTCCCGTGGCCCCGCGCGGGCGCCCGGGAGCTCGTGCGTGAAGCCGTCGAACCAGCGGCTCGAAGAGGCGTCGTCAAGGCGCGTCGGAGGCACGGCCCCCCGCCGCTCGCGCCAGTGCTTGCGCGCATTGAGCAGCACGTACCGCAACGCCCGTCTCACCTCGCGGGGAGTGCGCAGCACATGAGCGTGATACCGCTGCGCGAGTACCCGCCCCGTCACGCCAAAGACCCTTTGAATCGACCGCGAAGCCCGTGCCCCGATCGACTTCATCCCGCGCCCCAGCGCTACATGGTCCTCGGCTTCCACCAGCAGGTGAAGGTGGTTGTGCTGAACGCTGTAATGGACGAGACGAAAATCGCCCCGCTCACAAGCCTCTGCAAAGCTCCGCCGCAGCTCCCCCACGAGCCGCCGGTTCCGCAGCCGCGGTAGCCCCTCCCTGAAACGCAGCGTAACGTGTACCGGTTGGCTGCCGTGAAAACGCTCGCGCCGCTGCTTTCGCTCGCAGATCCGGCCCGAGGGCTTGCGCCCCGCGCCCGCACGCGGCCCACCTCGGCCGCTGCGCATGCGATAGTCGTCGAAGGACTGCTGTCTGGATCTTCCTGAGTGCACGTAGAGAACATAGCGAAATTCAAAATACATTCAACACAAATTGACATTTACATGTTAATTTCAAGACTATTCTTCGATGCTTCGAGCTTTCGAGACAAGCTCCGGATTCTCTTGTCTCCGAACCTGGGGACGGCTTCCTCGCCCTCCCGAGCCTTCCTTCTGCCCGTATCTTTCCCCTTGCGCGTTCAATCTCAGATCCGCCGGGAAGCCACACGATACCCGGAAGCGCCAGGAATAGTTTCCGCTCAGTCCGTGCCATCCATCACCATCACGTCCAGGATCGTCAGCAGCTTCCGTGCGAGTGCGATGAAGGCCACTATCGGGGGTTTGCCTGCCGCAGCGAATCGCTCGTACATCACTTTGAGGCTCAGCCGAGTCGGCGGCACTATTCAACGCCGGTTGATGCCGATTCGGCGGTGGCGTGGTCCTGCAAGCCACCATGCGGCGGGCCCTCGGTCAAACGGCCCACCCGCTCGGGTCCGTCCTTCGATAGGATTGCGACCCGTCCGGAAGCCATCGATCGAGAATTGGGGAGAGCAATGTGTCGTCCATGCGACTGAGCGGCATCGACGCCGCCTACCTGGCGGCCGAACTCCCGGGCAACCAATTGCACCTGATGGCCATTCTCCGCCTCGACCCGGCGAGCCTCGAAGGGGGCTACCACTTCGACAAGCTGCGCGCGTTCATTCAGGAGCGCCTGCCCGAGATCCCGCCGCTGCGTCGGCGACTCGTCGAGGTGCCGTTTGGAATCGACCGGCCGCGTTGGGTGGAGACCGACGACATCGACCTCGATCTTCACGTTCGGCGCGCCGCGCTGCCGAGTCCGGGCAGCGCGCGCGAACTCGCCGCCATGGCCTCCGAAATCAACGCTCGGCCGCTCGATCGCGATCGCCCCCTATGGGAGATCACGGTGGTGGAAGGACTCGCGAGCGGTGAAATCGCGCTGATCGCGAAGCTCCACCACGCGATGATGGATGGCATGGTGGGCGTCCGTTACCTCGCGGCGCTACTCGGAACGGACGGTCCGCGCACGCAGGAGCCCGTTGAGCAGCGGCCCGCCGACCCGGTGCCGAGCGAAATCCAGCTACTTGCGGAAGCCGTGCCCGAGGTGTTGTCGCGCCCGTTCCGGCTCGCGCGTGCGACGGGTCGCACACTGTTCTCGCTGATCTCGTCGAGCGTCGCGCAGTTCACGAGCGGGGAAGTCGAGCAACCGGATCCGACGCCCGACCCCGTCGTCCCGCAGACCCTGTTCAACCAGCGCACCGGACCGCACCGAACGCTCGCCTATGCGTCGGCACCGATGGCAACCATACGAATGATTTGCCGCGCGACCGACGCGACCGTGAACGATGTCGTGCTCGCGTTGGTGTCGGGTGCCGCACGCAGCTATCTGCTCGATCGCGACCAGCTTCCCGAGGAATCGTTGGTCGCGGGGATCCCCGCCTCGACCCACCAGGAGGGCGACGAACTCGCGAACTCCTACACATTGCTGTTCCCCACTCTCGCGACCGATCGCGAAGATCCTCTCGAACGCCTGTACGCCATCCGCGACTCGTCGCGCGAGCAGAAAGCGAGCCGCCGGGCCACGGCCGGCGACGACCTCCTGAGCGAATGGACCGACATTCCGCCGCCCTGGCTCTACGGCGCGGCCGCGCGGCTATACGTCGGCACCCATATCATCGAGCGCATGGACAGCCCATTCTTCAACCTGTTGATCTCGAGCGTTCCGGTACCTCCGATTCCGCTCACATTCGCGGGCATGAAGGTCACGGGTATCCACCCACTCGGGCCGATCTACGACGGGTTGCTGCTGAACATCACCGCGCTGGGCTGCGCCGACAGCGTCGACTTCGGCCTGGTGGCCTGCCGCGACGGGGTGCCCGGCGTGTGGGAAATCGCGGAGTCGATCGGGAAATCACTCAGCGATCTCTCGCGCGCGGTCGGAAATCGCACTCCCCCGTCTTGACACCGGCGATCCATCGACGTCAAGCTCCGCGCGGCCATCGAGGAACCGGCGTAGCGCGCATCGCCTTCACCAGCGGGAAACATCATGCAGCCAGGACTCTCGGGGTGGGCGATTGCGCTTCTTCTCGCCGAGTCCCTGCTGACCCTCGCGCTCAGCCAGCCGGCCTTCGCGACCGGGCCGGCCGGCACGGCCGCAGCGTGGCGCCTCGACGACGTGCTGCCCGAAAGACTGGCGATCTCGCTGAACTTCCGGGCTCGTTACGAGTATCTCGACGAGCAGTTCCGGATCACGAGATCCGGCGACGAAGAACTCGTCGTCCTGCGCACGCTCGTCGACACCCGACTCCGGATCACCGACTGGCTGACCGTCGGTGCCGAGTTCCAGGACTCGCGCGCCGAACTCAGCGACGACGTGTTGCTCACGACGGGGATCGTCAACACCGCCGAATTGCTGCGCGCGTACGGCGAAGTCACGCTTCCCAACGTGTTCGGCGGCCGCTTCGAGAGTCGCTTCGGCCGAATCACGCTGGACGTGGGCAGCCGCCGCCTGGTCGCGCGCAATCGTTTTCGCAACACCCTGAACGCGTTTACCGGGGTCGACATCGAGTGGTCCGGGGACCGCGGCCACGAGCTACGCGCATTCTGGTTGCTGCCGATCCAACGCCTGCCCTTCTTCGAACAGGATTCACTGCGCAACAACGAGGTGAAGTTCGACCACGAAAGCCTCGACGTGCAGTTCTGGGGGCTCTTCGGGGCCGCGCGTCTGCCGAAGATCGGCCGCGGCGAACTCTTCGTGTACGGACTGCACGAGTCCGACACCAACGCGCGACCGACCCGCAATCGGCGCTTGTACACGCCGGGCTGGCGGATCCTGCGCAAGCCCGCACCCGGCCGTTTCGACTACCAGTACGAGGGCGCGATCCAGATCGGCAAGTCGCGCTGGACACCGCTCAGCAGCCGGGATCTCGACCACTTCGCACATTTCCAGCACGTCGAGGCCGGCTACACCTTCGATGTGCCGTGGTCGCCGCGCGTCGCGCTGCAATACGACTACGCGAGTGGCGACGAGGATCCGGACGACGACGACAACCAGCGCTTCACGACTCTCTTCGGCGCACGCCGTTTCGATTTCGGGCCGACCGGCATCTACGGCCCCTTCGCGCGTGCGAACCTCAACACCTCGGGCATCCGGGTCCAGCTGAAGCCGCACCCTCGAGTCACGTCCTTCCTGGCGTACCGGGCCTACTGGCTCGCGTCCAAGACGGATGCCTGGACGACGACCGGCGTGCGCGATCCGACGGGGAATTCAGGCAGCTTCATCGGTTCGCAGATCGAGCTACGCGTGCGTTTCCAGCCGTTGCCCGGCAACCTGAGGCTCGAAGCCGGCTACGCACACCTGTTCGCGGGACGATTCATCAAAGATGCGCCGAACGCCACCCACCGAGGCGATTCGAACTACGTCTACACCCAGGCCACGCTGAACTTCTAGCGGATGCGCACCTCGCGCTTGCGGTCGATCCGCCAGCGGTGGAGCCCCGAAGACTGGTACGCGACGACGAAGACCCGGCGGCTGTGGTCGCTGCGGTTGGTCTGCGAACCGTGCACCAGGTCGCGATGGAAGTACAGCACGCTGCCCGCCGGCAGCTCAGTCGGCACGGCCTCGCCGTCGATCAAGTCGACGTCGGTGTAGAGAGCACCGAGCACGCCGCGATCCTTCAAGCCCTGGAGATTGCCGCTCTTGTGACTGCCCGGGATCAC
>JAFDEI010000342.1 GCA_019310425.1 Deltaproteobacteria bacterium | reverse complement strand
GAGATGCTCTCCTACTTCGGTCGCAACCTTCACGACCACATCGCTGCAGCGTCTCACAACGTCCTGGGCGAGTCGCCCCCGTTCGTCGAACGCAGCGTTCACTACGGAGAGCTCAACTCCGCCGCGGCTGCGGAGATCGCCAAGCTCGCCGAAGAAACCGGCATGCGTTCACTGCGCGAAGTCAATCGACGAGCCCTCGAGCTGAAGTCGCAGGCGGCTCCCGGGGAGCCGAAGAACCGGCGCATTCACTTCGGAATCTACTTCTTCGAAGCACCCGATGATCGCCTGGACACCCCGGACGAGGGATCCGACGATGCTTGACACGCGGCGTGCAGTCGTCGGCCTGCTGGCGGCCATTCTGCTCTGCGGAATGGAAGCGACCGCCAATCCCTGCGCGCTTCCCGACAGTACGGCCTTCGAGGAAGGAATGGGCGGGACCGGCGTGTTAGGCCCCGGCGAGGGCGACGGGATGGGCGGGACGGGACTCGCGAATGAAGGCATGGGTGGCACCGGCCATGTCGACGAGGGGCTCGGAGGCACTGGGAACTCGAGCGAGCGTCCGGAAGCAATAGGGACCGGTGGAGACGGCATGGGCGGGACGGGAGTCGTGGCCGGCTCGACGATCCGCCTTCTGGGAACGATCACGGGGTTCGGCAGCGTCTGCGTAAACGGCGAACGCGTCTCCTACGGGCCGGACGTCCCGGTCGATATCGAAGGCCGGCGCGCTTCGGCCGGAGCACTCGCCGTAGGCCAGGTCGTAGCCGTCGACGCGCGGGGCCCCCGCGGTCGGTTGGGGGCCGTACGCATCTCGGTCAGGCGCGCCGTCGTGGGTCCCGTGACGCAAGTGGATCCTGCCAGAGGTCGCATCGGGGTGATGGGCCAATCCGTGCTCGTCCCCGGCCCACGCGTATTCCACCAATCCGCCTCGGGTGGTGTTGCCGCTCTCGATCGGCTTCAGATTGGCAGCCAGGTGGCCGTGAGCGGCCTCTATAGCAGCAACGGCATCCTGGTCGCTTCCCGCCTCGAAACCGTTCCGGCCACGACCAGGACCCGAATACGGGGCCCCGCGCGGTCACTCGAATCGGGCGAACTCTACGTCGGCCATGTTCGCGTCGAGCATGGTTCTGCATTTGCGGGCCGGCCGGCGGCCGTCCATGCCGTCGGGAGATGGGACGCGAACGGTCAGCGTCTCGTCGCCGATCGGGTCATCCCCGAACGACCGCTCGCGGACCAGGTGGAACGCGCATCGGTGGAGGGATTCGTCCGGCAGCAACAGGGGTCGCGCTTCCTGCTGTCAGGAGTGACCGTCGATGTGCTGCGGATCTCCGGAGTGCTGCCGACGCTGAACGAAGGGGCGCGGTTGATCGTGGAAGGTGCGGTCGACAGCAGCGGCAAGATCACAGCGGATCGCGTGGTCGTCTTCTCGAATACGGATGGCAGGCCCGATACCCTGCGCAAGCGCAGCGAAGAGGACCGCGAGGATCGAGATGACCGCGAGGATCGCGAGGACCGCGCCGATCGCGCCGATCGCGAAGACCGCGCCGACCGGCCCGACCGCGTTGATCGACCCGACCGCGTTGATCGGCCAGAGCGCGTTGACCGACCGGAGCGTGTCGATCGGCCCGAGCGCGTCGACCGGAGCGGACGGAATTAGACCTCGGAATTTCGAGCTGCCCGGCCGGCTACCGGACTGCGACTACGCACGGAATCCCTCGCGCTGAATGGCGCGCTGCCGGAGCACGAACTCTCGCTCGCGCCTGAATCCGGAAGAACGCAACGCACTCCGGCTTTTCGACGCGCATTGGGCCCGAGCTTCGCGTCACGACCCGGCGGATCACGTAGGCTCTTGCATCGAAAGAACCGTCTTCAATCCCTCACGCGCATCGTCGGCTCCGGGATCGTTCTGGAGAACGGCGCGGTAGTGCTCCGCCGCCATCTCCAGCTCACCCCTCCGGAAGTAGACTTGCGCGAGATTGTAATGGGCGTCGTTGTCGTCCTGGTGTTCTTCCAAAATCTCGAGGTAGTTCGCTATCGCAGCGTCGGTCCGGTTCATCTTCACGAGCGTGTTGGCCAGGTTGAACCGCGCGCCGGTATGGCTAGGCATCTCCGTCAGCACGTGTTCATAGGCGTCGATGGCTTCCTCGTAGCGTCCCAATCGCACGAGTGTGATGCCCAGATTGTTCCGTGCCTTGATGTAGTCGGGTTCCAATGACAGAGCCGCGCGATAGCGCTCGAGTGCCTCCGCATCACGCCCCTGGTCGCTCGCATGGCCCGCGAGGATGAACTCGGATTCAGCATCTTCCTCCAGCAGCTCGAGCGCCGCCTCCGCGGCCCGAGCGGCATCCTCGGTCTTGCCCGCCCAGCTCAGGACCTTGGCGAGGTTGCGCATGGCGAGCCCGCTCTCTCTCGGAGCGAGGGAAGCGTGAAGCGCCTTCGAAACCGCAGCCAAGATTCTAGCGTCGAGTTCAGCCTGGACGAAGCCTCCCCGGTGGAGAGTCTCGAAGAGCTCGGC
>JAFDEI010000183.1 GCA_019310425.1 Deltaproteobacteria bacterium | reverse complement strand
GGCTTGATCCAGTCGCCCTGCACGAGCTTCGGTACACCGACTGCGGCCACGATCACGTCGGCGCGGCGGCAATGCGCGGCGAGGTCGCGGGTTCGCGAGTGGCACATCGTGACGGTGGCATGCTGCTGTTGCAGCATCAGCGAGATGGGTTTGCCGACCAGGATGCTGCGGCCGATCACCACCACGTCTGCACCGGCGAGCTCGATCTCGTGGTGCTCGAGGATCTTCATGATTCCGAGCGGCGTGCAGGCCGCAAGGCAGGGCTCGCCGAGCAGCAGGCGGCCCGCGTTCAGCGGATGGAGGCCGTCGACATCCTTGCTCGGGTCGATCGCTGCGGCGACTCGGTTCGGGCGGATGCCGGCCGGAAGCGGCAGCTGCGTGAGAATGCCGTCGACCGCGTCGTCCGCATTGAGGCGTGCGACGAGTGCGAGGACAAAGGCTTCGTCGACGTCGGGTGCGAGGTCGTGCTCGACCGATTGCATGCCGATCCGCTCGCACGCGCGGCGCTTGCCCTTGATGTACGACTGGCTTGCCGGGTCATCGCCAACCACCACCGCGAGGCAGGGGGGGCGCCGGCCGGCAGCAACGTGTTTCGCGACCGTCTCCGAGAGCTCCTGCCGGATCGACTGGGCGAGGCCGAGGCCGTCGACGACGACCGTCTCGGGCGTTGCGGGTGTCATGGGGTCTCCGCGATAGGGGTGCCGTACTCCGAGCCGTCAGCCGGCGGCTTTCTTGCTCTTGGACGTGCTCTTGTCTTTGCCCTTGTCTTTCTTGTCGGAGCTGGCTGTGTCAGCGGCCGAACTCGAGTCGGACTTGGAATCCTCGCTCCCCTTGCCGCCGCCGCTCGAGCCGTAGCCGTCCGCGTACCAGCCGCCGCCCTTGAGGGTGAACGAGGTCTGTGAAATCAGGCGTTTCACGCGCCGAGATCGGCACTTGGGACAAGTCTTGATCGGGTCTTCGGTGATGCGCTGTTCGATTTCGAACTCGCTCTCACACTTCGCACAGGCGTACTCGTAGATCGGCATCTCGACTCTCGCTGCTTTCGCGCTGCTGGGGGGGGCGGCGGGAAATTAGGCGCTCGCGCCGCTGCTCGCCAATCGTGCGAGCTGGCTCTCCAGCCTCTCCGGGTCGCCGTCGACGTGTACTCGTTTGCGCCGGAACCGCGACCCCGGGTCGAGTGTGACGGCGCTGCGACGCACGCCGAGCGCCTTTGCGAGTGCGTTGACGCAGGCGGCGTTGGCTGCGCCATCTGCGGGCGGGGCGCCGACCCGCACGCGCAGCGCGTCTGCCTGGCAGCCGCCGAGGCCGGGCCGCCGCGCGCGCGGCGTGACGTGGATGAAGAATGCGACTCCCGAGGCGGTGGGCGAGATCTCGATCAATGGGCCTCTCCTGCGGTCAACCCTCGCCGCTGGATTTGGCCTCCTGGAGCGGATGTGTCAAGTAGCTGACCTTGCCCTCGGCGAAGGGATCTTCGGGGTCGTCGGCCATCAGCCCGTCGAGCAGGCTCCTCATCTCGCGGATCTCGTCCGCGAGTTTGGCCGCACGCCGGTGGGCTGCGGCGAGGATCTTCTCGCCCTTGATCTCGGCCTCGCAGACGATCACTTCGGCCTCCTTCACGGCCGTTCGCTTCAGGTCCTCGCTGAGCTTCTGGGCGGTGGTGAGGGTCTCCTGGAGCAGGTTCTCGTTCGCGGCGAGGTCCGTGACGCGCACCTCGAGCCGGATCCCCTGTTCGCGCAGGTTCTCGGATTCGCGTAGCAGGTCCTCGTAGTCCTCGGCGATCATCTGGAGGAAGGCGTCGACCTCGTCGCGATCGTAACCGGAGAGGCGTTTTCGGAAGGGGTGGTTGCGGACGTCGAGCGGAGTGATGCGCATGGCTTCCTCGGGCGGATTCTCGCCTGCGCAACCAATCGACCGAACCGGCCGAGATCTTTAGCGTCTCGCGTTTCGGGCCGATTCGCGCCTTATTCCCCGAGTTCACGGGCGCGACGGGTGGCGGCGTCGACGGCTGCGAAGATTGCTTCCGGGAAGCCCTCGGCCTCGAGCCGGGCCAGCCCCGCGAGCGTGGTTCCGCCGGGAGAGCTGACCTTCTCGCGCAGTCGCGCTGGTGAATCTTCACTCTCGAGTGCGAGCTTGGCCGCCCCGAACACCGTCTGGGTGGCCAGCTGCGCCGCTGCTTCGGCGGGCAGGCCGACGCGCTCGCCCGCCATTGTGAGGGCTTCGAGGAACCGGAACAGGTACGCGGGACCGCTGCCCGAGAGCCCGGTGACCGGGTCGAGCAGCTCTTCGCGCGGGGCCTCCCAGTGAATGCCGACGCTGTCGAACAGCGAGGCGGCCGCGGCGATGTCGTCGCGGGTCGCTGTGCTGTTGCCGCAGATCGCGGTGGCGCCTGCACGCACGAGTGCGGGGGTGTTGGGCATCGCACGCACGATACGGGCGCCGGCGGGCAGGGTGCGTTCGAGCTTCGCGATCGGGGTTCCCGCTGCGATCGAGATCCAGAGCGGCGCGAGCAGGTCGGCCGCGTCGGATTCTCGCAGTGCGAGGAGCACCGGCTCGACCATTGCGGGTTTCACCGCGAGCACGACGATCTCGCTCGCTCGAGCGACCTCTCCGTTCGATTCCGAGGTCCGTACGCCGAGCGCTGCTTCGAGGGCAATTCGGCGCTCGGCGGCAATGTCCGAGATCTGGATGCTCGCGGGCGCGACACCGGCTGCGACGAGGCCCCCGGCGAGGGCCTCCGCCATCGCGCCACCCCCGATGAAGCCGATTCGTTTGTCCTTCAGCGACATCTCATCTCGCTCCGAAGATTGCGGTTCCGACGCGCACCATCGTAGCCCCTTCCTCGACAGCGACTTCGAAGTCGCCCGACATCCCCATCGAGAGCTCGCTGAGGCCTGCACCGCCCGGTTCCGCTCGGAGTGCGTCGCGAAGCATACGCAGCTGCGCGAATGCGGGGCGTGCAGCCTCGGGGGTTTCGACCGGCGCAGGGATGGCCATCAGGCCGCGGACTTTGAGCTGCGGCCAGCCGGCGGCGGCCGCGAGCAGCGTGGGCAGGGCGTCGGGGGCGACGCCTCCCTTGCTCTGCTCGCCCGAGAGGTCGACCTGGAGCAGCACCTCGAGCGAGCGCCCCGCGCTTGCGGCGCGTCGGTTCAGCTCGTGTCCGAGGCGCTCGCGGTCGACGGTCTGGACCCAGTCGAAAGCGCTTGCAACGGGACCGGCCTTGTTGCGCTGGAGCTGGCCAATGAAGTGCCATTTCGGGCACTTGTGGCCACTGGTCTCGAGCATCGCACGAACCTCGGTGAGTTTCGTGCGTGCTTCCTGGAGGTAGTTCTCGGCAAGGTCGCGGAGCCCCGCCCGCACCGCGGCCGCGACCCGCTCGGCGGGTATCCGCTTTGCGACGCCGATCAGCCGGACCGATTCGGGCGGGCGCCCGGCGCGCTCTGCCGCGGCCGTGATGCGCGCGCGGATCTCGGCGATCCGGTCCGCCATCTCGTCGTCGATGCTCACCGGCCTCGGGTCCCGCGGTCGGGCGCGCCGAGCAGTTCGAGCGTTTCGTCGAGTGGCAGCCCGATGACGTTGCTCTCGCTGCCCTCGACCCGCTCGACGAAGCGCCTCCCACCGCCCTGAAGCGCGTAGGCGCCGGCCTTGTCGAGCGACTCGCCGGTCGCGACGTAGTCGCGCAGCTCTTCGGCGCGGGCGGCGCGCATACTCACACGCGAGGTGATGGCTCGAACTTCGATTTCGAGCGTGTCGCTGCGGATGAGGGCGATCGCGGTGATGACCTGGTGGCTGCGTCCGGTCAACCGCGCGAGCATTTCCCTGGCGTGGCGGGGGTCGCGCGGTTTGCCGAGGATCGAATCATCGAGAACCACGATCGTATCGGCGCCGAGGATTCTCCGCGCCGGTTCGGGGCCGACCCGGTCGGCCACCGCTCGGGCCTTCTCGGCAGCCAGCCGAGACGCGAACGCGACCGGCCGCTCGCCGAGCCGACGCTCCTCGGCGATGTCTGCAGGGATCACTTCGAACGCAATGCCGGCGCCGTCGAGCAGGTCGCGGCGACGCGGCGAGGCGCTGGCGAGGATCAGCGGCTGGTCATCCATGCATAGCGGGTACCGACTGGCCCGCGAGGCGTCAAGCGGACGGGCGCGACCGAACGCCGGATCGGGTAATCTGAAGGGGATGGGACGTGTCGTCACACCGCACTTGGTCGCCGAGCCGGTGTTCGCGCTCCTTGCTGCGTTGTTCGTCGTCGGTTGTGCGAGCGACCTCAAGCGCACCGAGACGGGCTTCCGCAATCCACGCCACGGCTATTCGATCGGAGTGCCGGACAGGGCTGCGGGTGCGCCGTGGGAACGCATCGAGATCAAGGGTGCCTGGGTCGCCTTCCGGCGGCCGGGGCCGGAGACTATGAGCCTGCAATCACGCTGCGGCAAGCCGGTCGCACATCCGGCCATCATGGCGCGGAACCTGGTGGTCGGCATCGGCGAGCGCGAACTCGTCCAGGCCGGTCCGGTGATCGTTGCCGGGACGAACGCCTGGATCCAGACCTTCGACACCCGCCCCGGCGATGCGACCATCCGAGTGACTACGGTGACGGCGGTGATCGATGATTGCGCCTTCGACTGGACGTTGGTCACGCTGGGCGAATCGCCGAGTGCAAACCACGCCTTCGAGGCCTGGTGGGGCACCTTCGCGCTCGATCCCGATCCCATTGCCGACGGGACACCGCGATGAGTTCGGTGATTCTCGAATCGCGCGCGGAGAAAAAGGTCGAGCACCTGGGCGATCGGGTGCTTCAGCTGATCGAAACCTGCGGGCGCTTCGCGCGGCTGGTGGCCGCGACCACGCGCGCGGTATTTCGCGCGCGACTGCCCGTTCGTGAGGTGGTGCGCCAGCTGGAGGCCATCGGCGCCCGCTCGCTCACGATCGTGGTGCTGACAGCGCTGTTCACCGGCATGGTGCTCGCGCTGCAGACCGGTATCGCGCTCGCGCGCTTCGGTGCCAAGCCGTACGTCGGCAGCGTGATCGGCCTGTCGCTCGCGCGTGAGCTGGGCCCGGTGCTCACCGCGCTGATGGTGGGGGGACGGGTCGGCGCGGGAATCACGGCCGAGATCGGCTCGATGCAGGTGACCGAGCAGGTCGACGCGATCCGCTCGATGGGTGCCGATCCGGTCCAGAAGCTGGTGCTGCCGCGCGTGATTGCCGCGACGCTCGCACTGCCACTTCTCACCGTGTTCGCGAACGTCCTCGGCGTGCTCGGCGGTCTCGCGATCGCGAATGCGCAGTTCCACATCTCCCCGAACTTCTACCTTCAGACGATCTTCGACGCGGTGACGCTCGAGGACGTGATGTCCGGACTCGCCAAGACCTTCGTGTTCGGTTGGATCATCGCCATGGTGGCGTGCTTCCACGGGCTCAATACCAGTGGTGGAACCGTGGGCGTCGGACGCGCGACGACC
This sequence comes from Deltaproteobacteria bacterium, assembly GCA_019310425.1. Lineage (GTDB taxonomy): Bacteria > Myxococcota_A > UBA9160 > UBA9160 > SMWR01 > JAFDEI01. The sequence continues at coordinate 4,334 of JAFDEI010000183.1, read as the reverse complement.
CGCACCGTGGTGACGGCCTCCGTCGCGATCCTGATCTCGGACTTCTTCCTGACGCAGCTGATGCTGGCGCTATGACGGCGGATCCGGTCCTGGATCTGCGCGACGTCCACAAAGCATTCGGCCGCAACCGGGTACTCCGCGGCGTCGACCTCGCGATTCGACCCGGCGAGACCTTCACGATCCTCGGTGGATCGGGCAGCGGCAAGTCGGTCTGCCTGAAACACATGATCGGTCTCATGAAGCCCGACAGCGGGCAGATCTTCGCGTTCGGCGAAGACATCACTTCGGCTTCGGAGCGGGCGCTGGTGGGGGTGCGAAAGAACGCCTCGATGATCTTCCAGAGCGCCGCGTTGTTCGATTCGCTGAATGTTTTCGAGAACATCGCCTACCCGTTGAGGGAGCACCGCGACTGGGATGAGGACCGCGTCTCGGCACGTGTCGGCGAGTGCCTCGAGGCGGTCGGGCTCGACGGCGTCGAGATGATCATGCCCGCGGAGCTTTCGGGCGGCATGCGCAAGCGTGTCGGAGTGGCGCGCGGGATCGCGCTCGAGCCCGCCGCAATTCTCTATGACGAGCCCACCACGGGCCTCGACCCCGCGAATCAGCGCCGTATCGGCGAGCTGATCCGCTCGCTCCAGCAGCGCCTTGGAGTGACCTCGGTCATCGTCACCCACGAGCTCGAATTGTGCTTCGCGATCTCGGATCGAGTGGCGCTGCTGAAGCGCGGTAGGATTGCAGCCATGGGTAGCGCACGAGAGATGCAGGACTCCGAGAACCCCGACGTCGTTTCATTCCTCGCCGGCGTCCACCAGCAGACGGACGACGAGTCTGGCGCGGCTCCGGAGGGGGACAGCGATGGAAAGTGAACGCCGTCTGAGTCTGGTGGTCGGCGCCTTCTTCCTGATGGCTCTGCTGGGTTTCGGGGTGATCGTGCTGTCGCTGTCGGCCCGCACCGGGGTGTGGGAGGAGCACTACGAGCTGGTGGCCCGCTTCAGCGACGTGCAGGGGCTGATCGCGAGTGCGCCGGTCCGCCTGGCCGGCATGCGCGTCGGCCAGGTGAAGAGAGTGAGCATCGACGTCAGCGACCCGGATCGACCCGGACTGCTCGTCTTGCTGCAGATCAACGAGTCGGTGCACGAGCGAATTCGCTCCGATTCGATTGCGAGCATCGGCGCGGCCGGGCTGCTCGGCGACCGCGTCGTCGACGTATCGCTCGGAACGTCGAAGGGGGAGCCGCTCGAGTCCGGCAGCGAGATCCCATCCATCGACCCGCTGGACATCTACGTCACGATCGACAAGGGTGCCCGCGCGCTCGACAACGTCGCGACACTGGCGTCGAATCTGAACGAACTCGTCGAGGCGTTCGACCGGGATTCGGGCGGCAAGCGGCTCGCCGAGTCGGTGGGCGCGGTGGGCGACCTGCTCGACGATGTGCGCACCGGCGAAGGTCTGCTCCACACGCTGATCTACGAGCCCTACGAGGGCGGTGCGGTTGGGAACCTCGAGGGCTCGCTGGCCGCGATGAATGAGATTCTCGACGAAGTCGCGACCGGGAATGGTCTGATGCACTCGCTGATCTACGACGACAAGACGGAGCAGGAAGTGGTCGTCGAAGCGCTCGAGGCGGGCGCACGGCTGAACAGCATCCTGGCGAAGATCGACCGCGGCGAGGGTACGCTGGGCTTGATCCTGAACGATCCGACGCTCTACGAGGAGCTGAAGCTCCTGGTCGGCGGAGCGAACCGCAGCGGCGTGATTCGGACCATGATCCGTCTGATGTCGGACGGTGATGACTAGACCCGGTGGCTGCCGAATCGAAACGCTGCTGGACCCTCGAGACCGCCCGAACGATACTCGCCGATGTACGCGAGCTGACTGCGGCCGCAGTGAAAGAGGTCGATGCCCTGGTCGCGCGGCGCGACGCTCTGGCCGACGGTGACCCGGGGCTGCCTGAGCTCGAAGCGAAGATCTCGGCGGCGATCAGTCGCTGGCTGCGAGGAATGGAGGCACTCGGGCTCGAGGTGAAGGGGCTGTGGCTCGTGGATTTCGACAACGGCAGCGGGTATTTCTGCTGGAAGTGGCCCGAAGAGCGGCTGGAATTCTTCCACGGGTACGAAGAGGGGTTCCAGGGGCGCACGCGGATTCAGTAGGGCGGCGACGTTACGGATATTGCTTCCCTGCGCATGTTGCCTCTCGGAGGGGCCAGGGTCGGCGCCGACCGTCGAGGCCGACCGCCGCCAGAATCGCGAGGAGCGGAACGAAAGGCACATGGAAGCGCATTCCGCCAATCAACACGAACGTGTGCATCAGGACGAAGACGAGCACTGCGAAGGGTATCGCTACCGCATGACGGCTTGCTCGGGACCATACGCGTGTGAATCCCAGCAACGCCAAAACAGTCAGGATGGCGAAGTACACATTGGCGAGCATCGACAGTCCCGTGAATTTCATGTTCAACCTTCGCGACAAGCGGCCGTCGGGCTGCTCGAACGCACGCTGTGAGAGACCGACTGCGAAGTCGTCGCCAGCGAAGAGGTGATAGAGGCGCTGGGGTGCGAGGATCAGCTCTTCGACGGGATGCGAGATCGCGAAGCGAACGGCAGCGCGAATCTCCTGCCTCGACGCTTCCGCGATGCGTTGCCTGCGGGGGAGCTCGAGAAGGTCCGCGAACTGTGCTTTTCGGTAGCGCCCTGCCTGCTTGGTATGGGCCCCGGTGGCGACGGGCGAATGGCTGTCGAAGAGTACCCAGCTACCGTTCGTCGAGATCAAGATGGGGCTTCCGAACGTGCGCTGATTCCGGATCGCCCAGGGCGTAAGTGCGATTGCGAGGCCCGCCAGCAACAGCAGCCCACGGACGAGCACTCTGCGCCGGGGGACGGAAGCCAGCCACCAGGCAGCGATCGGAACGGGCAGGAAGAAGAGGCCCGGGCCGCGTATCAGGGCGGTTGCTCCGGTGAACAGACCGAGCAGCAGCCAACGCCCCCCTGCGATTCCTACCGCGCTGCGATCGAAGACGAGGAACGTGTACACGAGAAGAGTGAACGCGAGCTGGAACATCACTTCGCTCAGCCCGATGGGCGCGTAGAAGATGTCACCTGGGGACGCGGCGAGGAGAAGCGCCGCGACGAGCCCGATCGAAACCCCGTAGGCCCTTCGCCCGATGGCAAAGGTCAGGAAGCACGTCGCGGTTGCCATGAGAACGTTCAGGAGCTTCGCGTTGAGGATCGGCTCACTCGTGAACTTGTACAGCGCGGAGAGCAGCAGCGGGTATCCCGGCGGCCACTTCACGACCGGCGCACCGTGTGCGCCTGCAAAACCCCATCCACGCGCGAGAGAGCGCGCCGTTGTGTCGTACCAGGTCGCGTCGTAGTGATACTGAGTGGCGGGATCGAGTGGGATGTTGAGCGCGACGAGAAGCCGCAGCCCACAAGCGAGCAAGAGGATGAGGGGTAGCGCAACGCGACGAATGTACCGACGGATGCCGGGTGGTGGCAGGCCGAGGCGCCCCAGGAACCGATGCGACGTCAGGTGCGTTTTCGCGTCATCGTGAACGACCATTTCGCTGACGGTGAACTGTAGGTCCTCAGAGAATTCCAGACAATTGAACTCGCTCTCCGCGAGGTGCCTCGTCGATCATCGTCCAGCTGCGATCAGAAGCGCGTGTGGAGGCAGCGGAGGCCGCTAGCGTGATCAGTCGTCGCGGTCGTGGACGCGCCCGCGTTGTCGCTTGGTGGTGCTGCGTTGTTTCTTGTCGCGCAGGCGCTGTTCGCGCGCTCCCTTGCCGGGTCGGGTCGGCACGCGTCGGCGGGTGGTGTGCAGCCCGTCGCGCACCAGTGCGGCCAGGCGCTCACGCGCGGTTTCGCGGTTCTTGGCGCGGCTGCGCGAGGCGCCGCAGTGCACGATCAGATTGCCTGCGCGGGTGATGCGCGGCCCGAGTTGTCGAATCAGCCGGCCTCGCTGCGCCGCGGAAAGCTGCGGGCTCGCCTGCACGTTCCAGCGCAGTGACACGCGGGTGCTGGTCTTGTTTACGTGTTGACCGCCCGGGCCACTCGACCGGCTCGCGGTTTCAGCCAGCTCGGTTGCCGGAATGACCAGGCCGGCGCGGATTCGAAGGTCTTCGCTTGCCACGAGCAGAAGACACCATGGACACCCGCGGCGCACAAGGGTCGAGTTGTGTCGCGAAGATTGCGCCTGCCGATGACCGAACTGCCTTGTCTCCGGGGTGATTCCCAGGTTCACACCGCGTACTTGAGCCCGTGCTCCCGACAGCGCGCCATCCGCCGCGTCGGAATCCGCGCGAAGTAGCAGTCCTCGAGCCAGCCGCGGAGTTCGAA
>JAFDEI010000025.1 GCA_019310425.1 Deltaproteobacteria bacterium | reverse complement strand
GCCGGCATCGTCGGCGACCGCGAGCACCTCGTCGGCCCAGAGCTCACGCGGGTATTCGGCGCGTCGCCCGCTGTCGCCGTGTCCACTCAGATCCAGTGCGACGACCTGGTACTCGGGCAGGAACAACGGTGCGATGAAGGTCCACCAATGCGCGTGTGCGGCGCCACCGTGTACGAACACGATTCCAGGTCGATCGGCGTCGCCCCATTGCAGGTAGTGGATTGGGCAACCGTCGACGTCGACGTGGCGGTCTCGACGCGGCGTTTCGATTGCCCGGACGAACCAGCCCGGTCCTTCGCTCATTGCTCCTCCTGGCCGTTGGGTTCCCGATTCCCCATCGCAGTTGCGAAGATCGCCAGGATTCGCGCGCGCGGGCCCGGGAACAACAACGGAATTGCGGCCGCTGCGAACACCGCGGCCGCACCGTAGATCAGCCGGTAGCCGTCGAAAAGCGTGCTGCCGAGATAGGAATAGGTTGCTGCACGCACAGCGGATCCGATCGAGACTGCGACGACGAACGACAGGAACGACATCCCGGTCAGAGCGGCGCCGATCTGGAATGCGGAGATCGGTCCCACCGGGTAGCCGCTCGCGAGCACGAGTGCGCCCGCCCCGAGTTTCGACTGAGCGACGTCGAGCGCACCGCTGAATCGCCGAGGAAGTTGCTCGCGAATGCGGTCGATTCCGGCGACGCGGACGGCGGCGAAGTTCAGAATGGCAGACAACGTCATTCCGATTGCACCGTAGAGGGCTCCCAGAGCCGCGCCGAACAGCAGCCCCGCGGCTGCGAGCAGGATCTGGCTCGGGACCAGGATCACGAGTCGGAACGTCACGAGTGCAATGAACAACAACGGGGCCCAGATTCCGGCGTCACGCACGGTTGCGCGCACGGACTCGGGGCTCCACTCGACACCGAGAAAATTCCGCAAATAGGTGCTGCCTGCGAGCAGGATCAGGAGTGCGATCGAGACGATCCAGGCGGTTCTGCTCATGGAACTCCCGACGAGAGGTTGGGGGCACGTCGTTTCCGGTCCGACGCAGCGCGGGCGGCCCCGAGTCTATCGCAAAGCCCTGCCGCGGATCGAAGATCGGGTCGATTCCAGGCCAATGCGCGGTCGGATCTCGCAATTCATCCGAGATCGTCGAACGAGCCGTGGCGACCGGCTCCGGCCGTGAATCGCTTCGCGCCCTCGGCAGTTTCACCCGACCGGATCACCTCGAGACCGAGTTCGGTCTCGTTTCGGAGCGCGGCCGGAAGGTCGAGCGACCACTGCTCGTAAGCAGAACGCCGATCCGCCCGCAGGCAACGCTGCGGGAACTTCGCGAGTTGCGCCGCGAGTTCCAGGGACTTCTCGAGCGCTGCTCCGGTTTTCGTCAGGCGGTTTACCAACCCCATGGCGTGCGCCTCGGGTCCCTCGACTCCGCGGCCCGTCAGGATCATGTCGAGTGCGCGGCTCTGGCCGATCAAGCGGGTGAGGCGAATCGTGCCGCCGTCGACGAGCGGAACACCCCAGCGCCGACAGTAGACGCCGAAGACCGCTGCATCGGCCGCGACGCGCAGGTCGCACCACACCGCGAGTTCGAGCCCGCCAGCGACGGCGTGGCCTTCGACAGCGGCGATGACGGGTTTCGACAGCAGCATCCGGGTCGGGCCCATCGGCCCGTCGCCGTCGAGTGTCATGCGATTGCCGCGTCCATCGCTCACCGCCTTCAAGTCGGCGCCCGCACAGAAGGTGTCGCCCTCGCCCGTGAGGATCGCAGCGGTGAGGGCGCCGTCGTCTTCGAAGCGCCTGAACGCGGCGGCGAGTTCCGCTGCGGTCGGGCCGTCGACGCAGTTCTTGACTCGCGGTCGGTCGATCGTGACGACTGCGGTCGTTCCCTCGATGTCGAAACGCACGCTGCTCATCGGCGGCTCCCTCCTTCTTCGTGGCACGGCAGCCTCGATGCGAATTCCCGCTTCGGGACGACCGGGGTGCTTCGATCGGCTGCTAGGGTAGCGAGACGGCCCCGATCTCCACGCGGCTGCATAGGAGCCACCGAAAAATGACTCAGGGTCTCCCCGAGAAGCCTCCCCAGATCGAGCAGACCGAGGCCGCGTTCGACGCCATCTACAACTGGAACTACCAGCCCGAGATCGATCAGCTGCGCAGCCTCTATACCAACGCGCTCGATCGTCAGTGGATCGCGATGCGCGACCTCGATTGGGAGCACGGCATCGACCGCGCTGCGTTCTCGCGCACCTTCTCGCTCGCCGGGATCCCGATCCAGGTGACCGACTTCTGGAAGAATCTCGACGACGATCTCCGTTGGGAGATTACGCGGCGTACCGCTGCATTCATGCTGTCGAACTTCCTGCACGGCGAGCAGGGAGCGCTGATGGTCGCCGCGCAACTCGTGAACGCGTGCCCCCACATGGACGCGAAGTTCTACGCCGCGACCCAGACCATGGATGAAGCGCGCCATGTCGAGGCCTTCGCCGCGTACATCCGGCTGCTCGACCAGGTGAATCCCATCATGCCCGGCCTGAAGAAGCTGCTCGACGCGACGCTCGCAAGCGAAAGTTGGATGCACAAGGCCGTCGGCATGCAGGTCGTCGTCGAGGGCCTCGCCCTCTACGTCTTCCGCGACATGCGCAATGCAACCGAAGAGCCGTTGTTGAAGCAGCTGCTCACCTACGTGTCGCGCGACGAAGCGCGCCACACCGCCTTCGGAGTCAAGTATCTATCGGCCGTGGTTGGCGAGATTTCTCCCTCGGTGCTGGCCGAGCTCGAGGACTTTGCCTTCGAGGCGACGCGTCTGCTCGTCGATTCGCGCACCGGCTCGTCGATGCGCCAGTCGGTATTCAAGATCTGGCAGGAGATCGGGCTCGACCCGAAGACCGTTTTCGAGGCGCTTAGCGCCGAGCGTGACAAGATCGATGCCGCGGCGGGTGGTGTCGCGGGCCCGGTGCGCGGCTTCGTGATCCCGACGCTGCGATCGATTGGGCTCTTCAGCGAACGAATCGAACGGCACTTCCGCGAGATGTTCGCAGCGAACTTCGGCGAGGAGCGGGCGGCCGCCTTCGACCTGAGTCGCGAGCTTCCGCCCGACCTCGACGTCTGGCTCGAGGCCGGGGCACCCTGAGGGGCGCCTGCGCGGGGCTCTGCCGCCCGGTCCGGGCCGTTCGATAAATTCGCTAGCGTTCCTGCTCCCCATTGTAGCGATTCAGCCCGAGGAGAAAGACATGCGTATCGGAATCATGGCCGGAGCGAGCTCCGGGCCCGACGCAACATTGGAAGCACTGATCGCGCTGGCCCGGGACGTCGAGCGACGCGGCTTTTCATCGCTGTGGATGGCGCAGTTCTTCGGCATGGATGCCCTTACCGCGCTTGCGGTGGTTGCGCGTGAGACGAAGCGCATCGAGCTCGGGACCGCGGTGCTTCCCAGCTATCCGCGTCACCCGCTTGGCATGGCGCAGCAGGCGATCACCGCCGGTGTCGCGGCCGGCGGTCGCTTCACGCTCGGCATCGGGCTGTCGCACCCGATCGTGATCGAAGCGCTGATGGGGCTCGACTACGCCAAGCCGGCGACGCACATGCGCGAATACCTCGAAGTCCTTACACCGTTACTGCGCGGCGAGTCGGTGAAGTTCGCGGGCGATTGCTACCGCGTGAACGCCGAGCTCTCGATCGAAGGTGCGCAGCCGGTGCCGCTGATCCTCGCCGCGCTCGGCCCCGTGATGCTCGGGCTCGCGGGCAGATTTGCCGCCGGGACCGTCACCTGGATGACCGGCCCCGACACACTCGCGAATCACATCGTTCCGACGATCCGTGCGGCCGCAGCGGAGGCGGATCGCCCGGCTCCGAGGATCATCGCGGGTCTGCCATTCGTCGTTACCGACGACGCTCCGAGTGTCCGAGAGAAACTCGCCAGGACACTTCGAATGTACGCGACGATGCCGTCGTACCGCGCGATGTTCGAGCGCGAAGGCGTCGCCAACCCCGAGGATGTCGCGGTGCTGGGCGACGAAGCAGAGGTGAGCGCGATCCTGGACCAGCTCGAGGAGTCCGGCGTCACGGATTTCAACGCCTCGGTGCTCAGCTCCGATCCGGAGGCGAAGCAGCGGACCTTCGCGTTCCTGGAATCGCGGGTGGCGCGCGCGGAGGCCGAGTGAACGCCGCCACCGACAGCCGCGATCGACCGCTGCACGATCTGCGCATCTCCGTCACGGATCGCTGCAACTTCCGCTGTCCGTATTGCATGCCGGTGGAGATCTTCGGCGAACACTACGAATTCATGAAGCGGCCCGACTTGCTCACCTTCGAAGAGATCGAGCGACTCGCACGCCTGTTCGTGGAACTCGGTGTCGAGAAGATTCGCATCACCGGCGGTGAGCCGCTGCTGCGCCATCAGCTCCCGAAGCTGATCGAGCGTCTCGCGTTACTCGAGGGCCTGCGCGATCTCACGCTCACCACGAACGGCTTCCTGCTCGAGAAGCACGCACAGGATCTGCGCGATGCGGGCCTGCAGCGCATCACCGTGAGCCTCGACAGCCACGACGAAGCAGTCTTCCAGCAGATGAACGGGCGCAAGTTCGAAATGGCGCCGGTACTCGCGGGCATTCGGGCGGCCGAGGCGGTCGGCTTGACGCCGATCAAACTCAATTGCGTGGTGCAGCGCGGCGTGAACGAAGGCTCGATCCTCGGACTCGCGAAGATGTGGAAGGGCAGCGCCCACATCGTCCGCTTCATCGAGTTCATGGATGTCGGCACGCTCAATCATTGGGAGCTCGGGCGTGTCGTGACCTCGCGGGAGGTGGTCGAGCGCATCGATGCCGAGTTCCCGCTCGAGCCGGTCGGCCCGAGCTACCGCGGCGAGGTCGCGAGCCGCTGGCGCTACAAGGACGGCAGCGGCGAGATCGGCGTGATTTCGAGCGTGAGCCAACCGTTCTGCGGCAGCTGCACGCGCGCACGCCTCACGCTCGACGGCTCACTCGTGACCTGCCTGTTCGCGACCGGGGGGATCGACTTGCGGGGCCCGATGCGGGACGGTGCGAGCGATTCCGAGCTGCGCGAGCAGATCGCGGGCGTCTGGAAGGTACGCGCCGACCGTTACTCAGAAGAGCGCTCCGCGAACACCGACCTCGATGGCCACGTGAAACCGCGCGCGAAGATCGAGATGTACCACATTGGCGGGTAGCGATCGTCGGAGAAGCGTGGTTCGACGTCAGAGCTGATGCCGTCGCAGGACCTTCGAGATGAGCGAGGTCAGCACGATGCCCGAGCTCTGCTTCGGGTCCGCGGTCAGCGCCTCGATGCTGGGTAGCTCCTCGATCAGCAGCCGCAGACTCTCTTCGCTCGTCGGCTCGACCCAGTCGAAGTGCAACGCGACACCGTTGTCGCCGTCGTCGCGAATCACCCGGGCGTCCACCAGAATCTGCTCCGCGTGACTGGCGCCGGTGAGGGCCAGGCGCAGGATCGCGCCGACCATCAAGGCCGGATGCGGATCGACTCGCAGGCCGCGTGACGACAGGTCGCGACCGATCAGGACGCAGTCGTCGAGACCGAAGATCGCGACTTCCTCGTCATAGATGCCGCGTGGGGCGCGCGATAGCGCAGGGGGAGCGCTCGCGGGGGAACTTGCCGGGGCGCTCGTCGGTGCTGCCGATGCCTCGGGCATGACGGCGGGGCCCGACGCCAGGGCATTGAGGAGATCCAGCATCGGCTGCCTGGACTTCGCGTCGAAGGGAAGGAAGCGCACCCCGATGCTGCTTTCGTCCGCCTCGCCCCCCGCCGCCGATCCGTGGCCGGCGCGGACCACGGTGCCGAGGTGGCTGAACGACTTGGCCCCGGTGAGTTCTGCGGGGAAGCTGAGGTTGAGTTCAGTGCCCGGCTCAAGGGTTCTTCGCGTCAGCAGCCGGCAGCCGCTCGGTGAGAGGTCCATCAGCAGCGCGCTGTTGGCGGGGCCTCGTCTGTTGACGCGGAACGAGATCGTGTAGCCCACGGCGACGCGCCGCTTCAAGCGTTGTTCATTCCCGCGGTAGAGGGTTCCGCGCAGCAGCGACCGGAACGTCTCCGGATGAGTGGGACGCTTCACCAGGTAGTCGAAGCCGGCGCCGAGGATCGCGCTGCGCTGGGATTTCGAATCTCCCGTCGCGACGGCGATCCAGATGGCTCGGTCGGGGGTCCGCGTCGTCGCTCGCCTCAGCCCGGCGCTGATCGCATGGGTGGCGGTCGTCACCAGCAGATGCTGTGGGTGTGGTGGGCTCGCGGTCAGGTCACTCTTGTTCCACTGCTCGAAATCGATGCCCAGCTCATCGAGCACGGCCCGGACATCATCGAGCTCGCCGTCATCGAGGAGCAGGATCCACCGATTACCATCCATCACGCCACCTTCTCAACTGCGCGGATCAAGATTTCTGGATCGGAACTCCTGAGATCGGTCTTGAGTACTTTGGCCGCTGGGAGCCCCCGAATCGACCGCTTGCAGCGTTTCAAGGCGACTTGGAGCCGCACGAAGATCGAGACATACCTCATTCAGGGGGGATGGGAGGTGGCAAAGTAGGCCGGGGTCGCGAGCTAGTAATTCCCGGTCTCGTTTTCCAGCGATTTCATGTCGCCGAGGATCTTCGCTTTGACTCGGGCCACGTCGCTCGCGGCACAACTGTCGTGGTAGGACTTCGTGAATCCCTGGTCGGTCAGCGTGTAGTGGAAGTCCGCGACCACGTTCTGCTGGGACAGGCAGTTCGCAACACAGTGAAGCGGGCAGCCGTCGAGCGCGATGATGGTTCGTCCCGATCGGGCCTTCTTGACGAGCGCCTTCACGCCGCCGCCGACTCCCGCGATGCAGGACATCTCCGCCTTGATCTCCCGGTCGAGTTCGATCGCGACCGAGTTGGCGAGCTGCGCGATGTTGGAGCAGCCCGAGCAGGAGTAGATCAGCGGTAATGTGTCGTAGTCATCCGATTTCAACGCTTCTTCCCTTCATGACGTCCCGCCTGGAACGCCCGATTCCCGTGCCTCTGGAATCGGCAGAATGCCGGAGATCCATGAGGTCCGAATCTTCCAGGTTTCCTCTTCTTCACGCAGGCCTTCTCTTGTTGCGACGAGGGAATCGCGGGTCGCTGAAGTCCGGCTATCCGCCACCATCCCCGAAACGGGTTGTAGTAGAATGGTGAGATGCATTCGCGTGCTTCGCGGTTTCGGCGTATCTGGTCCGGCGGGATCGGCCCGGGGGTCACGGTTGCGCTCGTCGTGTTCGCCGCGACGAGCGCGGTGGCCCGGCCGGGTGCGGTGCCCGATGCGCTCGCGGCGACGGCTGCAGCTCGCGGCAGCGTGCGAGTGATCGCGGGGTTGGATGTGCCGTTCGAGCCGGAAGGCAGGTTGCGGACTCCGGCCGACGTGGCCGCCCAACGCGGACGGATCCACTCGGCGCAGGACCGCATCGCGGAGGTGCTCGCCGGAACCTCGCATCGGTTCATGTGGCGTTTCGAATCGATCCCGTTCACGGCCCTCGAGGTATCGCCTGCGGCGCTCGCGGCGAACGATCTCGTCGTCTTTGTCCAGGAGGACGTGGCGGAACCTCCGGTCGTCGGCCAGAGCGCACCGCTCACCGAGGCCACTGCTTCGTGGGGTGCGGGTTTTGACGGCGGGGGCAGGTGGTTGCGGTGCTCGACACGGGCGTTGATGCCTCGCATCCGATGCTCACGGGCAAGCTGGTTGCCGAAGCCTGCTACTCCGCTGGTCGGGACTGTCCGAACGGCAAACAGACCCAGGTCGGCTCCGGCGCAGCCGCGCCGTGTAGCTATTCAGACGATTGTCAGCACGGGACGCACGTTTCGGGAATCGCTGTGGGCAATGGGCCGATTCTCGACGGCATCGCACGCGGCGCGAAGCTGATTCCGATCCAGGTCTTCTCGAAGTTCAATGGGCCCACGAATTGCGGGTTTGGAATCAGTACGTGCGCGCTCAGCTACGTCTCCGATCAGCTCAAGGGGCTGGAGCACGTGCTCTCACTGCAACCCAGCCATTCGATCGCAGCGGTGAACCTGAGCCTCGGCGGAACGCGGTATTCGTCGCCATGCGATGACGACGAGCCGGCGCGCAAGGCGGCGATCGACAACCTCCGATCCGTCGGAATCGCGACGGTGATCGCATCCGGTAACGACAATGACTCGAACGGGATCTCGACTCCGGCGTGCATCTCGACGGCGATCAGCGTGGGCTCGACGAGCAAGTCGGACGTCGTTTCCTCGTTCTCCAATTCCGATACCTTCCTTTCCCTGCTCGCACCCGGCGGATTGATCCAGTCTGCTGTGCCGGGTGGCGGCTACGAGGTGTGGAACGGGACTTCGATGGCGACGCCCCACGTTGCGGGCGCCTGGGCGATCTTGAAGCAGTATTCCCCGACGGCGTCGGTCACTGGGGTTCTCTCGGCCCTGCAGAACACGGGCCTTCCGGTGACGGACTCGCGCAACTCGGTGACGAAGAGTCGGATTCGCATCCTTTCGGCGACCGCGGACCTCAGCTGCCCCGATGCCGACGCCGACGGCGTGTGCGACCTCAACGACATCTGTCCGGGCGCCGACGACACTCTGGATGCGGATGCCGACGGGACCCCGGACGGATGTGATGTCTGTCCGAACGATCCACTCGACGACGCGGACGCCGATGGTGTCTGCGGCGACGTGGATGTGTGCCCGGGTTTCGATGATGCGCTCGATGCGGACCTGGACGCCACGCCCGATGGATGTGATTCCTGTCCCCTTGATCCACTGGATGACGCCGATGCCGACGGCGTCTGCGGTGATCTCGACCTCTGTGAGGGGCATGACGATTCGCTCGACGCGGACAGCGACGGAACGCCGGATGGCTGTGACGTCTGCCCATTCGATCCGCTGGACGACGCGGACAGCGACGGCGTGTGCGGCGATCGGGACGTGTGCGAAGGCTACGACGATGCCCTGGATGTAGACGGCGACGGCAAGCCCAATGGTTGCGACCCCGACGACGATGCGGATGGATTGCTCGATATTTTCGAGACGGGTACGGGTATCTTCGTTTCTGCGAGCGAAACCGGGACCGACCCGTTGGTTCTCGACTCCGACGGCGACGGCTACGATGACGGGGATGAAGTGGCGGCGGGAAGCGATCCGAATGTCTTCGCATCACAGCCGCCTGTCCAGGGAGTCCCGGCTATGGCTGCTCCGGGCCGGATGCTGCTCGCGCTCTTCGTACTGGTGTTCGGCGGCGTCACTCGCAGCCGGTGGCGAGTCAGGCGTTCGCGCGAAGAATCTGCCTGAGCCTCTATTGCTGATTCACGGTGGGACGCTCGTGACCCACAGGCTCAGCTCGAATCCGCCTGCTGGAAGGGGGCTGTCGCGACCCCGCGACGCGAGCTTCCGGAGCGAATCGTATGCGGTGAACTCGGGCCGCTCGTCGATCAGCGCGATCGTGGCCGCGTATTTCGCGCGGGCTCCGTCGCGGTCGCCTGCGGCGTCCGCACACACGCCCAGAAGCAGGGTCGCATAGATCTGTTGGTCCCAGTTCGCGTCGCTTCCAACCCAGCGGTCGAGCACTGCCGCCGCCTGCTCGCCACGCCCCGCCTCGAGCAGCGTGTCGGCCCAACCGATCGCGAGTTCGGCCGGGTCGAGTGGTAGCGGGGGTTCGGCGAAGACCGCCTGCCAGAGTGCGATCGAGTGTTCGAGATCACCCGCAATGTGACGTGCGTTGCGGGCCGCTCGGACCATTGAAATGGCGCGTGTCTCGCGGGTGTGGGCGTCCGTCGCGAGTGCACTCGACGCGGGAATCGGAGCAGGTAGCTCGATCCCGGCGTTGATGGCGATCGGGATGTAGCGCCCGAACGACGCATGCGGCTGGATGAGATCCGAGTGCCAGAGAACGCCCCGAGCGGGTTCCACGATGGCGGCGTTCAGCACGAAGAGATTGGCAACCACGGAGGCGTTCGGGTGGGGGTGGCCGTCGCGATTCCGCAGCACATCGGCGGCTCGCCCTGCGTCGAGGTGGCCGAGATGCGGATGGACGGCCGCCTCCATGAGCCGACGGCGATCGAAAGAGTCCGATCCACGAAACTGATCCCTCGGGATCATCGTTGCGGAGCGAGCGTGATTGGAGTGCGCGAACCAATCACCGTCGGGGCGAAAGACCTCGCATTCACTGGTGGTGCATTCGAGAAGCGCGATGTCGCCATGCGCGTCCGCTAATGTGCCGAAGCACGGAATCGTGATCGGGAAGTCGGCTCGAAACAGTGCGATCGCCTCATCGACATTGCTCGCTCGTTGCAGCACGCGCCGGTAGGGGTAAGACATCGACGTTGGCTCTATTTGGGGATCCGTGTCGAAGTAATTGAGTGAGAACGCGAGCCCCTTCTCGTTGAGGCCGACGGTCGGAATCTGGAGCAGCGGCCAACCCGCGGAAATGTGGTCGAAGTCGCCGTTGTCGGGGTGGTAGCGGACCACCGTCGGCTTGAGCAGCCCGCCGAAGTCGATCCAGTCGACATTGCGACCGATCAGCGCGTCTCCGTCAGCAGTCGCCGAACGCGTGGCTGCGAAGACCGTCGAGCCTCCCGACGCATCGGTGCCGATCAGCGCGCGCAAGAAGTCGGCGCGCGATATTCCCAAGGTTTCGGCGTAGCCGGCGGCTTCCTCCGAGACACCGGTGTCGTCGGTCATGAAATTCGCGACCAGCGGCAGGGCCACGCGATCGAAGAACCAGGCCCCGATTCCGCCGGCCTGCGCATGTTCGTAGAAGTCGAGGTTCAGCTTCAAAACGCGGCGCACGTCCTCGCCGAGAAGGTCTGCGGCCTGCGCGCCCATCTCGCGGTAGGAGCCGTAGAGGTCGAGAAGGATCAGGTCACCGTGATCGGTGCGGCGTGGCGTCTCGGCGGTTGCTGTTGGGCTCCAGCAGACCGACGCGATTGCGAGAAAGATGGTGGGGCCAACCCTCGAGAGCATCACGCGAAAGAATCTAGCTCTCTGCTCTTCACACGGCAGCTCCACTTCGCCCCGAAGCGTTCGGATCGAAGCTGGCCGCGATCTGTTAGATTCGCGGCCCATGATTCCATCGCGCGACGCCGTCGAGATGTTCACCGATCGCAACCGGAGCTACGTCCGCTTCATCAACCTCCTCCGCTATCCGCAGGGGCTCCGGGCGTTCTTCCGCGCGTCGCCGCTGCTGCGTTCCGGACTCCACGTGCTCGACGCGGGTTGCGGCACAGGAGTCGTCACGCTCGCGCTGCGCGATGCGTTGCTCGCGGGTGGTTTCGAGACCGGGGTGCTGAACGCCTTCGATCTCACGCCGGCGATGCTCGAGCGCTTTCGCGAAACGATGCACGCGCGCTCCATCGAGGGCATCGAACTAGAGCGGGCCGACGTGCTCGAACTCGACTCACTTCCGAGTGCCTGGAAGGGCTACGACCTGATCGTCAGTGCATCGATGATGGAGTATCTGCCGCGCGATCGTCTGGCCGACGCCCTGGCGGGCCTTCGCGGTCGCTTGAACGAAGGTGGCCGCCTCGTGCTCTTCATCACGCGGCAGAACCTCCTGATGGCATCGCTCATCGGTCGCTGGTGGGACTCCAATCTCTACCGGCGCGACGAGTTACGGGAAGCGTTCGCTCGGGCCGGCTTCGAGAACGTCGAGTTTCGGGGATTTCCCGCCGCGTTTCGTCACCTCGATTTGTGGGGCCATATCGTCGAGGCATCGGGCTGAGGAGCCGCCCGGCCGTGGTATCCTGCTCGCCGAACGTCACCGTGGGGCTCACCCCAGCAAGGAGATTCATAAATGGACACTGACCTCAAGAAGACCGCGCTGCGCATGATCCCCTACGGTCTGTACGTACTCACCTCCGAGGCGAGTGACGGCACGGTTGCGGCATCCACCGTGAACTGGGTGACACAGGCCTCGTTCGAGCCGCCGCTCGTTGCCGTCGGCGTGAAGGCAGACTCCGGCGCCCATGCGGTGATCAAGGAAAGCGGGTCCTTCGCCCTCAACGTGCTCGGGAAGACCCAGCAGTCACTCGCGTTCGCGTTCTTCAAACCCGCTGAGCGCGAGGGGAACGCAATTGCGGGCGAGGCGTTCTCCAGTGGGAAATCGGGTGCACCGATTCTCGGCTCCGCGGCTGCGTTTCTCGACTGCCGGCTCACCGATACGGTCGAGCGCGGCGATCATTCGATCTTCGTGGGCGAAGTCGTCGATGCCGGCGTGAACGAGGACATCTCCGGTCGGCCGGACGATGCGACGCTTGCGCTGCGCGACCTCGGAGAGAAGACCTTCTACGGCGGTTAGGGCGAACCGGCCTTGGTGACGAGTTTGGGGCCTGAACGCGAATACGACGTGATCGTCGTGGGCGGTGGGATCAACGGGCTCACCGCGGCCTGCTACCTCCAGAAGTCCGGGCTCCGAGTCGCGTGCTTCGAGCGCAAGCTCGAGGCCGGTGCGGGCTGCTGCACCGAAGAGGTGCTGCAGCCGGGCGTGAAGGTGAACCTGTGCGCGTGCAACCTCGTCACGCTGTGGTCGCCCGCGTACGGCGATCTCGAGCTGCCCAAGTACGGGCTCGAAATGCTCACGTCGAGTGGCTGGGGGATGTTCCATCCCTTCCTCGACCGCAGTGCGGTGATGTTCCACTCCTGGGATGCGCGCAAGACGTACGAGCATTGGCAAGGCATCAACACCCATGACGCCGAGGTGTTCAAGACGCTGTTCAACACGCTTGCGCCGGTGCTGTCCGAGGGCATTCACAGCATGCTCTTCAGTCAGGCCACGCGCAGCCCGGCGGAAGCCGAGGGGCCCGACGGGCTGTTGGGGCTGTTTCGAAGTGTCCTGCCCGAAATCCCCGAGAACGCGCACGAGCTGAACGGGATCGAGCTCGTCGAGGCGGTCTACCACGACGAGAAGATCCGCACCGCACTGCTCACGAATGGCGTGATGATGGGTGCGCTGCCCTGGAACCGCGGCGAAGACGCATTGATGTCCGTGATCTTCCCGATCATCCAGGCGATCAACAGCTCGACCTGGACCGCGCGTGGTGGCAGCCACGCGGTGACCCACGCGCTCTGCTCCTGCTTCGCCGCACACGGAGGGCGGCTCTTCACGGGTTGCCCGGTCGATTCCTTCATCATGGACGGCGACGAGGTGCAGGGTGTCGTGCTCTCGCCGCACGCGGTCTACCCGGACGCCGAGGTTCGTGCGACGCGCGCCGTGGTGAGCAATCTCTCGTGCCACCCGACCTTCCGAGACCTGATCGGCGAAGAGAAGCTCCCCGACTGGGTGCGTCGGGGTGTGGACGAATTCAAGTACGATGAAGGCATGATGTTCACCAACTACTGGGTGCTCGATCGACCGCCACACTGGGAGGGCTACCCGGAAGAGGTGAATTGCGCCTACGGGTTCAACTTCGGCCTGGAGTCGGTCGACGACATCCGTCGGCTCGAGCGCAACCTCGTAAGCGACGAGCTGCCGGACCCGCCGATCGTTGCGGGGCTGTCGGTGCAGGGTTTTTCGCTCGCCGACCGCACCCAGGCGCCGGAGGGGCAGTACACCGTGATGGCGTGGTCGTGCGTGCCGTATGAGTTGCCGGCTCACGGTGGTCCGAAGCAATGGGACGCGATCCGGGAAGACTACGGCGACAAGGTCGATCGGCTCTTGGCGGAGTACAACCCGCAGATGATGGATTCGGTCATCGCGCGTTATTGCAATTCGCCGCTCGACTACTACCGCAAGAACCCGAGCCAGAAATTCGGCGCCACGCGCAGCGGCAGTGCGGGCGGCGACTGGTATGGTACGGCGCGTCCGTTCCCGGGTTGCGGCGCGCCCCGCACACCATTCGGCAATCTCTATCTCAGCAATTCGATCTGGCCGGTCGGCACCTCGACGCTCGGCGCGGGTTACGTCGCCGCGACCGAAGTCGCCAAGGACCTCGGCGTGCGCGACGAGCAGGGCTGGTGGCGCTACCGCGCGCTGGAGGCGGGCATCGAGGAGCTGCGCGGCCGCGGCGTCGAAGTGATCCGCAACATTCCCGGATGACTTTCGGCTCGATCGACGCACCGATGGGGGGTTTCCGGATGCGACCCGGATCGAGGCTTCGCGGGACTGCCGCGCGATGAGAGAACCCGAGGAGCTTCTTCGCAAGTACGGCCCCTGGGCGCTCGTGACCGGCGCCGCGCAGGGCATCGGGGCCGAGTTCGCCGAGCAGATCGGTGCGGCCGGCTTGAATCTCGTACTCGTCGATATCGACGCGGACCGGTTGAGGGAAGTTTGCCATTCGCTGCGCGAGCGATACCCGGTCGAGATCCGGCCGATCGTTCTCGACCTCCGCCGAGAAGATCTGCTCGATTCGCTGCTGCCCGAGGTCGAAGGCTTGGAAGTCGGCCTGCTCGTCAACAATGCGGGCATCGCGAAGGTCGGGCCGTTCCTGCCGCAGGAGCGCGGCTTCCTGCTCGACCAGCTGCACGTCAACACGCGTGCGGTGCTGTTGCTCACTCACGCGTTCGGCAGCGAGATGAAGACGCGCGGGCGCGGCGGGATCCTCGTCGTTTCGTCGGGTGCGGCCTGGGTGGGGAGTGCACTCAACGCAAACTACGCGGCCAGCAAGGCCTGGGATCTGATCTTCGCGGAGAGTCTCTGGGCCGAGCTCGGAGAATTCGGCATCGACGTGCTCGGCTTCATGCCGACATCGACCGACACCGCGACGCTCTGGCGCCACACGCCGAACGCGCCGAAGGCGAGTGTGATGAGCGTCGAGGCTACGGTGCGTTCGGCGCTGCACGCGCTCGGACGGCAGCCGAGCTGGTTCGCAGGCAGGCTGAACCGAATCGCATTTCGCGTGCTGCGCAGCGTGTTGCCGCGGTCGCTGCTGATCCGCTTCGTCAGTCGCTCTCTACGCGGAATGTCGAATCGCCCAGCGACCAGCAGCGACGAGCGTTGAACCATTCGGGACGCCTTCAGGTCGGCTCCTTCCCCTCGCCCCGAATGTAGTGCCGAAACGCCTGCGCGCTCCAATTGTCGTGGTCTTCGCCCCAGCCGTGGAGGCCGTCGCCCCATTCCCATTCAGTGAGGCAATTCCAGGTCCAGAGGTTCGGGTTCAGATGGACGCCCAGGCGGTTGTGGCAGTGGCCCTCGGCTTCGAACTCGCGGCCGAGTTCGTCGCGGCCCGTGATGCGCACGCGCGTCGGCGCGCCGCCTTCCCGCTCCAGGACTTCGCGCCGCCCCTCGGCGAGTTTCGACCACTCGCCGTCGCGCATCAAGAAGCCGTGGATCGAGATCCCGCCGCTGCCGAAGTCGGCGGTAATGGTATGGAAGGCGTCGCGCTTCGATGCGGTTGCGTAACTGTAGCCGCCGCGTGAATAGGGGGCCTTCGGGTGCAGCGTGACCCCGAACTGGGAGCGCTCACCCCACGAACGGTCGCGCATGCCGAAGGAATCGACGGCGATTTCCTCGTCCTGCAGGCGGATCGTGCCCGTGTAGCGGCCCGGCTGGTCGAGGTGACTATCGGCCAGGTGGTTGGGCGGGCAGATGGCTTCGTAGCGGAGGTGAACCTCGACTTCGGAGTCGTCGGGATCGAGGTAGTGGAGCTCGTACTTCGCAAGCGGTTCGAGACAGCGATAGCGGATGCCGTTCGGCAGCGTGAGGTCGGCCAGGTCCGCGTTGTCGGCGAGCGGGAGGTGCCAGAAGTTCTTCGCGTAGCGGCAATTCCAGATCTGGCTTCCCGACGTGTCCCAGAAGTACACACCGCCCGAGGTGACACGTTGATTGGGGCGGAAGAACGGATAGATCTGCCCCGACAATTTGCGTTCCGGGACCGCGAAGGTGAACCAGCAGGTCTCGGTCCAGTAGGGGTTGTCGCTCGTGGGGGGGTGGAATCGGTCGTGCTCGTGGGGTTCCACTATCGGCTCCCGGGCTCCGCGCGGGCGCGCAAGACACGGGTGAGGCTAGCATGGGCTCGCTGTGAGGAGACCATGAGCGACGACACCGAGCCGATTCGAGAGCCGCTGCAGCGCTGGCTTGCCAAGCGGCTTCCCGGCGCCGAGAAGGTGCGCGTTGGTGAGTTCGAGCGCCCGACCGGCGGCTTCTCGGCGGTGACGCTGCTGATTCCGATCCAGGTTCTTCGCGACGGCGTCGAGCACGACGAGCAGGTGGTGCTTCGAATGGAGACCCTCGAGTCTGCGATGTATCCCGCGCAGGCGCCCGGACTCGACGTCGAGGTCGACATCCAGTTTCGCTCCATGCAGGCGATCCGGCAGGCTTCGAGCGTTCCGATTGCACCGCTGATCGGCTACGAGGCGGATGCGAGTGTGCTCGGTGCGCCCTTCTTCGTGATGGACTTCGTGCCGGGCGAAGTCCCGCGCGAGAATCCGATCTACACCCAACAGGGCTTCTTCGCCGAGGCCGCGCCCGAGCAGCGGCGTCGGTTGCTCGAAGACGGCCTGCGCGTGCTGGCCGACATCCACCGGATCGACTGGCGCACTGCGGACTTCGACTGGCTCGCGTCCGCGAAAGCCGAGCCCGGCATGGCGATGCAGCTCGACATCTGGGAGCACTTCACACGGCGCGAGCTCGGCGACCGCGTGCATCCGGGCATCGACAGCGCCATCGAATGGCTGCGCGACCGGCTGCCTCCCGATTCGTCGATCGGGCTGTGTTGGGGCGACGCGCGCCCGGGCAACATGATCTGGCAGGATTTCCGCTGCGCCTGCGTGACCGACTTCGAGAACATCTCGCTCGGCCCACCCGAGCTCGACCTCGGCTGGTGGCTGATGTTCGACCGCTGGAGTCACGAGACGTACGGAGTCGATCGTTTGCCGGGCGAGCCGACTCGCGATGAACAGCGCGATCTCTACGCCGGCTTTGCGGGTCGCGATGTCGCCGACACGTTCTACTACGAGCTCTTCGCAGCTGTGCGCTACGCGGCGATCGTGGTGCGCGTGATGAACCGTCTGGTCGATCGCGGTGACCTGCCCGGCGACCAGCGATTGTGGCTCCAGAACCCCGCCTCGACCTGCCTCGAGCAGCTGTTGGAATCGACCTGAGTACCGCCGCACGGTTCGTCGCGGTGAACCTGGCGCTGGCCGGGTTCGCTGCGCTCTGGATGCTGCGCCCCGCACCCGCACCGGTCGCCGAGTTCGTGCCGCCGCTCGAGCCGCCGAACGTGTTGTTCGTGCTACTCGACGATGTCGGTTACGGGGACTTCCGCGCCTACAACGTCGAGTCCAAGATCCCGCTTCCGAACATCGACCGGCTGGCCGAGCGAGGAATCGTGTTTACCGATGCGCATTCGCCCGCGGCTGCCTGTGCGCCAGCACGCTACGCGGTGCTGACCGGGAACCACCCCTGGCGCGGGCGCAGGCCGTGGGGGGTCTGGCGCTACAACGAACGCAGCCAGATCCTCCCGGGCCAACAAACCCTCGGCAACCTGATGCAGCGTGCCGGCTATCGCACCGCGCTGTTCGGGAAATTCCATCTTGGAGGCCACTTTGCGCTCGCGGGCGGGGCCGGGGAGTCGACACCGGGAGAGCGAGATCATCGCAAGCTCGACTTCGAGCGACCGTTCGGAATGGGGGCGTCGGAGATCGGGTTCGACTATTCCTTCTTTATGCCAAGCGGAATTCAGGATCCCCCATACGCATTCTTCGAGAACGACGTGATCGTTGGCGATCCGGACCGGCTCGGAACCATCGACACGCCGAACGGGCGTGGGCTCGGGATGCCGTACTGGAAGACGGATGAGGTGGGTCAGGCCCTGACTCGCAAGGCACTCGAATTCCTCGATCGCCATTTCGTCGCAAACGCGGCGTCGGACGCGCGCCGACCGTTCTTCCTCTATTACGCCTCACAGGCGATTCACACGCCGATCGCGCCGGCTCGCGCGGTGCTGGGTACCCAGGTTCGCGGCCAGACGTTCAGCGAGGTCGGTGATTTCCTGTACGAGGCCGACGTCACGCTGGGGAAATTGATCGATCGAATCGACGAGCACGGTGAGCTCGCGAATACGCTGATTCTGGTTACGAGCGACGGCGGCGGCTGGCCCCATCCTTCGCATTACGCGCATGGGCACGACCCCAACGGTAATCTGGCGGGTTGGAAGGGGACGATCTGGGAGGGGGGGCACCGCGTGCCGCTGGTCGTTGCATGGGGCGACGGCACGCCGACGGACTCGCGGGTACGGCCCGGGAGCCGCTCCGACGCCCTGGTCGGTCTGCAGGATCTCTACTCCACCTTTGCAGAGTTGACGGGCCAGTCACTCGGACCGGATGACGCGCGCGACAGCCGGAGCTTTCTGGGCGCCATGCTGGGATTCGAAGGCACGCCTACGCGTCGTTGGTTGATGGTGCAAGGAAGATTCGAGTTTGTCGATCCCCTATCGAGCAGCGAGAGGCCGGTCGTGAAGCGCTCGGTGGCGGCCCGGATGCTGCGCGACGGCAATTGGAAGCTCATCGTCGACTGGTCGGATTCGAAGGCGCGCAACGCACCCTCCGCTGGCGGGCCCCTTGGGCTCTACGACCTCTCGGTGGATCCATCCGAGAAGCACAACCTCCTGGCTGCGCCGGAACAGCGCGAGCGTGTCGCGGCGATGCTCGCGAAATACCGCGAGATCGCCGCATCGCGGCGGAGCGTTCCGCTGGGGGACTGAAGTCGGATCGGACACCGGATCAGCGAGGCGAGTCGTTCATCGCGAGTCGATCGTCGTGGGCGCTCGCCGACGCGACGAAGCGCAACGGGCCTCCGCTCGTCACTGCATCGAAGGGCCAGCAAGTCACCAGCAGCAGCGAGCGGCCGATGCCGGGGTCGCGCAGGCGGGCGCTGCGAGAATCCACGACACGGAGTTCGTCGACCCGGTAGCGGATCTGTGTTCCGTCGGTGCGTTCGACGAGGATCTCGTCTGCGACCCGTAGCGCGCGCAGCGAAGCGAAGTGGGTGTCGCGGTGCCCGCTCACGATCGCGGCACCCCTCTCGCCGGGCAAGGCGCTGCCGTCGGTGTGGCCGGGGCCGAATGCGAGGGTGCGGCCGGAAGCCCCGGACAGCACGATCCACGACGCGCCGAGCCGCGGAAGCGTGATCCGAGCTACCGGCCACGTATCCGCCCAGGGCCACGGCCGCACCCTCTCCCCCCTTTTGTTGGTGTTCTGCCAGGCGCGTTCGAGCAGCACTTGCGCGAGCGCGGCCTTGGCGGGGATCCACGCCCCGATCGCGAACTGCGACATTCCCACCACGAAGAGCAGCAGCGGCAACAGGCGCAGCATCATTCAATCTCCCGCGTCATGCGGATGAAGCAACCCGACACGATCAGCAGCAGGCCGATGGCGATGCGAAGCCCCGCGTTCGTTGCGGTCTGCGCCATGCCGAAGACGGCGCCGAAATCCCAACCCGCGGGCAGGTTGGTGGCGAGCGCGTGACTCCGGAGCGCTTCGTAGTTCCGCCGCTCGGGCGTCACGTCGACCGCGACGAGGCTCGTGTAGGCGCTCACGAGGTGATGTGCAAGGGCCACGTCCACGGTCTCTTCGCGCAGCTCGTCGAGTGTGCGTTCGTCGTGCACGCCGAGGCGGGCATCCATCAGCGCGGCGATCTTGCTGCGCGCCCACTGCACGTGGACGCCGCGACGTTCCTTCACGTCGTCGCGATCCAATTCGATCCGCCATGGTGTGTTGCCGGTTCTTCCCGCCACGGTCAACCGATCGAACGCATCGTCCAGCTTCAGCGCGACGACGATGGGCTCGCCGAGATAGAGGTCGGAGATTCGAGCGGGGTACTGCTCGAGGATCTCGGCTCCGGGAATCTCGATGGTGATGTCGCGCAGCACCACGGACTCCAGCTTGCGAAACAGTCTCTCCATCTTCTCGGATACCTCTTCGGGTTTTCCGATGTGGCTGAAGCTGCCGCGTCCGAACTGCGCGGCCTTGCGCATGAAGTGGCTGTTGGGCGCGGATCCGATCCCCACCGTGAACAAGCGGCTCTCTCCGAGATCCCGTCGAATCGCTTCGAACAACTCCTGTTCGTTCGCGACCGAGCCATCGGTGAGGAACACCACCTGCCGGAGGAAGCTGCGGCTCGCGTGCTGGTGTGCGAGCGCAACTCGAATCGCGGGGAGAATTCTCGTTCCCCCCTGTGATTCGAGCCCGCGTACGTAGTCGATCGCTCTTCGGAGGTTCCGGGTGTCGGCATGGAGCGCAACGGGGAACAACACGGTGGTTTCGCTGTTGAATTCGATCACATTGAAGCGATCGTCGGGTCGCAGACGTTCGAGTGCGAGGACGAGGGCACTCTTCGCCTGGTCGAGTGAGGCTCCCGCCATCGAGCCGGAAGTGTCGATCACGAAGACCACCTCGCGCGGCGGTGGTTCGGCGAGGCCATTCGGCTCGTTCGGCGGCACGACCATCACGAGCGCGTAGTGGTCGTCGCCGAGTGTCTCGCCGAACAGAGCGGCGTCGGGCTCACTCCCGGGCGCGGCGGTCCAGCGCAGCACGAAGTCGCGGTCCGCCGGCACTGTGCCTTCGGCCAGGCGCACACGCGTGACACCTCCCGCCTCGTCGATGACGATGTCGTGGTAGGGGCTGGTGATTTCGTCGACCTCGAATCCGGGGGCCAGGTCGACGGTGATTTCGACTGGGTTGATCGGCCCGAAGCGGGGGCGACGCACCGGAGGCGTCACGCGCGAGGCATCGGGCACTCGGTCGGTGTCTCGTGCCCAGCCACGACCCGAACCACCGGGAGCGCCCACCCCCTCGCTGAGCGGTTCGCCCGGGACGTAGCGCGGGCCCACCACCATGGGGAAGCGAAGGCTCGACTCGCCGCCGTCGAGCCGGATGGACTGCTGGTATTCAATCTCGACCGTGATCTCGCTTCCGGGGCCGATGTTGGCGATGTGGGTGGTGAACACATTGGGCCGCTCCTGTGCCACCAGACTGGCGTGGCGACCCTCACTCTTCGCGCGTTCGTAGGTCTTGCGTGCTTCTTCCTTCTCCTGGATCTGCCCCTCGAGCACCCTCGTCCGAGTTCGGATCCGCATGTGGTCGACCGCGGCATCGTCCGGCAGCGGGAAGACGTAGATTCCCTCGGCCCAGGTGTCGCCCGGGTTGTGGAAGCGTTGGCTGACCCGCGAACGGGCGAGTGGGCCGGAGATGTCGATTTCGACCTTGGTTGCGAGCGTCGGGCCGGCGACGAGTTCGCCGGCCCCGTGTTCGCGGAGCAACAACGTGCCGCTCTTCGCCGATCGTTTCCATTCCGACAGCTGCTCCCGAAGGCGTTGTTTCGTCTCACTCGTCAGCGCACCTTCGGCTGCGGCTTCGAGCACCGGCAGTGCGCTCGCAAGTCGCATCGAAGGATCTGCGGCGTCGCGCGGTTTCTGGCTCGATTCGAAACAGGCGACGCAGAGCGCGGCGGCCATTGCGATGAGGGCGGTTCGGTGATTCATGGCTCTGGCCTCCCCGGGGCACGATGAACTCGAGACCAGTGAACCGCGTCGAACTGGATGGACACCCGACGACCGCTGGAGAAGCGCTCGCGAATGCTGGAGAAAGACTGGAGATCGAGTGCCCCGAGCCCGCGCGGCGGGGTAGCGGCTACCCTTCCAATGGGTTTCAGCTGGAGCCAGCGGATGACGAAGACCATCGCCCTGGTGGAAGACGAGCCGGATCAGCGCGAGAACTGCGCCGATGCGTTGCGCGGGCACGGCTATCGGGTCGAGGCCTACGGGGACCGCACCGCGGCGTTGGCGGGTATCGAGCGCTCACTGCCCGATTTGACGATTCTCGACGTGATCCTCGGTGATGAAATCAACGGTGGTTTCGACTTGTGCCGCGAGCTGCTGGCGCGATCGCCCGACCACCCGGTGATCTTCCTCACCACACGTGTGGACGAAATTTCGCAGGTGTCGGGCCTGACGCTCGGGGCCTGGGATTACCTCGCAAAGCCGGTGTCGTTGCGTGTTCTCGCGGAAAAGGTCGCGACGTTGCTTCGACTCGCGGAAGGGCGGGCTGCGCCGCTCGAAGCGGAACGCGTCGTCGAGGTCGGCGAACTCACACTCGATGACGACCGCATGCAGGTGAACTGGCAAGGCAGGCCGCTCGATCTCACGCTCACGGAGTTTCGGATCCTCGCTGCGTTGGTGCGGCGGCCCGGGCGAGTCGCGACCTATGAAGAGTTGATGGAGTCGGCGCAGCAGGGTGTGGTGTCGCGCAACACCGTGAACACCCACATCCTTCACCTGCGCAAGAAGTTCAAGTCACTCGACGGCTCATTCGACCGCATCGGCAATGAATACGCGCTCGGGTATCGCTGGGTGGAAGAGTGAAGGCGATGGGGTCGCGCCGGCCCGGAATCGTCTCGAAGCTGATGCTCGTGAGTGTCGTGCTGGTTGCGATTCCGTGGCTCGCGTACCGCTACTTCGACGAGGTTGCCGTGTTCGTGTTGGAAGGCCAACGGAGCGCGTTGCAGCTCGCCGCGCAGGCGGTCTCGACGGTGCTGCACGATCGCGAGGATCTCTTCGGAGTCGACGCGGCCCTTCCGATCCCTCTCGGGGACTGCAGCCCGCTGCCCCTCGCTGCGCCGGTACAGCTCGATGGGAACCCGCGCGACTGGAGCGACCTCTCCGAGCGCACCTGCCACTTCGCTGGCGTCAGCGTCGGCTTCGCCGACGCTGACGCTGTGGATGCGAAGGCCGACCACACGGTATCTCTCGACCTCGCACTCGGCGAGCGCGGCGGATACCTCTACGCGCTGTTCCGGGTGCGGGACGACGTCGTGCGCTTCCGGTCGCGGCGCCGTCGCAATCTGGATGGGAGCGACCACATCCGACTGGTGCTGCCCGACGCCGACGGTGGGCAGCGTCGGGTTCTCGTCACCGCGGAGCAGGACGGCCCGGTATCGGCGTACGTGGTCGACGAACGCTGGAAGTACGCGCTCGCGGACGGGAAACCGCTTCGCGAAGTCCGCGGCCACTGGGGCGAGGCGCCGGATGGGTACGTAATAGAGCTGCGCCTGCCGCTCGATCTGTTGCCCGGAAAGAAGCTCGGTTTCGCCGTCGCGGACGTCGATGCCGTCGCGGGGCCGGTCGTGGGGCAGGTGGGAACGGTTCCCTCCGGTTCGATCGGCGACATCGATCTCGTCGTGTTGCCCTCGCCGGGGATCACGTACATCTTGCGCGCCCTCGATCTTCCGGGCGCCCGTATCACGGTGCTCGACCGCGAACGGCGCGTTCGCGCGGTGGTCGGCGCGGAAATCGAGGCCGTCGAGGCCGTCGAGCGAGACAGGCTCATAGGCGGCTCGCTCGAACACCGCGTTGGTGAAGCCTATGAGGTTGCGCCCTTCTCGGGGGAGCGCGTGACCGCGGCCTCGGCTCCGGTGCACGTGGGCGAACGAGTCATGGGTGCGGTGCTGATCGAGCAGTCGAATCGCGAGATTCTCGGTCTCCAGCGCGCCCAGCTCGAGCGCGCTCTGTTCGCGATCATCGCCGCGTGCATCGCGATTGCGGGCATCCTGTGGGCCTTCGCTCTGCGGCTGGTCTGGCGCATCCACCGCCTGCGCGACGAGGCGAGCGCCGCCATCGACGACGACGGCCGGGTCCTTCACCTCGAGGTTGCGGCCGGTCGGCGCGCGGGCGACGAAGTCGGCGACCTGTCGCGCACGATTTCGGGGCTGCTCGGGCGCCTCGCGGGCTACACGGGTTTCCTGGAGCAGATCCCGCGCACGCTGCGGCACGAGCTCAGCAATCCGCTCAACAGTCTGAGTACGTCGCTTCAGAATCTGGTCTCGGATCACCCCGAGCTCGAGGACAGCAAGTACGTGCAGAGTGCGGAGCGCGGCGTCGCGCGCATTGGTGAGATCGTCGAGGGGTTGACCGACGCCGCGAGCCTCGAGCAGGCTTTGCGCGACGACGAGCCCGAGCGCGTAGACTTCACACATCTCGTCACGCGCTATGTCGAGAACTTCGCCGCGAATTGTCCGAGTCGTCGGTTCCTGCTGCGCGTCGACGACGAACCGGTGTTCATCGTGGCTTCGGGTTTCCGGATGGAGCAGATGCTCGACAAGTTGATCGACAATGCGGTCGCGTTCAGTCCGCGAGACAGCGAGATCGAAGTCGAACTCCGGGCTGCGGGAAATCGCGCGCGCCTGGCCGTGGGGAACGCCGGGCCCGGGGTGCCGGATTCGATTCGCAATCGCGTGTTCGACTCGATGGTGTCCGCCCCGGCGGCCAGCGCCAGCGATCGGCCGCACCTCGGAATCGGGCTCTACGTGGTCCGGCTGATCGTCGAACACATGGAGGGGGCGGTCGAGGTGTGCGATCGCGACGGTGGCGGCGCGATCTTCGTCGTCGATTTCCCGGTCGCATCGAATTGAC
>JAFDEI010000182.1 GCA_019310425.1 Deltaproteobacteria bacterium | reverse complement strand
CTACGTGCTGCTGCGAAAGCCCTGAACGAGGCACACGCGCCAAGGGGGGCTATTCTGCTCCCATGGGCAGTCGCTTCGGGAAAATCTTCCAGATCACGACCTTCGGCGAGAGCCACGGCGGCGCCGTGGGCGTGGCCCTGGACGGCTGCCCACCGCGCCTCGCGCTGGCTGCCGAAGAGATCCAGCGCGACCTCGACCGCCGCAAGCCCGGCCAGAGCCGCCTCACGACACCGCGCCAGGAGGCCGACCGCGTCGAGATCCTGTCCGGGCTGTTCGAGGGCACCACACTCGGCACACCGATCGGGATGCTCGTCCACAACCAGGACGCACGGCCCTCGGCCTACGAGCACATGAAGGACGTCTACCGGCCTTCGCACGCCGACTACACCACCGAAGCCAAGTACGGCATCCGGAATTGGCAGGGGGGCGGGCGCGCGAGTGCACGCGAGACCATCGGGCGCGTCGCAGCCGGCGCGGTCGCGCGCAAGTTGCTCCGAGTCGCCGCCGACATCGAGGTGCTCGCGTGGGTGCGCCGCGTGCACGAAGTCGACGCCAAGATCGATTCCGCGAGTGTCACCCTCGAGGCGGTCGAAGCCAACATCGTGCGCTGCCCCGAACCCGGCGCCGCGGAAAAGATGACGCAGGCCATCGACGCGGCGCGCGAGCGCGGCGACTCGCTCGGCGGCGTGGTCGAGTGCGTTGCGCGCACGGTGCCGGCCGGCCTCGGCGAGCCCGTCTTCGACAAGCTCGAGGCCGACCTCGCGCGCGCGCTGATGTCCCTGCCCGCATCGAAGGGTTTCGAGATCGGCAGCGGCTTCGACGGCACGTATATGACCGGCATCGAGCACAACGACCCCTTCACCATCGGTCCCGATGGCCGCCCACACACGACTTCGAACCGCTCGGGCGGCATCCAGGGTGGCATCTCGAACGGCGAGGACATCGTGCTGCGGGTCGCATTCAAGCCGACGGCAACGATCTCGCAGGCCCAGCAGACGGTCGACCGCGAGGGCAACGCAGTGACACTCGAAGCCCAGGGCCGCCACGACCCCTGCGTGCTGCCACGCGCGGTGCCGATGGTCGAGGCGATGGTCTGCCTGGTGCTCGCCGACCACCTGCTGCGCCAGCGCGGCGTCGATCTCCTGCCGCCGCTCGATCGCTAGAACTCCCACACGCCCCCTCAAGATCCGCGGACGCGGCTCCGATAATTGAAGCTCGAGCGGAATCCCCGATCAAACTTCGAGGTGGACACCGTGGGGGCGGAGGCCGGGATCGCGCGAATTCGCCGGCCGTTGGCGCAGCTGGAATTCCTGCGCGCGGGCGTTGCGGACCTGCGCCGGCTGATCTTCGCTTCCGGCACGGACGGCGTCGTGCTCGCGGGCGTGCAGCTGCACCGTGCAATCGTCTGGACCGCCGCCGCGCTCGTGGCCTCGGCCACGGCGGCACTCGCGGTTCGCTTCCTCACGGCGGGCGCCCCGCAGTCCGTCGAGTGGTACAATTTCGGCTTCCTCGATGAACGTTGGCTGGTACTCGGCTACTGGCTCGGAGTTGCCTCGCTGCTGCTCGTGCCGTTGTGGGTCATGCGCACGCAGTCCTTCTGGCGGGACACAGCGACGGCTGGAATCGGTCGAGCCGAACCTCGCGGTGGGCTGCGCGTCGTGATTGCGCTCGTCGCCTACACCCTCTGGCTCGGCCCGCCGTGGAACCTCGAGCTGCTGGCGCGGCCGATGGAATGGCACGAGATCGCTCACCTCGGCCCCCTGCAAGCCCTGCTTGCGGGCAAGGATTTCTACCTCGATTCGGGCACACAGTACGGCCCGGGCATGCAGATTCTGTCGCTCCGCTACCTCGAAAATTTTGGTGTCTCGCTACTTCGCTTCCGGGAATTCTGGTTGTGGACGAACTTCGTGGGTGGGCTGATCGTGGTCGGCTGGATGGCGCGACTGTTTCCGGCCGTTCCGTTGTTTCTAGGTCTGATCGCATTCCGTTTCCTGTCGCCCTTCCACTTCTTCGAGGCCGTCGATGGCGGCTCCTACACGTTCTTCTTCGGCTGGGCCAGCTGCGCGCGCTACGCGGGCGCGATCCACGCCGTGCTCGGTCTGGCGTGGGTCCTCGGCCGACCCTCGCCGGCGGACGACAGCGCGACGACGTCCGCCGAACGAATCTTCCTGCTCGTGAGCGGAATAGTCTGGGGTTTCTTCGTCCAGATCAGCCAGGAGAACCTCGGCTGCGGCATCGCGGGCATCGGGCTGCTGGCGGCATTCGCGTGGCTCACGCGTGCCGCTGCGCCGCGTCGGCTGTTCGCGATCGCGGCGCCGTTCGCCGTGGGCACGCTGATCGCGGTCTTGCCCATGCTCGCGTTGTTCGCGGGGGCGGGCGAGCTCCACGGCTTCCTGCGGCGCTACTTCGAAATCGGCTCATACGTTGCGAGCGGTTATTCCAACACACCTCTCCAGGAAGGGTGGGACACTCCGACCGGCCTGCTCTTCCGCGCGGTGCCGCTTGCGGCCATCGCCGTCTTCGCCGTGGCGAGTTTCGATCGCAGTCTGCCGAGAGCTCAGCGCACCACCACCGCTGCCGTTGCGATCCTCGCCCTCGCGTGTTTCGCGCCCGCACTGTTGCGAACCGACCCGGCCCACATCATCGCGGCCGCGACGCCCGTCGGGCTACTCGTCGCCGCGGGCTGTTTCGCAATGCGACGCGACGCCGCGCCGGCCTCACGCCTGATCGCGGTGGTCGCCGTGCTCCCACTGCTCGCGTGCCTGCGCTTCGCCGACCTCGCCACCCTCGCCCGGGAACCACTCGCCCGCGTGCGCGCGGTCGCTGCCGCCGATCAGCCGCGCGAGGTCGTGGGCGGCCGTGTGGGCTATCGCTACGACCTCGACGCGCCCTACTCGGTCTTCAGTGAGCTCCCGCTGGGTGAATTTCTCGAACTCAATCGGCGCATCCACCAAGTCGTCGGTGACCGCCCGGTCGAAATCTCGAGTGCGATCGGAACCCGCGGTCACTGGTACTTCTTCGGTGGCCTGCGCCCCAACATGCCCGACCCCGAACCGTCGATGACGATCGTCAACTCGCGCCTGCGAGTGCGTTACCTCGCCGAGCTCGACCAACTCGGAATCCCGTGCCTGATATCCACCGGACCGCAGGACGTGGAGTTCCGGATCTATCACGATCAGCCTGGATCGCGCGAAGAGTGGACCCTGCCGACGAGCGAGAAAACGTTCTACGTCTCCTGCCTGGACGAAGTCAGCGCCTCCTGATCTCGAACGCGGCGCGTAGGTTGATTCGGCTACGCTGGCGAAGTGCAGCGTCTGAGACGATTCACAATCGTGGCCCTGGGTGTGGTATTGCTGGCGTTCATGTTTGGTCGCCTCGTTGATCGCATGATCTTCCATCCCGAACCCGGCATCGATCTCCGCCCGGAGGACGTGGGCGTCCACGCTGAGGAAGTTCACCTCACCACCGAAGACGGTGTCCGCATCCACGCCTTCTTCCTGCCCTTTCCCAGCGCGAGCCGCGCGATCCTCTTCCTGCACGGCAACGCCGGCAACGCCTCCCACCGGCTTCCCAACGCCGCGGAGCTGATGAGACTGGGCAGCCACGTCCTGCTGCTCGACTACCGCGGCTACGGCCTCTCCGAGGGAAGCCCCAACGAGTCCGGCGTGTACGCCGACGCCCGAGCCGGGCTCGCTTATCTCGACGACGAGATCGGTATTCTCCCGCGCCGGACGGTCGTTTTCGGGAGATCCCTCGGCGGTGCGGTGGCGGTCGACCTGGTGCAGGATCGCGCGATCGCCGGGCTGATTCTCGAGAGCACCTTCCCCTCGGTGTCGGCCATGACGGCGAAGCTCTTCGGTACTTCGCTGGCATCGCTGGCACCCACACGCTTCGACTCCGAACGCAAGATCACCAAGCTGCAGGCGCCGTTGCTGTTCTTCCACGGCGATCGCGATGAAATCGTTCCCTACGAGCTGGGACGGCAGCTCTTCGACGCGGCGCCCGAGCCCAAGGCGTTCGAGACGATCCCCGGCGCCGGCCACAACGACACCATTCAAATGGGCGGAAGGCCGTACTTCGAACGCATTCGCCGCTTTCTCGATGAAGTCGCACCGCCGTAGCGGCGCCGATCTCACAGCTGAACGGGCCGGATCGTCGTACCGGCCTACGCGCTCTGCGAGGGGGCGCGGTCGGCCCCCTCGGCAGGCTGTGGTCGACCCACGGCCATCGGGGTGCTTCGCGTGACCTCGAGCCGAGCCAGCCCGCGCGTGATGTAGGAGTCGCCATACACGGCTCCGCCATCGGCCACGCTGCACCCGGCAAGCGCAGGAATGAGCTCCTCGAGTGCCACACGCGCTTCCAGTCGTGCGAGGTGTGATCCGAGGCAGAAGTGGACCCCGTACCCGAAAGCCAGGTGGCCCGTCGTGTCGCGATGGATGTCGAAACGGTCGGGCTCGGGGAAGTACCGCGGGTCGCGATTGGCCGCTCCGATCATCGCGAGCACCGTGCTGCCTCTGGGAATCGGTGTCTCGCGAAGCTCCGTGTCCCGGGTCGCACGTCGGGGCATGAACTGGAACGGAGACTCGAAACGCAAACTCTCTTCGACCAGGGCCGGGATCAGCGACGGATCGGCGCTCACCTCCTCCAGCACCTGGGGGCGTTCGAGAAGCAGCTTGACCGTGTTCCCGATTGCGCTGGTCGTCGTTTCGTTGCCGGCAATCAAGAGCACCATCGCGAACATCAATACACTCTGGGTATCTAGTGTGTCGCCGTGCTTGGGATCGACGAGGACACTGATCAAGTCCTCACCCGGCTCCTGCTGGCGTCGCCGCACGATCGAGCGGAGGTACTCGAGGGCCTCACCCCCATTCTTCATGATCACACGCGGAGACAGAGATCGCTCACAGCCCGTCAGACTGCTGATGGCCGAGTTGCTCCATCTTCGGAAATCTGCGAGCCGATGAGTTTCGACACCGAGCATCTCGGCGATGATGGACATGGGCAGCGGATGAGTGAGCCCCTCGACGACGTCGAATTGGTTCGCGTACTTCAGCTTCGCAACATACTGCTGTGACAGCTCGCGGATCCGGGGCTCCCATGCGGCGACGCGGCGTGGCGAAAAGCCGCGATTCACGATGTTGCGCATGGCTTCGTGTTTGGGCGGATCGGATGTGAGCAGCGTTTCGGGTGCGGACCGGAGAGCCAACGGGTTCACGCGTGCCCGCACGAGGAAGCGCAGCATCTCGAATACGTCCACTACGCCGACGTTCTGCCAGCTGCTCTGGAGGAGCAGGTCGAAGGCCACCGCGGAGGAGAAGAGCTCCGGATCCTTGAAGACCTCCGAGGCTTCCTCGAAACGAGACGCACAGAAGACCTGCGCCCTGGGAGCCCACGGCAGAGACGGTTGCTCGTGGAGTCGTTGATAGTACGGATAGGGATTCTCCCAGTATTCCTTCTCAAGGGGCTCGAACGTCATTCGATGGTCTCCCTGCTCGGGTTGCACTCGGCAGCGGTGCCGAGGAGACATCAGCCTAGAGCCCGAAGTCCCAGGACTCTCCGTTACGATAGACTTTCAAGACGTTCTTCGCGATCAGGATCTTGTGAACCTCGTCGGGACCATCGGCGAGGCGCAGGGTGCGCGCTCCCCGATACATCCCCTCCAGGGGGATCTCGCTCGACACGCCGAGAGCACCGTGCACCTGGATCGCGCGATCCACGACGCGGTGCATGGCCGCAGGAACGGCGATCTTGATGGCCGAGATGTCCGTCCTGGCATCGAGCCCCTGCTCCATGATCTCCGCACAGCGAATCGTCATCAGACGCGCCGATTGGATATCGATGTAGGATTCGGCAATGAAGCCCTGGATGAACTGCTTGGTCTCGAGCAGCCCCCCGTGGACCTCGCGTTCCATCGAGCGCTTGACCATCATGTCGAAGGCTCGCCACATCTGGCCCACGCAGTTCATGCAATGGTAGACCCGGCCCGCCCCCAGGCGATCCTGTGCCGCCTGATGCCCGGAGCCCTGTTCGCCGAGTGCGTTCTCGAGGGGCACCCGGACGCCGTCCAGGATGATTTCACCGTGATGCCCGTTGGCATGGCCCCAGATCGGTACGCTTCGGACGTAGTTGAAACCGGGACTGTCCGTGGGAACGATGATCTGAGTCATGCGACCGTTGACGTCGACATCGCTCGCGTCTTCGGTGCGGCACATCACGATCGCGAAGTCGGCTCGCTTCGCGTTCGAGGCCATCCACTTGTGCCCGCTGATCACCCATTCATCTCCGTCGCGAACCGCCTTCGTCTGGATCGATCGGGGATCCGACCCGGGCTGATCGGGCTCGGTCATGGCAAAGCAGGACTGCATCGTTCCCGCGATCAAGGGTTCGAGCCAGCGCTTCTTCTGTTCCGGGGTCCCGTACTTGATGAGGATCTTCTGATTGCCGGAATTCGGGGCCATGATGCCGAAGATGGGATTGGAGAAGGGGCTCCACGCCAGGATCTCGTTCATGTAGGCGAGCTTGAGGAACCCGATCCCCATACCGCCGTACTCCTCGGGAAGATGCGGTGCCCAGAGACCGGACTTCTTGACCCGATTGAACAGCTCCGCCCAGAGCTTGGTGGTCTCGGGCTCACCGAATCGCGTGAGCTGGTGCTCGTTGGGAATGATGTGATTGGCGACGATCTCCGCCGTCATGGCTCGAATCTGGTTGGTCTCGTTATCCAGAGTGGGGATGGGGGAAATCTGCATCTCGTTCTCCTCGCGGTCGTCTGGGCCCCTCGGGCCTGATTCGCGACTTACCCCGATCCGTGGCAGGTTCGGTCGCTCAATGCAACATCTTCTGTTCTAGCTCATAACCCAGGATGCTGGGCCGTGCCCCGCCGGACAGGCCAGCGAACCCTCACTGACAGGAGCTCCGCATGGACGTTGCGAGCCTGAGCCCCCGGAAGCGTTTGCTCTTCGACATCAGCTTCATCGGAATGCTCGTTGGCCTTCCGGGTCTCACGTGGTACTTCGCGATTTCGTTCGTCCACTACGACGCGGCGTTGGTCTGGCCCGGCGCGGCGTTCTGGTCGCACGTCGAGCCGCCCTCGGCAGCTTCGATCGGTTTCTATCTGCTGTGGATCGGCTTCCAGGCGCTGCTCGCGGTGCTGCTGCCGGGCCGCGCGGTCGAGGGTTCACCGCTGCCCGACGGCCGGCGGCTCGACTACAAGCTGAACGGCCTGCTCGCACTGGGCCTCACGGTCGCGGCCGCGGTGGCGGCGGTGGGGGCGGGCATGGTATCGGCCGGCACGCTCTACGACGAGTTCGGAGCGCTCGTGACGACGACGAACCTGGTGGTGATGCTCGGCTGCGTTGCTCTGCTCTTCGTCGCACGCGGCCAGGCGAACGAGCAAGAACGCCGGCTGAACCTGCTCGAGGGCTACACGGTCGGCGCCTGTCGCAATCCGCGCATCGGCGGCTTCGATCTCAAGTTCTTCTGCGAGTCACGCCCTAGCATGATCCTGTGGGTGCTCGTCGACCTGTCGCTCGCGGCCAAGCAGTTCGAGCTGCACGGCAGCGTGAGCAACGCCATGCTGCTCGTCTGCTTCTTCCAGATCCTCTACGTCGCCGACTACTTCTACTTCGAGGATGCGATCCTCACCACCTGGGACATCAAACACGAAAATTTCGGGTTCATGCTCGCGTGGGGCTGCATGGTGTGGATCCCGTTCGCGTACTCGCTCCAGCCGCTCTACCTCGTCGCGCATCCCGAGCCACTGCCGTGGTGGGGGGCCACCGGGGTCTTCCTCTTGAATGCGGTCGGCTTCTACATCTTCCGGTCGTCGAATCTCCAGAAGCACCGCTTCTCGAGCGACCCCATGGAGCCGATCTGGGGCGAGAAGCCGGACTTCATCCAGACCGAACGCGGCAGCCTGCTGCTGACCTCGGGCTGGTGGGGAATCGCGCGGCACAGCAACTACCTGGGCGACTGGCTGATGGGCCTCGCGTGGTCGTTCAATTGTGGCTTCGGTCGGCTGTTGCCCTACTTCTACCCGATCTACTTCGCAGTGCTGCTGATCCACCGCGAGTGGCGGGATTCGAAGCACTGCGCGGCCAAGTACGGCCGCGACTGGGATCGCTACACCAAGAAGGTGCGCTGGCGCATCATCCCCGGGATCTACTGAACCCCGAAGGTGCAGGCGGCGCGGCCCGCCACCGAGCAATTCGCACGATCCTGCTGTTTGCCGGTGCTCTGCCGATTCGCTCCGCCGATCCCCACACTCCCCAGAGAAGGGCGCGCCCGCGGCCGGAGTCGGGGAGGGATCTCCGCTCGAACTCAGTCGCTTCGACCCCTCCCCGACTCCGGCCGCGGGGTGTTGAGTGCGCGAAAACGCGTTCGCAGCGCCCCAGCTCGCTGCTCGCATGGACTACCGATCGCGGCCAGTCGTTGGCACGGGGGAGCCGCAGTCGGGCGAGTCTTGCAGACACCCAGGAATGCTCGTGCCGTCACGGCTGAGCGAATCGGCAGAGCCGGTGCAAAGGGCCATTCGTTTGGATCCGCGCTGACTAGTCGCCCACCTCGAGCAGGTGGGGGCGAAATTCAGGGATCCTGCGCGCGGCAGCGAACGGATCTCCGGGTGTAATTACCCCGGCGTCGATCGCGTCGAGGATCGTGGCAGCCGGACCGACCACGATATCGACGAGACCGATTGGCTCCGGCACGACGAAGCGCTGCTCACTGCCGCGAGCCCTCAACAGTGTGTTCATCGCACCGACCAGCACCTCCACGTCAAAGAACCGACCGAGCCTGCGGATTCTGAAGCGGAAACGTTGGCCGTCCATCCATGCTTCGACGAAATGAGGCTCCGCCAGAGCCGCCTCGAGCTCCCCCTGGATGGTCGCGACCTGATCCGGATCCGGCACGCCGTCCCGCTCTTCCACCTTCACGCGGTAGCTGTCATCCAGGAGCGCCCACGCCTTCATCGGACCGCGTTCGAAGACGAACTCGTCGAGTGATGGCCAGACCTCCTCGATCACCAGGGCGTCGAGTTCGGGTCGAACGAGATCCGCCATCCGCCGCATCCGCGGTGCGTGGCTCCCGAGTGACCCGGCATCGTCAGCCGAGAATTGCATGAGCTGTTCACTGAGATCGTATTCCGCGAGCTTGTTACGCAGGCGCTCGGTGTGAGAAATGGGTCGATCCCGAGGCCGCGCTCCCTTCTGCACGCGAGACAACCAGCCAGAGTTCGTTCTATTGCGAGCCTGAAAGCGTCGACCCACGTCACAGGTCGGCAGACCCGAGGACACTTTGCCAAGGCCCCTGTATGCCGATCGGTCGCTGGACTCGTGCTCAGCGCGAATGGCACGCCGTTGTTCGCAATTCGACTTCCACTCGGCGCTATAGACTTCCGACGCACGCGGGTTCGTCTGGGCGTGGAGGGCCAATCCGAGTACACGCCGCCCCTCGGGCTCGCTCGCAGCGGCGTAGAGCTCCAGCAACGTCGCGGCGACCCGGGAGTCGTCACGCTGTCCGTAGACTTCGACCGCGTATCCGAGGTTCGTCCATTCTCCAGCCCGAGCCCGAGCGCGCACCACCGCCTCGAGTCGATTCGAGTAGTCGGTAGCCGGATACTTCTTCAGAAATGCGACGACCGTCATGTCCGGAGCATCGGCGGCAGTGAAGAGCGCAGCGTCGTCCGGTGTTGCGCAGCCAAGAGAATGCCGGTACAGCAGTCGACGAACCGCGGTGTTCAATTCGACTGGAATCGAGCGCCGCATCCAGTCGCACAGGGACGCACGGTCGGCCTCGGCGCGGCAACTCGGATGGACCATGCCATTCGGTTCGGCCGGAATTGAGCGCCGCACCCAGTAGCACGCAGCCGCACGGTCGGCGTCGGGACCGCAATTCAGCAAGAAGGTCAATACGATCTGAAATCTCTCGTCCGAAGTCCCAGGACCGTCCGCTGCTCGGCGCATGGCGGCCAGCAGCCGGTCGCGCTCAGGTGCGCCGTCACGGCAGATGCGTTGCTCGAGATGGGTTGGGCCATTCGGCCATACGTCGAGATGTTGCCGCCAAGTCGCGTAGGAAGGGTCGGGATCCAACAAGGGCGGAAGCGGTCCGGTGTAACGCGCCGGAATCTCCTCCACGGAGTGTTTCGCCGGGGCATACAAGAAGACATCCGCGTGCGCGGAGGCGGATACCAGCAGTAATAGCAGCACGGATCGAAGCAACACTTTCCATTGTGACACCTGAGAGCGCGGTTCGGTTTCGCAATCGACCGACCCCTGCCGCGATCGCTGCCCTCTGGGAGCTAAGGCAGCAGCACGAAGCCCGCGACGAAGGCCACCAACGCCGCCAGCATCGCGAGCAGGCCCAGCAGCGCGTGGGCGTCGAACGCTCGCGATTCTCGGCGTTCGAGTCGTCGGCCGATCAGCATGGCCGCAATGAAGAGCGCTGCAGTCGTGATTCCGATCCACGCATGGAAGCTGCGCAGCGGCTCCCAGTCGCGCAGCCACAGCGATGAAATCGGACCGCCGATGAAGCCCAGCACGATGGCCGCGACCGCGGGCTTCGCGATGGCGACGTGCCTTTCCCGCATGCCGTCTGCACGCCGAGTACGGAAGCGCCGGCTGCGCCGCATCGCCATGCCGCTCCGCAACGCGAGGCCGCAGGCCAACACCGCGGCCGTCATCCAGGCGGGGTGAATGTAGGCGAGCCAGCGGAAGGTCGCGTCGTAGGCAGTCGGGTCCAGCTACTCGACCTTCACCACGGAACCGCTGGGCAGGTGCTCGAGCAGTGAATCGAGTGCCGACTGCACCAGTCCCGCGTCGCGCGACTCCAGCGTGAGCATCACCGAGAAGGCCTCCTGCCCGATGCGCGGGTAGGAGCCGAGCATCAGCTCGGGAAACTCCACCAGCAAGGCGTTCAGGTCGGCCGCGATGTCGCTCTCGTGCGCCTTCACGTAGACCTTCTTCAACACGAACGGCACGCCGCGGAAACGCGTGCGCGCGGACTCGAACTTCTTGCGCAGCAGCTCGGGAATGCCCGGGAAGATGTAGACGTTTTCGACCACGACGAGCGGGAACCAGAGGTCACCCGAGTCGAGCAGCGACGCACCTTCCGGAATCCGCGCCATCTTCAGCAGGCTTTCGTTCGGATCGGCCGTAGTCGCGCGGCGGATGCGTTCTTCGATCGAATCGGAGTGTACGATCTTGCGATCGAACGCCTTCGCGATGCCCTCGATGGTGAGGTCGTCGTGGGTCGGCCCGATCCCACCCGAGGTGAAGACGAAGTCATAGGCGTCGCTCATCTTGCGGACTTCGGTCGCGATGGTGGGAATCACGTCGGGGATCGTGATCATCCGCTCGACCTCGACCCCGAGAATCCGGAGCTCCCGGCACAGGTAGTGCGAGTTCGAGTCGACGACCTTCCCCGAGAGGATTTCGTTGCCGATGATGACGATTCCGGCGGTAGGCATGGTCGAGTCAAGATACCAATCACACCGACGCGTTCCAGAAGTCTTTTCAGGTCCACGTCCGATTGCGTATGATCCCGCCATGGATGCCGAAGTCCGCTTTGTCCCGTCGGAGAAACGAGTCCGCGTCACCCCCGGGACACCCCTCCTCGAGGCGGCCCAGAAGGCCGGCCTGCCGATCGCGAGCGGCTGCTCGGCGAACGGCCTGTGCGCGCGCTGCGGCCTCCAGGTGGTCGCCGGCCGTGGCTCGCTCTCGGACGAGACCCATACCGAGTCCGAGGCAAAGCGGGTCAACCGCGTCGGCCCGGAACTGCGTCTCGCGTGCATGGCCACGGTGTCGGGCGACGTGACGATCACCGCGACCTATTGGTGAAACCACGTCCGGCACGGCACGCTGGAGTGAGGCTCGAATGAGTGACGACGACCCCAAGCACGGATTCGAAACCCGGGCGATCCACGCGGGCCAGGCGCCCGATGCCGCCACGGGTGCAACGATCGTCCCCGTCTACCAGACGACGACCTTCACCCAGGAAGCGATCGGCGAACACCGTGGCTTCGAATACTCCCGCGGCCGCAACCCGACGCGCGACGCACTCGAGGAGTGCAT
Organism: Deltaproteobacteria bacterium; assembly: GCA_019310425.1. Lineage (GTDB taxonomy): Bacteria > Myxococcota_A > UBA9160 > UBA9160 > SMWR01 > JAFDEI01. The sequence continues at coordinate 3,302 of JAFDEI010000182.1, read as the reverse complement.
CGCTTCGCTCGAAGACCTATCGGCTCTTCACTCGCCTGCTGCCGCGCTTCGGCGTCGACTTCAGCTGGGTCGACGCGACCCGGATCGACGAAGTCAAGCAAGCTGTACGACCCGAGACGAAGCTGATCTGGATCGAGAGCCCCACCAACCCGATGCTGCGGCTGATCGATATCGCAGCCTGCGGCGACATCGCGCAGCAGAATGGTTGCCGCCTCGTCGTCGACAACACCTTCGCAACCCCATATCTCCAGAACCCGCTCGAACTCGGTGCACACTTCTCGGTGCACTCGACCACGAAATTCATCGGCGGCCACAGCGACGTGATCGGGGGCGCCGTGGTGATCGACGACGAAGAGCTGAACGAGCAGCTGCGCTTCAGCCGCAACACCACCGGCGGCGTGCCCGGGCCCTGGGACGCGTGGCTGACGCTGCGCGGCCTGAAGACGCTCTCGGTCCGGATGCGCGAGCACGCGCGAAATGCCGCACGCGTGGCCGATTTCCTGCTCGAGCGGCCCGAAGTCGAGCAGGTCTACTACCCGGGCCTCCCGGATCACCCCGGGCACGAGCTCGCAAGACAACAGATGCGCGGCTTCGGCGCCGTCGTCACTTTCGACATCCGCGGTGGCGCCGCCGTAGCCGAGCGCTTCTGCAGCGAGACGCGCCTGTTCTCTCTCGCCGAGGGCCTCGGCGGCATCGAATCGCTGGTCGGCTACCCGTTCCTGATGAGCCACGGCGCGTTCCCCGCGGACGAAAAGCGCCGCAAGGGCATCAGCGAAGCCACCATCCGGCTGTCGGTCGGGATCGAGGATGTGGACGACCTGTGCGGTGATCTCGCCGACGCATTAGAGCGAGCCACGAGCGCCGGGTGAAGCGCGCGATCCTGCTGGTAGACCACGGCAGTCGCCGAAAACTGGCCAACGAGCAACTCGAACGAATGGCCGAACTCGTCGCCGAGCGCGTGCCCGATACGATCGTACATATCGCCCACATGGAAATCGCCGAGCCCGACATCGCGCACGGCGTCGACGCGTGCGTAGCAGACGGCGCGAGCGAGATCGTCGTCCACCCCTTCTTCCTGGCGCCCGGCAATCACTCGACGAACGACATTCCACGCCTCGTACGCGAGACCGCGGCGCGCCATCCGGGTCTGCGCGTGCGCGTGAGCGAGCCGCTCGGCCCGCACCCGAAGCTCGTCGACGTCATTCTCGATCGTGTCGACGCGACCGGCGATTAGTGGAACGCCGGGCCGGCTCTACCGCGCTCGTCTGGTTCTTCGCCCTGGGCGGGCTCGGCGTGTTCTTCCCGTTCTTCAGCCTGTACCTGGACGAAAATGCCGGGCTTTCGGGCAGCCAAATCGGCGTGGTGATGGCCACGCTGCCCGCGGTCGGGATCTTCGCGCAACCACTATGGGGGATCGTCGGCGATCGCACCGGCCTGCGCGCGCGGCTGCTCGCGCTGCTCTGCCTCGGAGCGGGTGCGTGCTACGTGCTGCTCTGGCACGCGCACGGCTTCACCGCGATCCTCGCTGGAACCGCATTGCTCGCGCTGTTCGCCGCCGCAATCGTGCCCACGGCGGTCGCGGTCACGCTTGCACTCACGAGCGACGCAGGCCCACACGGCTTCGGCCTGATGCGGGTCTGGGGAACAGTCGGCTTCTTGTTGCTCGTCGCGAGCTTCCCGCTCTGTCTCCGCCTGCTCGACTTCGAAGCCGGCGCGTTCGGCTCGGAGGCGGGCGCGTCGGAGCCCGGGCTCGGCTGGCTGTTCCCGGTCGCGGGCGCGCTCACCGCGGCCGCAGGGCTGTTCGCGCTGCGCCTGCCCAGCACCCCGGCATTATCGCTGCGTGCGGCCGGCGGCGACTGGCGGCAGTTGCTGCGCCACCGCCCCTACCTGCACGTGCTCGCGTTCGCGTTGCTCGGCTATTTCTGCCTCCAGGGCCCAATGGGCATGTTCGCCCTCTACGTGCGGGCGCACGGCGGCAGCGCCGAGTCGGTGAGCTGGATGTGGATCGCGATGCTGCTGGTCGAAATTCCGCTGATCGCACTATCCGGGAAGACACTCACTCGGATCGGGCCACGCTGGCTGCTCGCGATCGGCGTCCTCGCGGGCGGCCTGCGCTGGACGGTCTGCGGCTTCGCGGCCGACCTGCGCTGGGTCTACCTCGTCTCGCTGTTGCACGGCGTGACGGTGACCGGCCTCGTGGTCGGTGCGCCCCTCTACGTCGAGGCGGTCGTACCTGAGCGGCTGCGATCGACCGGCCAGGGCATCCTCGCAATGGTGGGTTTGAGCATCGGCGGCATCAGCTCGAACCTCGGGACCGGCTGGCTGATCGAGCACGTCGGCCCCGACTCCCCCTACATCGTCGGTGGCCTCGGCGCACTCGCCCTCGGCGCCCTGCTGCCCCTGATCCTGCCACCCCCGCACGCGTTCGAGCCGGGCAAGACCGGGAGATAGGGCCTGCGCGAGATCGGGGATCGGCTCGATCTGGCACGCGGTTCGGGTTCGGGGGGCCTTGCGCTCCCTTTTTTTACGGTCGCGAAAGGCCCCCCGGACCCGAATCGCTTTAGCTGGTTGCGGACGGTTCCCCGATCTTGCGCTCCCGTAGGTCGTAGAGGTGGAGGGCGGCGATGACGAGGGCGTGGTTGACCTGGCCGTCGCGAATCAACGCGGCCAGCTCGACCTGCGGCACGAGTTCGACGTGGGTTTCTTCGGTGCTCTCGTTCCGCACTTCGGCAACCTTCACCGCATCGCGTCCGAGGAAGACGTGCAGCAAGTTTCCGAACAGCGCGGGATTCGGGTTCACGCCGCCGAGTGGGACGACCTCGGCCGCGCGATAGCCGGTCTCCTCGAGCAGCTCGCGGCCCGCGGCAGCGGCCGGCGTTTCGCCCGGGTCGACCATGCCACCTGGTGTCTCGATCGTGAAGCCGTCCAAGCCGTGTCGGTACTGCCGGACCATCACCAACTCGCCCGCTGCAGTAATGGGGATGATGTTCACCCAGTCCGAGGAATCGATGCGGTAGAAAGGGTGGGTCTCCCCGGTCCGGGGCGATTCGGCACGCGTCCGACTCACGCTGAACACCTTGCAATCCTGCAGAAACTCCGTCTCCAACACCCGCCATCTTCTAGGCCCATTCATCCCCCCACCCTAGCCCGCCTCCTCCCCCTCCCCCCCCCGAATAATCGATCAAGACCCGCATGCGCTTCACCACACCGATGGAACGTCGCGCGCACGATCACGAGCACGCGTCTCGGGTCCGGGGCGCCTTGCGCTCCCTTTTTTTACGGTCGCGAAAGGCGCCCCGGAC
>JAFDEI010000341.1 GCA_019310425.1 Deltaproteobacteria bacterium | reverse complement strand
CACAATTTGGAGATTCATCAAGATGCGACAGAAGTTCAGCTTCGCCCTACTCGCAGCGCTCGCGGTCTTATTGGCCGCGCCGAGCTTTGCGCAGAGCGTGCATTACTCCGGCAAATTACAGATCGGCTTCAGCGATCAGGACAACACAACCGAGGCGGGCAACCGGACAAACGACGCAATTCCGATCTGCGCCGGCATGCCGCCGTCAAACCTACCCTCGACAGCCCCGCAGGGCACAACCCTCGGTACGTTGATCGTCAACGCCCGCGGCAGGCACATGGGCGTTGGAGTCGGAGCGGCTCTCACGTTCGACGCCGTCAGCCCGACCGCGGGTGGTGCGCAGGAATACGATCGCGACACCTGCAACGTGATCATTCCCGGCTTCGCGAATCCGCGACTCCGCAGCCGCACACAGGTTGGTGCAGCACATTGGCCGGCGCCCAAGGGTGACTACACGACCATGATCCTGGATCGACCGGTGCCCACGACCCCGACCGCGACCTACATGCTTTCGGTCGGTGGCGGAAACGAGTTCACCGGAATGACCCTCACGACTTCGGTTCCCTTCTTCGGGATCGGCGAAGGCTCTGAAAGAATCGTCAAGGGTGTAAACGTCTTCGGCGGCGGCATTCCCTACTCCGGCGGCGGTGGTGTCCAGCTCGGCGTCAACTTCTTCACCGTCGGTCCGACCGGCATGACGCTGGTCCCGGGCGACTATGGTCAGGTCCTCTACGCGAGTGGCTTCCTCCCGACGGATCCCCAGCCCTTCGGAACGGACTTCAAGGGCGTCGGAATCCTGAACGGAGTCACCCCGTCGCAACCGACCACCTACGCCAACGGCTTGATCGCCGGACGTCAGGATCTCACCTACGCAGCCCGCACGCCGGGCCCCACGAGTCCCGACTTCGGCAACGGCACGTCCGGAACCAACTTCCTCGTCTCCAAGGGCGCGGTCCGCACAGTCGGTGGTGGTAATACCCGCACGCCGATGGGCACGTTCATGGCGGGCATCCCGCATCCGACTCAGCCCCCGCCGGCGACTCTCCCCCTCGACTGCGTAACGATGTTTCCGGCTCCCTGCCCGGAGATCATCTCGCCGGTTGCGTTCTCGGGCGCCTTCTTCGAGTGGACAACCGGTATGGTGACGCACACGGACCAGGGTGGTGATTTCGAGACGATCCGTCGCGCAACGGGATTCGATTTCGCGGTGACCACGGGTACGGCGATCGGCGGTGAAACCCGCCGCATCCAGCTCGTCACGCCCTGGGCGGCGTCGATCCGCACGGTCGGCCCCTTCGGGCTCGGTGCGCTCTTGCCGACGCTCGCATTCGGTGGCACGGGCATCCTCAACCTGAACGTCATCCCGGTTCCGGAGCCCGGCACGCTTGCGATGCTCGGCTTCGGTGTTGCGGGTCTGGTCGGCCTCGGTGCCGCCCGGCGACGCAACCGCTGATCAAGACCGCCCGTCTATTCCTTCACGGACTGGACGGGCGGTATTTCTTCACCCGGTGCGCCGGGTGAGGGATTTGATTAGAGGCTGATTGAAAACAAGAACGGCCGACGATCTCATGGATCGTCGGCCGTTTTCTTGTTCGGGTCTGTTGTTCGAGTCCGTTGGGATTCCGCTTTATTTCTGAAGTCGACGCCCCGCGCTCCGGTCTCGATCCCAGCTTCAAGCGGATCTCAGCTACCGACGAGATCCACTCCGACCGGGCGCATGAAGGTATATTCGACAGGCTCCATCACGAAGCGATCGACGTCGTCCTTGAACACGCTCGTATCCCGCCCGAACGGCAGGCCCATGACGTTGAAGAGCGTCGACGGCACGAGCAGGACACCCCCGACCACGATCCGCGCCAAGCCACCCGGCCGGAGCACGGCGATGTCGACGGCGGACACGAAGAAGTCGTTCACCTCTTCAGAGTCTGGCCAGATCGAATCCCCCTCCTCGGCCAGCGCCGAAAGCGGCGTCATCACAATCGCCGCGGTCGCAATCATCGCCGCTACGGGGCGAGCCACACGCCCCGGGTGCAGGCCGACAAGCGGCTTTCGAATTCGTTTCATAGCGAGCGACCTCGGGCGGTAAGAGGATTCCCAGCATACCTCATTCGACTGGGGCCAGGACCCGGACTCCGATTCAGCTTTCGACCCTTCCGAGAGGGGGCTCGAGGCTATTCTGATTATCCCAGCGCCCGCTCTTGTTTGACGGCTCAGCTGGACCTGAAGCCCGCCTACCTCGCTACCTCCCTACCTCCACCAGCCCGAGGAGCAATCCGCGTGACGACACCCGATCTCTACCAGGCGATGAGCACGCTGCGTGCGGTCCGACGTCTGAAGCCCGACCCGATTCCGGGCGACGTGCTCCACCGGGTACTCGAAGCCGCCAGCTGGGCCCCGACCGGCGGCAACGCCCAGCCCTGGCGGGTCATCGTCGTGCGCGACCGTGTCAAGATGGCACGCCTTGGCGATCTCTACGCCGCCAGTTGGCGCGCCTACGTCGAGGGGCATGAGAAGCGCCTCGGCGAGGCACCGGAAGCTGTCCGGGTCGCGACC
>JAFDEI010000181.1 GCA_019310425.1 Deltaproteobacteria bacterium | reverse complement strand
GTCGACCGAATCATCCGCAATCAGCGCGGCCGAATCGTCGTCGAAGCGAACCTCCGAAACGTCGACGCCACGGTCGCTGGTGGTGTCGAGATCGGCGATCCGAACGAGACGCAGTGGAAAGCCGAGCCGTTGCTCGATGACATCCGCATTGCGCTCGAGCACTTTCACGACTCCGGTCCCGATGGTTCCGAAGCCGACCAGCCCCACACCGACGAAATCCCTTTCAGCCACTACCGCCCCCACCTGCGTCAGACCGACGTTTCGCGCAGGAATCGCCGAATTCCACGCACCGCCTGCCTGATCCGATGTCTGTTTTCAACCAATGCGAAACGCACATAGCCCTCGCCGGACTCGCCGAAACCCACGCCCGGCGAAACCGCGACACCGGCCTCTCGCAACATCCGCTTCGAGAACTCGAGCGACCCCATCGCCTGAAACGGCTCGGGAACCCGCGCCCACACGAACATCGTCGCAAGCGGCTTCTCGATCTTCCAGGAGCCCTCGCCGGGCTGCCCGAGGCCGTCGATCAACGTATCGCGCCTCACGCGGTATTCTTCGCAGTTATCGCGCACAACGTCCTGCGGCCCACGCAGCGCCACGATCGCACCGATCTGGATCGCCTGCGGCATGCCATAGTCGAGATAGCTCTTGATCCGCGCCAGAGCGGCGATCATCTCTCGGTTGCCCACGGCGAAGCCGACGCGCCAACCCGCCATCGAATGACTCTTCGACAGCGAGATGAACTCGATCGCGATGTCCTTCGCACCCGGGACCTCGAGAACACTCGGCGGCTTGTAGCCGTCGAAACAGATCTCGGCATAAGCGAAGTCATGGAGCAGCATCAGATCGCGCTCGCGTGAAAACTCGACGATCCGCGTCAGGAACGGCAGATCAACGACCTGCGTGGTCGGGTTGTGGGGGAACGAGATGATCAACATCTTCGGCTTCGGCCAGGTGCGACTGTAAGCCTGCTCGAGATTGGCGATGAAGTCAGTGTCCGCGGTCATCGGCACATTACGCAGGTCACCGCCGGCAATGATCACCGAGTACTGGTGGATCGGATAGGCGGGATCGGGACAAAGCACGACATCACCGGGCCCGATCGTCATCAACACGAAATGTGACAGGCCCTCCTTCGCACCGATTACCGCGATCGCCTCGCTATCCGGGTCGAGTGAAACGGAGTGGCGGCGATCGTACCATTCCGTGATTGCAGCGCGCAGGTTCGGGACGCCGCGCGATGCCGAGTAGCGGTGGTTGCGCGGATCGCGTGCGGATTCGCAAATCTTTTCGATGACATGCGGAGGTGTCGGCAGATCGGGATTCCCCATGCCGAGATCGATGACATCCCCGCCGTCACGGCGTGCGGACTTCATCAGGTCGATCACCTCCGCGAGGATGTACGGCGGCAGTCGATTCAACTTGTCGAAGTCGTGTCGGAACTGTCGGGACATGGGGTGCCTCAGCGATGTCGGAATGTCACCACGAGTCATCATCCATCGGCCCGCGCCACCCGATCTGACCCGCTAATACCCCTAGATTATTGGAGAAATCGTTCGAGCGCGAGGGGGGGGGGACCCGGCGCCCGGGGCAGGCGTCCAGCACGGCTCATTCGCTCCGGGTCGGTGCTGGCCGGCGCGAAAACAGCCAATAGAAGGGCAGACCGGCCGCGGCGATGGCCAGCCCGACCGCACAGTCGAGCGGGTTCTCGAACAGCAGGGCGCCGGCAACCCCCGCGCTCGCGAAGAAGTACAACGCCGGAACCCACGGATAGCCCCAGGCCCGGTACGGACGATGCCTGGCTGGCTGCGAGCGCCGCAATGCGTACAGAGCCGCGACATCAGCCATCGTCGCGAGCAGGATCGCGAACACGGTGTAGTCGAGAGCGCGCTCGAAGTTCTCGAAGGCGAGCAGGATCCCGACCGACACCAGTGCCTGGAGCGCAATGGCATCCGCGGGGGTGTGATAGCGCGGATGCGCCCGGTCGATGCCACGCAGAAACAGTCCATCGAGCGCCATCGCATATGCGATCCGCGGGCCGACCAGCACCGTCGCGTTCAAGGTGCCGAGAATCGAAATCAGCACGAATACCGCGACAGCCGATCCTCCCAGCCCACCGAAGAGAGCGCGCGCAGCGCCCTCCCCCGCGTTCGCCTCGTTCCGGAGCAATTCGACCGGTATTGCGTAGAGATAGACCGCATTCACGAGCAGGTAGACGACCGTACAGATCGCAACTCCGAAGAAGAGCGAGCGCGGCAGGTTGCGCGCCGGGTCGCGGATCTCGCTGGCGACGTAGACCGAGGAATTCCACCCCAGGTAGCTGAACAGCACCGGCGACATGGCCAACGCGAACGCGGACAGCGTCAGCTGCGTCGCGCCGGTCACGAGTGGACGCAGGTTCGCGGCGTCGCCGGTCCCGAGCAGCGGGCCGAGAACCGCGAACGCGACCAACACGAGCACCTTCACGACGGCCGTCAGATTGTTCGCAGCCGCACCGAAACGCACGCCGACGAAGTTCAGCGCCGAAACCGCGAGCGTGACCCCGACCGCGACCGCAAGTCGAACGGCGCCGGTCATCGGAACGAAGTAGCTGAGCGCACCGGCGAAGCCCGCTGCGAGCGTCGCGATCGTCCCCGCGTAGATGACGAAGAACGTCAACCAGCCGACCAGGAAGCCCGCCAGTGGGTGAAATGCCTCCCGCAGGTAGACATAGTCACCGCCTGCACGCGGAAACATCGCACCGAGTTCCGCGTTCGCGAGAGCACCGGCCAGCGACAGGGCGCCGCCGACGAGCCAGGCCGTGAGCATCAGACCTGGATGCGGCAGCAGGTCTGCAATGCTGCCCGGGGTCAAGAAGATCCCGGATCCGATCACGCCGGACACCACCAGGAAGGTGGCGTCCGACGCGCGAAGATCGCGCTTCAGCCGGTCGCGGGGATGGGCGCCGTCTCCCGCCTGTCCTGTTTCGCGCGCCGGGTCGTCCACCCCGCCATCCTAACGCGGTGGGACACTCCGGACCGCGGATCAGGAGAGGAAGGGGAGAATGAGCAGTGCCACCACGTTCACGAGCTTCAACATCGGGTTGATGGCCGGGCCCGCGGTGTCCTTGTAGGGGTCGCCCACGGTGTCGCCGGTGACGGCCGCCTTGTGGGCGTCGGATCCCTTGCCGCCGTACTGGCCCATCTCGATGTACTTCTTGGCGTTGTCCCAGGCCGCGCCCCCGGTCGTCATCGACAGGGCTACGCACACGCCCGCAACGATCGAGCCGATCAGCAACCCGCCCAGCGCCTCGGGTCCGAGGATCAGACCCACGAGAATCGGAACCAGCACCGGAATCAACGCGGGCACCACCATCTGGCGCAGCGCCTCCTGGGTCACGATGTCGACGCAGGTGCGGTAGTCGGGCTTGCCCGTGCCTTCCATGATGCCGGGAATCTCACGGAACTGTCGGCGAACCTCCTCGACGACCTTCTTGCCCGCGACGCTGACCGCTTCCATCGCGAACGAGGCGAACAGGAACGGAATCATCGCACCGATGAACAAGCCGGCGAGAACCGACGGATTCGACAGCTCGAAGTTGGCCTCGATGCCGCTGATCCGCTTCAGGTCTTCGATGTAGGTTGCGAACAGCACGACCGCGGCCAGGCCCGCCGAAGCAATCGCGTAACCCTTGGTAACGGCCTTGGTGGTGTTTCCGAAGGCGTCGAGCGGGTCGGTGACGGCACGCACCTCATCGCCGAGTTCTGCCATCTCCGCGATTCCGCCCGCGTTGTCGGTGATCGGTCCATAGGCGTCGATCGACACCACGATGCCGGCCAGCGACAGCATCGACATCGCCGCAATCCCGATTCCGTAGAGGCCCGCAAGCCAGTGGCAGAACACAATGGCAAGCACGATCGCGATGACCGGAACCACTGTGGCCTGCATGCCGACCGCGAGGCCGGTGATGATGTTCGTCGCGTGGCCGCCCTCGCTCGCGCTCGCGATACGATCGACGAAGCGCGACCCGTCGCCGGTGTAGACATCGGTGATCCAGAGCATCACCGCGGTAACGATGCCGCCGGTGAGCGCGCACAGCCACAGGCTGAATCCGCCGATTTCGCTGCCAACCGGGTAATCGGTGACGATGTTCACGATCACGACCAGGGCGAGCATTATGACGGTCGCGATACCGAGCCCCTTGTACAAGGCGCCCATCACCGCGGGCTGCTGGCCCGGTGCCGGTTCGTCGATCTTCACGAACGGGATCGCGACCAGCGAACCGATGATTCCCGCCGCACCGATCGCGAGCGGGTAGAGGAACATATCGGTGCTTCCGGGGTAGATGATGTGCGAGAGCAGCATCACCGCCGCAGCCGTCACGCCGTAGGTTTCGAACAGATCGGCCGCCATGCCCGCGCAATCGCCGACGTTGTCGCCGACGTTGTCCGCGATCACGGCCGGGTTGCGCGGATCGTCCTCGGGAATGTTCGCCTCGACCTTGCCGACGAGGTCGGCTCCGACATCGGCGCCCTTCGTGAAGATCCCGCCGCCGAGGCGGGCGAAGACCGAGATCAGGGAGCCGCCAAACGCGAGTCCGATCAGCGCATCCGGTTCGTGGTAGCCGGCCGATTCCATCATGCTCAAAAGCCCTGCGATGGAAAGCAGACCCGCTCCGACGACCATCAGACCCGTCACGGCGCCACCGTCGAACGCGAGTGAGAAGGCCTTGCCGAAGCCGTCTTTCGCCGCCTGGGCCACGCGCACATTGGCGCGCACCGAGACGTTCATCCCGATGAAGCCCGCGGATGCACTCGCCAGCGCACCGACCACGAAGCCGATCGCATACCACTGCCCGAGGAAGATCCAGACGATCGCCAGGATCGGCACTCCCACCATTGCTATGGTGCGGTATTGGCGAGCCAGGAAGGCCGATGCGCCTTCGGCGATGGCCGCCGCGATTTCGTTGGCCTTTTCCGTCGACGTGGGAGCCGAGACGACCTTCCGGTACAACACGACGCCGTAGACGAGGGCCAGGATCGACGCGATGTAGGCGATCAGTATCATTCTCACTTTCTCCAAGGGCAAAGGGGTGGCGCGGGCGCGGTGGGGCGGGCCATGGGCCCTGCAAGCCAGGTCATCACCGCGATGCTGCCGCGGCCGGGGGCATCGCGCAGAGCACGAGCCTCGGGCGGGCGGAAAACTAGACGTCCGAGCGCGGATAGTCCAGTCCTAATTGGGTTTTTCGCCCCTGGAGAGCCTCAGAATGCCCCCCGCCGTGGCGCAGCCCGAATACGGCCGGATGGGTGCGAATCAACGCGGCGTACGACCCGACCCCCGACCCTCGGGTTCAGCGCCGCCAGCACGCGTTTCAAGCGCCTATTGCGTGAGGTTGCGACGGTGGATGCGTTGGCAGTCGACCCAGAGGTCCTTGACGATCAGCGCACGGTCCCGGACCGAGACGCGGCACGTCCGCTTGTCCTCGGAGACCTCGGTCAGCAGCCCCTTTCCCGACCAGAAATTGCCGGCTCGGACATCGACGAATACGGGCGTGCCCTTGCTCGGCATGGTGCAGGCGAGCAGCAGGACAGCGAGCACGATGGCGGCTGCAGCCGGGAGGTGGGAGGAAATCTTCTCGGACATGCCCTCACGCATCGGTGCGCGACGTCGCGGACTGAAGCGCCCACCCGGCCGGCTCAGGGCGCGCGTCGGCTGCGATCCCGTACCCCGACGACGCGCCCGAGAGCGACCGTGTCGAGCGGCTTGTCGGTCCACGCGAACGGCGTATAGCCGCTGTGGTGGCTATAGAAGCCTCCGCCCGCGTCTGGATTGGTCGTCCGCAGCGGGAACGCCGAATCGAATTCCCAGACCCAGATCGGTCGGATCTTGAATTCAGCCATATTCAGCCGAACGTCGAGCTGCGACACGTTGCGCGCCGTGGCGACCCAGTCGTCGACCTCGAGGTCGGAGCGCCCGTACTGCGGCGGAACCACCGACTCGAAGCCCTCTTTCGCGAGGTAGTGCTGAAGACCCCAATGCCCGACGAAGTAGCGCGCTCCGCCCTGGTCTCCGATCTCCACCGCGACCTTGCGAGCAGCATCGCGGTAGACATTCGCCTGGAGCAGATCCGCCCACGCGAGCGCGAGCGACAGCGGCAACATCACGGCCAGCCAGATCGCAAGAGTGCGCGGCGAAGGGCGCAGCTCGACATCGCGGAAGATCAGCAACACGATGGGAGGAACCGCGAGTAACGCGTCCGCGGCGTTCACGTGCCAGTTCAGAAACCAGCTGAAGAAGAGCAACCCGGCAAGCCACAGCAACAAGAAGTGCTCGACCGCGCCCGCACGGATGCGACTCGGACGGAAGCTCGCCCCCCAGACTACCACCGCGCCCGCGAGTCCGAGCGCCGCGAAAGCCGCCTCGTCGGCCTGGAGCGGAATCCGGCGCGAGGGTTCGCCCACCGGCAGCACGAATTTGACCGCACACGCTCCCAGCAGTGCACCGACGACGGCAAGCCCGCTGGCGAAGTTTCCGCGCACGAGCGATCGCGCCCACACGAACATCGGGAAGATCAAGCAACAGCCGTAGTAGATCGGCGTAGAGGCGATGTGATTCCAGAACTCATTCGGATCGAAGCGGCCGCGGTCGAGCACGACATCGGTCGAGCCCGAGAAGTGCACGCTACCGTACAACGCCGCGGTGTAGGCCCCCCAAGCACTCCAGATGACGAGGGGCGGCGACAACACGCGGAGCATCGGCCCGACACGGCGCGGGGTGAGGAGCACCAGGGCGGCCGCGAGCAGCGGCACGATGGAAAAACCGACGTATTTGGTGAGGCCCGCAGCGGCCGCGGCCATTCCTGCTGCGATCTGCCAGCCAGAGCCTCGCCCTTCCACCGACTCGGCCTCCGCGCCGCGCAGCAGTGCATAGACGGCGAACAACATGAATCCGAGCAGCGCAACATCGAGCATCACCGTCGTCGCCAGAATGAGATAGCAGGGTGTCGCGATCAACAGCAGCGCCGGCCGCGCACCCTCGTCGGTCAATCGGCGCGCGATGCCGAGGAACGACAGGCCCGCGAGCAGCGAGAACGGAAGCATGGCGACGTGGAGCCAGGCGTCGGCCTCGCCGAAGACCGCGATCCACACAGCAAGGTAGTAGGAGAGCAGCGGCGGGTTCCGATTGAACGCCCAGGCTTCTGGAGAGGTCGGATCCCACACCATCTGGAAGCCGAACGGATCGAACGGATGCGCGAGGATCTGGTTCGCAACCGCGACGAAGACCGGCGCGTCGATCGAGACGGCCTTCGGCACGAAAGGCAGCAACGGCACCACCGCGAACAGCGCGACGAGCCAGACCTCACCGCGCATCGCGCGCCGGCCCGACTCGATCACGGAGCCGCCCCTCCGATGCGCGCGGCGGCGAGCTCGGAACGAAGCGAACGGCACATCTCGCGATAGAAAGACTGCTCCGCTGGCTGCAATCCGTCTTCCGACCACAACAACAGCCAGCGCCGACCGATACCCCACTCCAGCACTTCCCCGGTCCCGATTCCGTACGGGTAGCCGCGTGGACCGCTGCACGCGGCCCGCGCGGCTCGCTCCCGGACGTCCGGACTCTCTGCGACGCGACCCTCTGCCTCCAACACGCGCACGAGGTTACGCCAGCCCGGAACGATCTCCGCCGAAATGGCGAGCGCCGCGCGCAAATCGAGTTCCGCGCCGCCCAGGTCTCCGAGCTGCGCGCGCACCGCGCCGCGATTCGCGAGCAACTCGGGCAGGCGCTCCTCGGCGAGTGCGGCGTCGAACTCGAGTATCGCCGCGGCGAGGTCGCCGTCGAGCGCCATCGCAACCGCGTGTCGCCCGCGCCGATACGGGTCCGGCAGGCCCGTCTCGACCGCGCGTGCATACAAGCTGCGGGCCCGGTCGGGCTGCCCATCGAGCAGCTTCACCGCGGCGAGGTTTTCGAGCCAGCCCGCTTTGTAGCGCGCTCCCGCAATCAGCCGACCGTAGATCCGGCTCGCATCCGCGTACTCTCCGAAGTGGAACCGGACCGCCCCGGTCGCGGGTGCATCCGCGCGCCGCGGCTGCACCACCCCCACCAGCCCGGTTACGCCCGCGGCGGCAGCAACGAGCGCGACGGCGGTCGCCGGAAACGGCCGCCACCAACCGGGCCCGCGCTGTGACAGGCCCTCGACCGCCCGCGCTAGAAACACGCCGTACGGCAAGCTGAGACCGAGTAGATAGGAGGCCTTCACCGCAGACCAGATCGGCACCCGCCAGCTAAAGAGAACGAAGGACACCACGAACGAAGGACACCACGGTCGCGCTCGCGAGCAACAACATCGGAATATACTCCGCACGGCGTCGTCCCAGACGCACATCGCGCAGTGCGAGTAACGCACCCAGACCCGCGAGCACGGTCGGCACGAGACCGAGCAGGGGCAACCAGGTCGTCATAGCAGGCGTCGTGCGTTCACTCAGAAGCGCTCGCTCGACATCCGACTCGCGGTAGATATCCGCCCACACGTTCAGGTAGACGGTGCTCCAGATCGAGTTCAGCAGGTGGGGCGCGAGCGGGTTGGGATCGTCGAACATCTTCGGCGAAATCCGCAGGTAGTCCGAAACACCGCGGATGCCGGGCGGCTGATCGGCCTCGACCTGCGCAATCAGTGGGTATCCCCGGCTGAGTTCGAACGGCGTTCCGAATTCGCGCACATTCCGCGCGTAGTAGGGAAGCGCAAGTGTGCACGCGACTGCGGCAATCAGCGCGGCGCGCCCCAGATTGCGCAGCAGCCAACGACGCCCGTCGGTCGCGAGTAGCGGCCGCAGCCCGAGTGAAGCCGCTACCACCAGCAGCGGCAGCAATCCGCTGAATTTCGCGAGTAGCGCGGCGCCGACGAACGCGCCGCAGAGTCCGTCGAGCGCCCAGCTCGACGTCGGTCGGCGCTCGTTCGCGATGAACGTGACGAGCGCGCCCGCAGAGAGCACGCCGAGCGTCATCTCGTTTCCGGGCATCGAACCCACCACCAGGTGAACCGGCAGGAACGCGACCGCGGTGAAGGCCAGCAGCGGCAACCCCGGGCGATCGGGCGCCGCCATGCGGGCGACCTGTGCTGCGAGGCCCGCGGTGAGCAGACTCGCCGCCCCTCCCAGCAGCGACAGGCCACGCACGAGCACGTCTCCACTCCCGAACTGCGCGAGCACCCAGCCAAGTGCATAGTGAAGCGGCGGATGAAAGTACGACCAACCCTGATCCGCCCACGGAACCGCGCGGTAGAGATCGAGGAACAGCACATAGGCGACGTGACCCCAGGCGTCGTAGCCCCACATCAACGCGTCCGTGAGCGCATTCCAGACCCGCACGCCCACGGCCGCCGTCACCGCCACCGCCCAGCCGAGGCCGAGCGCCGTGTGGCGCCCCCTCAACGCGCGACCACCGGTTCCGCGGCCGCCGAAATTACCTCCCACGCCGCGCGGGCTCGCTTCTCCTGGCCGCTGTCGACGAGATGAACACTGTCCGCGAAATCTTCGGGCATCATCCCCGACCAGAAATCGATGACGCGATCGGACGGGAAACGGTTTCGGAGCATCGTGTTGAGTTCCGCAACCCGGTCGTTGATTCCGCCCGGTGCCGGTTGGATCGGCGGCGTGAGCGCGATGAAGACATCGACACCGGCAACGCGAGCGCGCTGGCGCAGTCGCGAGTAGGCGTTCGCGACTTCCAAGGGCGAGGCCTTTACCATCGCCATGTCGTTGGTGCCATAGGCGAACACGACGGCATCAACCGAATCGTTCTCGAGCGCGTACTCGAGGTGCTTACCCGCCACGATCAGCGAGCCGAACTCGACCGCGGTCGCACCGCCCTCGCTGCGGTTGACGAACCGCCAGTACTCGTCCGGCGCAAGCTCGCCAAGCCGCTCGCACCAGCCGTGGACGACTCTTCCGTCCGTGCGGGTGTTCGAGTCACCGAGACACGCAATCGTGATCGAACCGTTGCCATCGCGGTCGTACAACCGCCTGTCGCTCCAGCGCGTGACGCCAGCGGAACCGGGGTGATCGAGCGGTGCATCACCACTGCCGAGCTGTCCGAAATCGTTGTCACCCCAGCACTGGACACGTCCGTCGGAGCGCAGAGCGCAGCTCACGTCCTGCCCAGCTGCGAGCGCGGTCACGCCGACGGGTAGGCGCGGTGCGGAGATCGGGTTCGGATTCGCGCCTGCACGTGGCGAACCATCGAGCTGCCCTTCCCGCCCGTCGCCCCAGCAACGAACTTCCGCCAGCATCGCCGCACAGGTATGGGCAACGCCCGCTGCAAGTGCAACCGGGGTCGCGGACAGCCCGGCGACTGCCGCCGGAGCATTGCGATCATCGGTCGTGCCATCGCCGAGCTGGCCATATTCGTTCGCCCCCCAACAGTGGAGCACGCCCTCGACCAACGCGCAGGTGTGGTTGGTGCCAGCGACCAGCGCGGTCGCTTC
>JAFDEI010000180.1 GCA_019310425.1 Deltaproteobacteria bacterium | reverse complement strand
CTGATCGCAGCCACCGGAATATCGGTAATCTCGACCTCGTTCTGCCGGATCAGGTGCAGCAACAGATCGAGCGGACCTTCGAACACCGACAGCTTGACCGCGTACGGCGCACCGTACGCCATCGTTGCCGTATCGAGCGGCAGGCCCGGATCGCCCGGAGGCATCGAAACTGTCATCGCAGCTCCCCGCGAAGAGGATGGGTTCTACATCGTACAGGGAGGGAGGTGAGGGGATTATAGGGCTCCCGGGTTCACTGGCAAGCCGGCCTCAGCGGTCGCTCTTGGGTGATTTCCGGCTGTTTTTCGGTGCCTTGGCCCGATCGGGGCCCCGGCGCCGATAGAACTCACGGGCCAGCGCAAGTGCCTCATTTCGGTCGCGCACCCGACCGTCGAGGTAGGCGATCCGGATTCGCGCGAGAGCGCGGCCGATCGCGGGCCCCTCCAACCCGGTGGCAAGCAGATCGTCACCGTTTACCGGGAGGCGCCGTGAGCGGTCCTCGCTGGCGTAGCGGACGATGCGCCGACGCAACGCAGGAGCGACCGTCGCATGCAGAGACTGCAGATCTTCTTCGTCGAGTTGCCGCAAAACGGCGTCCACCGCGCCCCTTCCCCGGGCGCATTCGACCGCGCGAACCCAGCTGTCTCGCGACCTCGCAAATGCTCCGATTCGCTTCGCGGTCTCGCCCCGCACCGACAACCGACGCAGGGTCCTCCGACGCAAGTTCGGAGCCACGGGCGCGAGCCACAGCGCCAGCCCGACCACCCACGGTCGCCAGCGAGCGCCATGCCACGGTGGGTCCGAAATTGCGCGACCGAGTCGACGCAACGGCACCACCGCCTCGCGCTCGAGGGTGAGGCCCGGCTCGAGTGCCGCGAGTACGTGCCACTCCGACAACAGTCGCAGCGCACGCGAGGGGTCGAGGCCCAGTGCCGAATCGTCGAACAGCTTGACGAATTCGCGCCGCAGACGATCGCCGCTTACGCGGCCGAACGCACCGTCGCGCAATGCGTCGCGCAAGCTCGAGCGGGAATCCCGAGACAACGCGAATCCGAGTCGTGGAGCCAGCCGAGCGGCCCGCAACGCGCGCGTCGGGTCGTCATGGAAGCTGCGTGGGTGCAGCACTCGCAACTGATTCTGCACGAGGTCGGCCAGACCATCGGCGAAATCGACGACCTCAGGGTGCTCTGCCCGCGCGGAGAGCGAGAGCGGTAGCGCGAGCGCGTTGGCGCTGAAGTCCCGACGCAGGAGGTCTTCTTCGAGAGTGCCCGCTTCCACCACCGGTAAGGCGCCGGCGTGCGGATAGGATTCGCGACGCGCCGTGGCAACATCGACCGCTGATTCCCCCTGCTTGATCACCACGGTGCCGAAGCGATGGTGCACAACTACCTCGGCACCTGGAACCGCCGCCGCCCGAGCAAGCTCCGCAGCACCGCGCTTCCCGTGACGCAACACAAGCAGGTCGACGTCGCGGATCGGCCGATCGAGCAGAAAATCTCGCACCGGCCCACCAACCATGAAGAGCGCGTGGTCGAAGCTGTCCGCCTGCTTCAACACCGCACGCGCAATGGCAGCCGAGTCATCCTCGAGCCGGCTCAAGATTTCGTCCGGACCGGGAGCCTTCAACGGGAACCCCGACGGCCCCTTCCGCCTCGCGGGTGCTTCGATTCGATCGTCGAACGCAGTCGCTGTTGGCTGACGTGCGTGTAGATCTGCGTCGTCGACAGATCGGCGTGCCCGAGCATCGATTGCAGCGCGCGCAGATCAGCGCCGCCCTCGAGCAGATCGGTCGCGAAGGCGTGGCGCAGCACGTGCGGTGATACCTTGTCCGAGGGGATCCCCGCCGCGCGCGCGATTCCACGCAAGCGAATGAAGAAGTTCTGCCGGCTCATCGCCGTACCTCGGCGCGACAGGAAGATCGCGTCGCAATCGATTCGGGCCGCCTTCGCGAGGTTGGGCCGGCCCAGAGCGAGGTAGTCGTCGAGCGCCGCCTGTGCAGGCTCGCCGATCGGCACGATACGCTCTTTGCTTCCCTTCCCGAAGACCCGCAGCACGCCCGATCGACCGTCGTAGCCGCCGAGCGCGAGCGAAACCAGCTCACTCACCCTCAGCCCGGCACCGTAGAGCACCTCGAGCATGGCGCAATCGCGGAGTCCAAGCGGGGTCGAACGGTCGACGGCATCGATCAACGCGAGGGTCTCGTCCGGGCGTAGCACTCTCGGAAGCGGACGGTCGAAACGCGGGTGCACCACTGCATTCGAAGGGTCTGCATCGAGCGCACCCAGCGCTCCGAGATGCCGCAGCCAACGGCGCGTCGCCACCATCGCGCGTGCCCGGCTGCGGGCGCCGAGGCCTTCCGATTCGAGCATCACGGCAAAGCCCGCCATATGCTCGGGCCGGATATCCTCCACACGACGCACGCCTACGCCATCCAGAAATCGTGTAAACCGCCCCAGGTCGTGCCCATAAGCCTCGATGGTCCGCGGCGACAGGCCGCGCTCGACCGATGCATGGTCGAGAAACACGGCAACCGCCCCGGCCATAGGGGACGGATCAGCGCCCGGCACCATCGACCCCGCCGTCTTCAGCTGCAGCCTGGAGTGCGACACGCAGCGATTCGATCTCGGCTGTGTCCAGGATCTTCTTGCCGTCCGCGGACTTGAGATAGAAGGTGTCCTGCACCTGGTCGAGCACTGTGCCCGCCTTCGAGATGAAGACCTGATGCCCCTCCTGCGCAACGGCATCCGTGAGTGCGTGCAGCAATCCGAGACGGTCGTTCGCACGGATGTCTGCGATGGTGTAGAAATCCGATTCGTCGTTCGTAATTCGCACCTTCGCGGATGCAGACTGCACCGGCGTAGCCGCGCCACCGACCCTACGCCCGCGACGCCGCGTCAGTTCTTCGATCTCGACCTGGCCCGTCAACACGGCCTGGAGCGATTGCTCGAATTCGCGCCAGGCCAGACGCCGCTCGGCATCGCCACCTTCCGGCGTGGTGACACGATACACCTCGAGCGCGAGGCCCGAGCGTGCGGTGTAGACGTAGGCGCCCAGAATATTGATGTTGTGGGCAGTCAACACGCCCGCAACCTGGGCAAAAAGGCCATGCACGTCCTCCGTACACAGGATCAACTCCGAGAAATTTCCCCGCATTTCGCGCACCGCGGTCGCCACTACTGCACGGGGTTCGAAGCTCAAGACGACTTCTGCGTGCCGTGCGATCTGCCGAGGCGCATGCGCAATGAAGTAGCGACGCGGCATCATGTCGAAGTATTCCTGTACCAGAGCCTCGTCCACGCCCATGCTGCTGAGTTCCGCCGCGGCGGCGACCCGCCGAGTTTCCACCCGGCTCTCGATCAACTCGACCGCCGTGCTCTCCTCTTGTGAACCGGTTTCGAGGAACTCCGATGTCCGCTCGAAGAGTTCCCGGAGCAGCTGCCCCTTCCAATCGGTCCACGCGCTGGCCGACGAAGCGCGGATATCCGCGAACGTCAGCAAGTAGAGATCACGCAGGTTCTTGCGGTTGCCGATGGTCTGCGCGAATTCGAAGATCAACCGCGGGTCGGTCAGGTCTCGGCTCTGGGCAAGGTGAGACATCAGCAGGTGCTGTTCGACCAGGAACACGACGCACTCGACCAGCTCGGGAGAGAGCCCCAGCCGCTCCACGCAGGTGCGGGCGCGCAGCGCTCCCTTCAACGAATGGTCGCCGCCGAGCCCCTTGCCGATGTCGTGAAGCATGCATGCGAGAAACAGTGCCGGCCGGTCGGCAGTATGCCGAATCATATCGGTCAGCTCGGGCACTTCCGCCTGATACTGCCCCTTGCCCAGTCGACGTAGCTGCTCGACGAGAAAGATGGAATGAACGTCGACCGTATACGTGTGATACATCACTTGCTGCCAGCGACAGACGATGTGCTCCCACTCCGGCAGAAAGGCCGCGAGCACGCCCTCTTCGTTCATCGCCATGAGCGTACGCATCACGCGGTTCTCCGCGCCCAGAATCCCGAGGAACGTCTCCTGCGCCACTGGGTCTTCGCGGAAGGCATCGTCGATCGCGTGGAGGTTCTCTCGGATCAGGCGCCTGGCTTTTCGCGTCAACGGGACGTCGTGCGCCTGGGCGACCGAAAATGCCATCAGCAGGCCGATTGGATTGTCGCGCAACATCCGCCCGTGCGGGATCTCGAGCTTTCCGCCTGCGATCCGAAAGCCGTTCTCGACCTCCTTTACGTGCCGTCCGCGCGGAGCCTTCCGCACACGCGCGCGACACTGTTCGATTACGAGCTGCGAGTACGTCCTCACCGCCCGTGCGTGGCGGTAGTAATCGCGCATGAAACACTCGACCGGCAGCTCGCTGGATGCGGAGTCCGCGTAGCCGAGGGAAACCGCCATCTTCTCCTGGATGTGGAAGCTCAGCTGATCGTTCTTTCGGCCCTCCATCAGATGCAGCTCGTTACGGATTCGCCACATGAAATCCAGCGCCGAATGAAAAACCAACAGCTCGTCCTCGGTCAACAGTCCAAGGTGCAGAAACTCTTCGATGCGCCGCGCGCTCGGCTGGATGCTCTGCATGACCCAGTAGGCTGCGTGGTAGTCGCGTAGTCCGCCTGCACCCTCCTTCACGTTCGGTTGCAGCAGGTAGAGCGACTCACCGTAATCCACGTGCCGGACATCGGTTCCCGCGATCTGCTGTTCGATGAACGCCTCAGGCCTGCCGAGATGCGCCCGTCGTTGCTCGCCGAATTCGTGGAACAGGATCCCGCTCCCTGCGAGGAGACGCGGGTTCAGAATCGCCGTCTTGACCGTCACGTCCTCTCGCGCGAGCCGGATGGTTTCACCGATGGTTCGCGTCGCACAACCGACCTGAAGCTGTGAGTCCCACATCCAGTACTGCAGTCGTTCTGTCACGGTCTTCACGAATGGGGTCATGGGTTCACGGTGAAGGAACAGCAGGTCGACGTCGGAGTAGATGCTCATCTCGCGGCGTGCGTATCCACCGACCGCCACAATAGCCAGCTCGGACTGCGCCTCGCCGCCGCCCGCGAAGAAGCTCTCCTCGGCGAACCAGAACAACCGGCGAACCAGGCGGTCGACCAGATTCGAGTGCTGTTCGTTGACCTCGCGCCCCGAGCCGCCGGCGTGGTGAAACTCTGCGAGATAGGTGCGGCTCGCAGTGAGAAAGGCGCGCACCATCTCGACGACCTTCTGGTCGTCGACCCGCGCTGCCGTACTGCCGTCGGCGAGCTCGGCGAAATAGTCGGCAACGGCGGGAATGCTGCTCACGACGCGCCTTGCCGCGCCACGCGCTGGCCGCTGTCGCGGTAGCGAGCGACACCCGTCGCAATCCGATCTGCGAGCGCTTCCAGGTAGGCGTCGCTGCGCAACCGCTTGGCTTCCGTCTTGTTCGTGACGAAGCCCGCCTCCACCAGGATCGCGGGAGTATCGGACAGGAAGAGCACGTAGAAGGGCCCCTTCTTCACGCCGAGATCCTTGACGCGATAACGCCGAGGAAGCCCGCCGACGAGTTCGGCCTGCACCAGGTCTGCGAGATGCCGGGAATAGCCTGAGAGTTCGGAGACGCGCAGCTTCGCAAGCGTCTTCTGGAGGTCGTTCATCTGCTCACGCGAGACGCCGTTCTCGCGTGCTGCCACCGTCAGACTGTGCCGTTCGTGGTTCTTGTCGAGGTAATAGGTCTCGATACCGTTCACGGAGCGTCGTGGCGCGGCGTTGGCGTGGATCGAAACGAATAGATCCGCCCGTGCGGCCTCGGCAATCGCCGTGCGCTCTTCGAGTCGCATGGTCCGGTCGGACTTTCGGGTGAATAGCACCTCGAAGCCGAGATCCTCGAGCTTCGAACCGAGAGACTTCGCCAACTTCAGGGTCACGTCCTTTTCGCGCACGCTGTAGAGTCCGAGCGCGCCTGGATCACGACCCCCGTGCCCCGGATCGATCACGACGGTCTTCGTCTTCCGGCGGTCGGCCGGCATCCGACGAGCCGGCGCTTCGCGCCCAGACGACTCGCGCCGACCGTAGACATCGATCACCACACGGTCCGGGTTCGGAAGCGTGAACATCCGGTGTCGCTCGTAGTTCTGGAGATCCAACACCAACCGGGTGGTGCTGAGCGTATTCTGACCGAGTCGGACTCCTTGGAGCAGACCGTCGCCGAGTTTGATTCCCTGGGTGTATTTTCGGCCGACCCAGAGGCCGCCGAGGTCGACATACAGGCGCTCAGGCCGGTTCGCGCGCTGGTTGGGGCCTAGCCGATGGATTTCCGACTTCAGCTTCACGGGCCGTGTCGTCTCGACGACGATGCGGGTGTAGTCCGGGTACGACCAATGGCGCACCTCGACCACGTCGCCGAGGCCGCGCGGGCGTTCTACTCCGAGCAAGATCAGCACGACCAACAGGCCGCCGAGCAGACCAACCGCGCGTCTCACGACCTGCCCTCGTCACGCAGCTTTGCCGCCAGATGCGCGAGCACGTCGAGCGCCTCCAGGGGCGTCGTCCGATCGAGATCGAGCATTCTCAACGTGTCGAGAGTCTCCTTCTCCGCGGGACTCGGCACACCGTCTCCGCCGAACAGGCCGAGCTGCCCAGCAGCGACCGGTTGCGTACCCGATTCGCCAGCGAGGCGCGGCCGCCCCCGCTCGTCGAACTCTCCGCCTTCGAGATTCGCGAGGATTTCGCGCGCGCGGACGATCACGTCTCCGGGCAGCCCCGCCAGGCGTGCCACCTGAATGCCGTACGAACGATTCGCGCCCCCGGGCTCGAGCTGCCGGAGGAAGATGACGTCCTCGCCCCACTCCTTGGCACGGAAGTGCGCATTGGCAACGCGCTCCTTCGTCTGCGCGAGGTCCGTCAACTCGTGGTAGTGGGTCGCAAAAAGAGTCCGCGCACCGAGCCGTGGTGCGTCGTGAAGGTGCTCTGCCACGGCCCAGGCGATTGAGAGCCCGTCAAAGGTACTCGTGCCCCTCCCGATCTCGTCGAGGATGATCAGGCTGCGCCGAGTCGCGCTAGCGAGGATCTCCGCCGTTTCACGCATCTCGACCATGAACGTCGACTCACCACGCGCGAGCCGGTCGGAAGCTCCGACACGCGTAAAGACCCGGTCGACGATGCCAACCCGTGCGCTCTCAGCCGGCACGAAGCTGCCCATCTGCGCGAGCAGCACGATCAGCGCAACCTGCCTCAGGTAGGTGCTCTTGCCCGACATGTTCGGTCCGGTGAGGATCAGGATCTGCGTTTCCGATGGCGACAGCACGGCATCGTTCGCAACGAATTCGCCACCACCCTGCGCGGCGAGCAGCGGCTCGACGACCGGATGGCGCCCCGCACGGATCTCGAGGCCGTCCCCGGAATCGACGACTGGGCGGGACCAGCCGTCCCGGCGCGCCACTTCGGCGAGAGTCGCGAGGGCGTCGAGGTCGGCGACCGCATCCGCCGCCTCCTGAATGCGAGCCGCGTGTTCGAGCACCGAGCAGCGCACCGCTTCAAAGACTTCACGCTCGAGCGTCGCCGCGCGGTCCTTCGCGCCGAGCACCTTCGCCTCGACCTCGCGCAGTTCCGGCGTCGTGTACCGCTCGGCATTCGCCAGTGTCTGCTTGCGCTCATAGTCCGCAGGCACGCGATTCAGATTGGCCTTCGTTACCTCGATCGAATAGCCGTGAACCGGATGGAAACGGATTTTCAGAGTCGAGATCCCGGAACGTTTCCGCTCGCTGGATTCCAGGCCGGCGATCCACTCGCGCCCCTTGACCATCGCCTCCCGCAGTCCGTCGAGTTCGCTCCGAAAGCCATCGCGGATGTAGCCGGTCTCGCCCGCTCCACGTGAGCCCTTTGCGATCACCGGCGGATCGTCGATCAGTGCCTCACGCAGCAGGTCCGCGACATCCGGCAGTAGCACCGGCAGCTTCAGCGCATTCGGCCAACCCGCGGGCCCGGCCGAAATACGCCCCTCGTCGGCATCGCCGAGCGATGTACGCACATCCGGGAGAGCTTCGAGCGACGCACGCAGCGCCCCCAGATCACGCGGTGCACTCGACGGTCGCGCAGCCTTTGCGAGCAGGCGCTCGAGATCACGCACGTGGCGCAGCGCGTCGCGCAGCCGTGCACGCGGGCGATCGCGATCGACCAGAAACGCGACCGCATCCTGACGACGAAGCACGTTGGCTGGATCGAGTAGCGGATATTTCTCCAGATGCGCGCAGGTGGCAGCATCCAGGACCATCGCATCACCGAGTCCGTAGAAGTCGACCGAGCCTGTGTGTGCGAGAGCAAACGGCTGGTTCGCGTGCAGGTAGCCGAAGAGCGCCGTCGCCGCGCGAGCCGACGCTGCGCCGGGCAATTCCCCGAGTCCCTCCGGAATCACTGCAGCCGCCTCCGGGTCGAAGCTCTCGCCGGCGACCTCGGTCCAGACCGCATTCTCGATCCGGTGTGCTAGATGCGTGGACAGCGCAGCGACGCCCGCGGCCGTCGTCAGGATCTCACGCGGCGCGACCCGCTCGAGTTCCTCGAGAATCGCGACCGGTACCGAGCCCGCGTCGCTTGCGACTTCCGTTGCCCGGAATCGCCCGGTCGTTGCATCGAGAACAGCCAGGCCAAACTCTGCGCCGGGCGACACGGCGGCCAGCACGAGCTCGGATTTCGCCTCGACTGCCTCCGGATCCCCGACGAGTCCCGGCGTGACGACCTCGACGACCTCCCGTTTCACGAGACGCCGTCCGCCTGCGACCTTCGGATCCTCGACCTGCTCACAGATGGCAACCCGGTGCCCGAGCTCCGCGAGCCGCTTCAAGTGGGCATCGGCCGCGTGCACCGGAACACCGCACATCGGCACCGCATCTTGCTTGCCCTTGTCGCGAGTCGTGAGCTGGATGTCCAGTAGCGGAGCCGCGATTTCAGCGTCGCGCAGGAACATCTCGTAGAAGTCACCCATCCGATAGAAGAGGATCGCCTCCGGGTGCTTGGCCTTGATCGCGAGGTACTGCCGCATCATCGGAGTATCGAGCGCGGACTTCGTCATTCGAGATCCTTGGTGGACGCGAGCAGGCCGCGTTGGTCGAGGGCATCGAGTACTTCACCAAGCAGGTGCGCGGCCTCGGCGTCGCGGCCCTCGGCCAACAGAACGCGACCAAGCGCTGCAGTCGCCTCGAGGTCACCCGGGTCGCTCTCGATGATCCGCCGCAGCTCGGAGACGCCGTCGTCGATCTCCCCCCGTGCTGCAAGCGCGCGTGCCAGCGCAAGGCGCGCAGCCGAATCGTCGGGCCGCTCGTCGAGGAACGTCCTCAGCAGCTTCTCGAAGTCTCGCCCCTTGCCGAGCGCCGAATACGCGGTCTCCAGCTTTGGGTAGACCTGCTCCCCACTCGCGGGGTCGACTTCCGGCACGCGCACCCATGCCGCGAGTGCAGCCTTGGTTCGCCCGCGCTCCGCTTCGAGGTCTCCCAGCTCGATCCATGCTCGAACGAGGTCACGGTCTTTGCGGATCGCTCGCTTGACCGCCTTGCGGGCGTCGTCGTTGCGCCCCTCGCGATGCGCCGCGACCGCCATGTCGACGTAGAGTTCGGCCTCGCGATGGCCGCTCTTGTCACCCTCGATGCGCGAGAGGCGGCGTGCCACCTCGAGCGCACGCCCGAATTCACGAACGTCCGCGAGCAGGTGAAACAATGCCCGCAGCGCGACCAGGTGCTTGGGATCGCGGCTCAATACCTCTTCGTAGCTGGCGATCGCGCGGCGCAGAAAGCCACCTTGGCGAAAATCCGTGCCGAGGTCGACCAGAACCTCGACCCGCTGATCGACTTCCAGATCAGCACGCAACAACAGGTTCTGATGGATTCGGATCGCACGACCAATCTCGCCGCGCATCCGGAACAGTCGCCCGAGAGCAAGGAACGACTCGATGCCGCTCGAATCGATCCGAACGGCATCCGCCAGCAGTTCCTCGGCTCGATCGAAATCGCGATCGAGCGTCGCCAGAAGTGCCGAACGCAGGATCGCATCGACATCTTTCATCGCGTGCGTTACCCCCTTGAACGCGCGCGTAATACGTCGCATACGACTACGCGCCTCGCCCGAGGGCGCGCTTGGGTGAGGGCGACACGCCTTCAGCGACCGCAGGTTCCGCATGAACAGACACGTCGTCGGCGAGTGGCAGGTTCCGAAGCTGGTGGATCTCAGCCTCGAGGTCGCGAATCATCTTGCGATAGCGGTGTGCCACCAGACCCTGGCGTGTCGCCCGGAGCATGGCAACAGATCCGGTCAACGCCACTCCCATCCCGAACACCGCAAGCAGCGCCGCCCAGAGCGTGACATCGAAGCCCGTTGTGAACGGCAGCTGGATCGTCACGGCACTGGAATGCTCAGCCGCGAAGTTCCAGCCCAATAGCAGTACCGCGACAAAAAGCGCGACCCCCAATAGCCTGCGCACGACCTGCATGGTTTCCTCCGACCCCTTCCTGGCAGGGGTCAGCTGGAGACATCACCAAGATTCGAATCTTCAACCGCCTCGAGCGGAACTCTGTCCACCATCTCCTTCAGTTCTTTACCGACTTTGAAGAACGGTGTCCGCTTCGCCGAAATGTGCACGGGCTCACCGGTTTTGGGGTTCCTACCCTCGCGCGCCTCGCGAATCTTCACCTGGAAGCTCCCAAAACCCCGAATCTCGATCCGGTGCCCCCCCCGCAGCGCCTCGGCCATCGATTCAAAGATCGTATTGACGACAATCTCCGTATCCTTCTTTGAAATGTGCGGCGTACGATCCGCGACGGCTTCGATCAACCCGCTCTTCGTCATCGTTCTCCCCCCGAAAGCGCCCCCGAACTCGCAGAACTCGGCGGCTGATCTTGAGTCTAGCGGGCCGCCTTCCCAGTGCGGCCCCAATTTGATTTCCAGTCATCCGGCCGGTCGGACTCCGAGGCAATGCCCCGGAACCCGACCACAAGCCGCACTACTCGTTCTCAGCCCCACCTTCCGCCTTCTCGGCGAGTTTCGAGGCCAGCAGGTCACCCAGCGTGGTCGTCTGCGTCGCGGACTGCTGACTGGCCAGCTTCTTGAGCGCCTGTCGCTGCTCGCGATCGGTCAGAGCACGGATCGACAGAGAGATCTTCTGCTCGACCGGGTCGACCTTCGTGATCAGCGCGGTGACCGCATCGCCGACCTTGACCACGTCTTCGGGCTTCTCGACCCGCTCCGTGGACAGCTCCGAGCTGTAGATCAGCCCTTCGATGCCCTCCTCGAGCTTCACGAATGCACCGAACTCGGCAACCTTCGTAATCTCGCCGGAGACCTCATCGCCCACGGGATACTTCTTCAGGATCTCCTCCCACGGGTTGGATTCGAGCTGTTTGATCCCCAGCGAGAACTTCTCGTTCTCCTTGTCGATCTTCAGCACGACCGCCTCGACATTGTCACCCTTCTTGAATTTCTCGCTCGGATGTTTGATCTGCTCGGTTTGATCGGGTACTTCTGCTCGATCACGCTCCACGGGTTCGGCTCGATCTGCTTCATGCCGAGCGAGATCTTGCGCTCCCGCTCACTGACATCGAGCACGACCGCCTCGACCGTGTCCCCCACCGAAACCACCTTCGAAGGATGCTTGATCCGTTTCGTCCAGGAGATCTCTGAAACGTGAATCAGGCCCTCGATGCCCGGCTCCAGCTCGACGAACGCTCCGTACTCGGCGAGTGACACGACCTTGCCCTCGATACGCTTTCCGATCGGGTACCGCATCGATGCATCGATCCACGGATCCGGCTGGATCTGCTTCAGGCCGAGTGAAACTCGCTCGGTCTCGGCGTCGAACTTCAGCACCTTGACCTTGATCTCGTCACCCACATGGAAAAGCTCACTCGGGTGATTCACTCGCCCCCACGACATATCGGTCACATGCAGCAGACCGTCGATCCCGCCGAGGTCGATGAACGCGCCATAGTCCGTGAGGTTCTTGATCACACCATCGATGATCATCCCGGCCGCGAGCGTTTCCAGCGTTGCCTCTCGCATCCGCTTGCGCTCCGTCTCGAGCAGCGCACGTCGCGACAGTACGATATTGCCGCGGCGCTTGTTGAATTTGATGATCTTGAATTGTAGTTTTTGATTGACGATGTTCTCGAGATTCCGAACGGGTCTCAAATCGACCTGCGAACCAGGCAAGAACGCCTTGACGCCAATATCAACCGCGAGGCCACCCTTGACGCGCGCCACGACGGTGCCCTCAACCGGCTCATCGGCCTTGTAGGCACGGCTGATTTCATCCCAGATCTTCAGGCGATCGGCCTTCTCCTTGGAAAGCACGATGCGCCCGTTGGCGTCTTCTGCTTCCTCGAGGAGAACATCGACTTCGTCGCCGGGGCCGACAAGGATCGTGCCGTCATCGTCCATGAACTCCCAGCTGGCGACCATGCCTTCCGACTTGAACCCGATGTCGATCTGGACGAAATCGCTGTCGACCGACAAGACCTTGCCGTGAACGACCTCGCCTTCCTTCAGCGATTTGAGGGAAGTTTCGTAGAGTTCGGCGAAGCTCTCGCCTGAACCTTCTGCTGCCGTATGCGTTTCACTCATGAGTTATTAGTGGTTTCCTGCCCGATCTACACCACTCGGCGCAACCAGGATTGATGCCTAACGTTTCACTGCCGTCGGATGACCTTCACCCGGGGCCTCTTGTTCGCTTCGTTCGCTACTCGAAAATCGCGACAGCGTTTCACGTGCCGCATTGATCTTGCGCTCGAGGGCTTCCGCGTCGTTCGCTTCGATCGCGCGCGAAATTTCGGACAGTACCTCCGCCGCAACCTGGAGCGGTGCCGCCAGCGCCTTGCGGTTCTCGGTAAGGACCTCGCCCCACATCTCCGGCTCACTGAGCGCGATTCTCGTGAAATCGCGAAATCCTGAACCCGCCAGATCGCATGCATCGGCTGGTGCGCGCTCGAGGGCTTCCGCGAACGCGTAGGCGAGTACGTGCGGGAGGTGGCTCACCCAGGCCGCCTCACGGTCGTGGTTGACCGGGTCGCGAACGAAGACACGCGCGCCGAGAGCACGCCAGAAGTCGCACAGCCTCGTTTGCTCGGGTGAAGTTCCGGTTTCGGTGATGACACACGGTGCGCCGTCGAAAAGGTCTTCACGGCTCCGCTCGAAACCGCGTTCGTGGCTGCCTGCCATCGGGTGCGAGCCGATGTACCGCACGCCCGGCGGCAGCAGCCCTGGGAGAGTTTCGTGCAGGACCGCCTTCACACTGCCGACGTCGGTCACGGTCGCGCCCGAGGCGAGTCCCGGAGCGACTGCACGGATCGTTTCCGCCATCGCGGAGACGGGTGTCGCCAACACGACGAGTTCGGCATCCCGAACCGCCTCCTCGCGCGAAGCCACCGCATCAACCGCCCCCTCGGCGAGGGCGCGATCGGCACGTGCCACCGAGCCGCCGAGCAGTCCGAGTCCGATCACCGCGATGCGTTGGTACACGGGCGTCACGCTCCGCTCTCCCGCAATCGCTTCAGGGTCTTTACCAGGCGCTCATTCTCTTCGGGCAGGCCTACGCTGATCCGAATGTGATTCGCCATTCCGAACGATGCCAGCGGACGCACGATGATGCCCTCGCGCAGCAACGCATCGTGAACCCAGTCACCGGCACGAGCCAGAATGAAGTTCGCATCGGTAGGCCAGACCTCGATGCCGAGTGCCTCGAGTTCCGCGGTCAGGTATGCGACACCTTCGGCGTTCACGCGGCGCGATGCCTTGGCGTGCCCTTCGTCGTCCAGTGCCGCGAGGGCGGCCACCTCCGCGAGCCGGTTCACGTTGAACGGGTGGCGCGCACGCTCGAGATAACCCGCGAGTTCGACGTCTGCGACGCCATAGCCCAGCCGCAGACCTGCGAGGCCGTAGATCTTCGAAAACGTTCGCAGCACGATGGTGGCGGGGCGCCGGCTGACCCACCCCAACGAATCGGGAAAATCGGACCGGCGCACATATTCGACGTAGGCCTCGTCGACTACCAGGACTACGTCCGGTGGCAGGTCAGCGGCGAAGCGATCGAATGCCGCGGCGCCGACGCTGGTCCCGGTGGGGTTGTTGGGATTGCACACGAAGACGATCTTCGTACGCTCGCCGACCGCAGCGGCCAGTGCCGGGAGGTCGTGCACGAGGTCGTTCGAGAGCGGCACCGCGACGGGCGTAGCACCCATGCCCTTCACCACGATCGGGTACATCGCGAACGACGGCCACGCAAAGACCGCTTCCGAGCCCGGCCCGAGAAACGCCTTCGCCAGCAACTCGAGGATCTCGTCTGCACCGGCACCGAAGACGAGCTGGTCGGTTCCTACTGCGAGTCTTCCCGCGAGGTTCTCCCGCAGTGCGAAGCTCGCACCGTCCGGATAGCGATGAATTCCGTCGACCGCTGCACGAATCGCCGCCTGCGCCTTCGGTGACGGACCGAGCGGGCTCTCGTTGGAGGCGAGCTTGATCGAGCCCGTGATACCGAGTTCGCGCTCGAGCTCCTCGATTGGCTTGCCGGGCTGATACGGACGCAGATCCAGGATGTGGCGATTGACGACGTCTTTCAGCGCCATCTCACCGCTCCTCGCCCACGCGCTTCGCGCGACCGCCGGCCGCGCGCGGGAACGAACCGAGTACGCGACAGGTATGGGCGACCCCTGCAGCATCAGCCAGTGCAGCGGCAACCTGCGGATCGTCTCGGTGCCCCTCGATGTCGATGAAGAAGTAGTACTCCCAGGGCTTGCCGGCGATCGGCCGCAGCTGGATCGAGGTCAGATTGACGCCACGCTCTGCCATTGGTTCGATCAACCGGTGCAATCCGCCGGACTCGTCCTTGCGGATCGTGAACAGCACAGTCGTCAGATCGTCGCCGGTAGGCTCGGGGAACTGGCGCCCGATCAACACGAAGCGGGTGGTGTTCTCGAGCCGATCCTCGATCGCAGCCTCGATCGCGATCAGACCCTGCAACCCGCCCGCGATCGAACTGCCAATTGCGGCAACCGACTCGTCAGAGACCGCGAGAGCGACGGCGGCCGCAGTGCTGGCGGTCTCGATCCGCTCGACACGCTGCAGGTTCTCATCGAGCCATTGCCGACTCTGGGCCAGAGGTTGCGGGTGTGACGCAACCCTGCGCACGTCGGCGAGCTTACCGCTGCGCGAAAACAGGTCGAGTGAGATCGGCAGAAGAATCTCACCACAGATCGACACATCGGAATCCGCGAACGTGTCGAGCGCGGCGGTCACGACGCCCGCGGTGGTGTTCTCGACCGGAATCACTCCGAGCTGCGCCTTGCCGGACTCGACCGCACTGAAGACGTTCGGAATCGACGATTCGCTGCGCAGGTTTGCGACCTCACCAAACCGCTGTTTCGCAGCCAGGTGGGTGAACGTCCCCTCGGGCCCGAAATATGCGATCGGAAGCTCGTCTTCGAGCGATCGGGTCGCCGAAACGATCTCGCGGAAAACCGGGGCAATCCCCGCCTCGGGAAACGGCCCAGCATTCTCCTTCACCAGCCGCTCGGTGATTCGCCGTTCGCGGGTTGCCGAGTAGACCGGAGCGCCCGTCTCGTGCTTCAGCGCTCCGACCTCGACCACCACTCGCGCTCGATCATTCAACTTCTCGAGAATCTCCGAATCGATGGCATCGATCCGATCGCGGAGTTCCACGAGCAGCTTCGCGCGGTCGGCGCTCTCAGACGCTCGGCGTGGTTGTCCGGAATTCGCCATCGCACCATCCGCTGCGCTGCCGCCCGGGACGGAACCCGTTCGAAGGAGGGGGCGAATCGCAGGCACGAGACTTTCCCGATGCCGTGAAAAACCCGCTAACCCCCTGAAAATGCTTGCGCAATATACTCGAGGGCCCATGCCGGCGCAAACAGCTCGGGAGGCGATTTCACTCGAATTGACGGGGAGTTACCGCCGATTGACCGCAGAAGAGGCAGCGAGTCCGGGTTTACCCTTAAACACCTAGTTTTACTGATGAAATTCTTTCCTGTGCAGACTGGAGAAAGGTCAAGCAAGCCGCAGATGGGGTCGATACGACGAGTGCGGAGGCAACTGCGCGCATGGCAGAATTACCCAGCCCGGGCCGTCGGCAACCAATCAACAGCCTGGCTACCAAGATCATCCTGTTCGTCTTCGTCTCGACCTTCGCGACGGCGTTGGTGGTGAGTTGGGTCTCCATCCAGAGCACGCACGACTACCTGAGCAACCGACTCGACCGCCAATTCCCGGCATCGCTCTTGCGCTCGCGTGACGAAATCTCGGCTTGGTTCACGCAGAATCTGGTCGAACTTCGCGAGCTGGCCGAGAACGCCGATGACCCGAGCACGAAGCGGCTCGCCCGAGTCGTCGCGAAGTCGGAACTGATCGACGGACTCGCACTCTATGGACCCGAGGGGCGGCGCAGTCGCGAGGTCGGCCGCGATGTGTGGAGCGAGCTCGAGCATTCGAGACCGCCTTTCGATGCCGCACGCGCAGGAATCCACATCACCACGACCCCGGTCGGCGAAATTCTTAGCTACATCGCCCTGCCTCATCCCTCGAACGGAAACCGCCTCGTCGCAATTCTGAACAGGACAACGATCGAGACTGTGATCGCGCCGTCCCGCCCGGAGATGTCTGAATCGACGCTGATCGTGGACAGACGTGGTCGCATCCTCTTCGGCGCTACCGGTCCTTCCATGCTCTCCCGCAGCGTTCCCGACGACCTGCTCGAGGAACCGGATTCGAAGATCCGGGAATACACCAATGCCGCCGGTGTCCACGTCATCGCGAGCGCACTCCCGCTCCAAATCTCCAATTGGTACCTCGTCGCCGAGGCCCCGTTCGAGGTGGTCTTTGCGCCCGTGGTTTCGGTCGTCAAACGGATCTTCGTGATCGATCTCTGCGTCATCCTGCTGTTCAGCTTCCTTGCGTACAAGATCACGGCCGCGATCCTCAAACCAATCGAGACGTTATCCGACGGAGCACGCCAGATCGCCCAGGGGCAGCTCGATCATGAAATCCCCGAGCCTGCAACCCACGACGAGATCGGCCTGCTCACGCACACGTTCAACGACATGATGCGGAAGCTGCGCGGAAACCAGGCCGAGATCGAAATCGCGAATGCGAAACTGCGCGACCAGAACCTCGAACTCCAACAGGCCAACGAGGTACTCGAACAGCTCTCGATCACCGACGGCCTGACGAAGCTCCACAATCATCGCTTCTTCCAGGACCACCTCACGCGAGAGATCAAGCGCGTGAACCGGGTGCAGGAGCCCTTGTCGATGATCCTGGTCGACGTCGACGATTTCAAGTCGCTGAACGATCGCCTCGGACACGCGGCGGGCGACGAACTGCTGCGACGCATCGCGATGCTGATGAACGACTCGATCCGCGAGAGCGACCTGCTCGCGCGCTACGGTGGCGATGAGTTCGTGGTACTGGCCTCCGATACCGACCTTGCGGGCGCGGAGCAGCTGGCGGAGAAGATTCGCACCGCCATCGCAGAGTCGTCGTTCATCGTCGACGAATCACTGCGGCCGACTCGCACCACCCTGTCGATGGGCATCGCCCAGTATGCCGGCACCCGCAAACGCTTCTTCGCGGCCGCAGACTCGGCTTTGTACCGCGCGAAGGCCCAGGGCAAGAACTGCGTCGCCGTGGACAACGAAGACGAAGTGATCTGAGCCACTGGCCCGCAGCTGCTTTTTCGAGCACCTTGATGAGCGCCATGACGCGACTCGCAGGCCTGTCGGGCGGAATCGGTTCGGG
The DNA here is from genome assembly GCA_019310425.1 of Deltaproteobacteria bacterium. Taxonomy (GTDB): domain Bacteria; phylum Myxococcota_A; class UBA9160; order UBA9160; family SMWR01; genus JAFDEI01. Next base: position 2,065 of record JAFDEI010000180.1, on the reverse strand, counting down.
CAAGAGCACCGTGGCGGCCCTGCTCGCCAAGCTCGGTGCCCATGTGATCGACGCCGACGCGATCGTCCACGAACTCCAATCGCCCGGTTCACCGGTATTGCAGGAACTCGCAGAGGCGTTTGGCGAGGGAATCCTCGACGAATCCGGAGCACTCGACCGTGCTGCGCTCGGCGCGATTGCGTTCCAGGACCCCGATGCCCGCAATCGGCTCGGCTCGATCATGCATCCGAAAGTCGGAGTCGAAATGATGAGTCAGCTGGCTGCAGCGCGGGATACGGGCGTCGGCGTGATCGTGCTCGACATCCCCCTGCTCTTCGAAGGGATGAAAGCCGGGACCGGAATCACGAGTCAGCTGGGCTTCGATGCGACGATTGTGGTCCACGTTCCCGAAGCGCTTCAGATCGAACGCCAGATCGCTCGCGACGGCTGCACGCGCGAAGAAGCGTTGCGGCGGATCCGCGCCCAGCTTCCGATCGATGAAAAGCGCGAAATGGCCGATTGTGTGATCGACAACGCCGGGTCCCTCGAAGAGACGGAGCGGCAGGTGCGCGAATTATACCAACAGCTCACCGCGAATCGGAGCCCGACGCCCCCCGGAACAACGGAGCCTTGAGCTCGGCGACGAAGCGGGCCGCCTCCTCGACCGCCTCCTCGGGCGATCCCGCGCGATCGATTCGATCGACGAGCGCGCTCCCCACGACGACACCGTCCGCGAAGCCACCCACGATTCCCGCGTGCTCCGGCGTCGCGACACCGAACCCGACACAGACCGGCACGTCCGAAAGTGATTGGAGTGACCGCACCGCCTCCTCGACACCCTCGCCGATGGCGGCCCGCACACCCGTCACGCCCGTGCGCGAAACGTAGTAGAGGAAACCGCGTGTCTCGCGCACGAGCATCCGTGCACGCTCGGGAGTCGTCGTGGGAGCCGCAAGCAGGATCGGATCGACACCGCGTTCACGCAGCGCGAGGTAGAATTCGGCTCCCTCCTCCGGCGGCAGATCCACCACGATCACCGCGTCCACGCCAACTTCACTCGCAGCCTCGGCGAAACCGATCGCTCCCATCGCGAGAAAGTTGTTCGCGTAGCCCATCAGGATCAACGGCAGGTCGATGTCGGCTCGAACCTTCCGGACCATCGCAAGCACCTGTCTGAGCGAGGTCCCCTTCAGGAGCGCGCGTTCGCTCGCGCGCTGGATGGTAGGGCCCTCGGCCATCGGGTCCGAGAACGGCACACCGATCTCCACGGCGTCCGCGCCGGCTTCCTGGAGTGCGTACAACAGACGCTCGGTCGTCTGGAGGTCCGGATCACCGGCGGTGATGAACGGAATCAGTGCGGATTCACCGCGTCCCCGAAGCGCCTGAAAACGATCCCCAAGCCGGCCCATCAGTGCGACGGCGCGTTGCGCGCCGCCAGCATGTCCCGCACCTGCGGAGCGTCCTTGTCCCCTCGGCCCGAGAGGTTGATCAACACGACGGCATCACCGGGCAACGTCGGCGCGAGCTTCCGCACGTGCGCCACCGCGTGTGCCGATTCGAGTGCCGGCACGATGCCCTCCATGCGCGACAGGTAGAGGAATGCGTCGAGCGCCTCATCGTCGGTCGCGGCGACATACTCGGCCCGCCCTACATCGCGCAGATGGGCATGTTCGGGCCCGGCGCCCGGATAATCGAGGCCGGCCGAGATCGAATGTGCGGGAAAGATCTGGCCATCGTCATCGCACAGCAGCAGGCTGCGCATGCCGTGCAACACGCCCGGTACGCCCGCGCACAGCGCCGCACCGTGCCGCCCGGAATCGAGGCCTTCACCGGCCGCTTCGACACCGATGAGCCGGACCGCCTCGTCGCCGAGGAAGGGATGAAACAACCCGATTGCATTCGAGCCGCCGCCGATGCACGCAACCAGCACGTCCGGCAGCCGCCCCAACTCCTGCTGCATCTGCGCACGTGCCTCGACCCCGATCACCCGCTGAAAATCGCGCACGATCAGCGGGTATGGGTGCGGCCCCATCACCGAGCCGATGCAGTAATAGGTCGATTCGACGTTGGTGACCCAATCTCTCAA
>JAFDEI010000179.1 GCA_019310425.1 Deltaproteobacteria bacterium | reverse complement strand
TGTAGACGACTTCGATGATGCCGACGTTGATGATCATTTTGGTGCAGATCAAGCACGGGCTAAGGGTGGTGTAGAGGGTGGCATCCTTGACGGAGACACCGTGGTAGGCGACCTGGGTGATGGCGTTCTCTTCGCCGTGTGAGCAGAGGCATTCGTCGAGACGAGTGCCGCCTTCGGCGAAGGAGTTGCAGCGTGGGCAGCCGCCTTCGTTGCAGTTGCGGACGCCGCGGGGGGTTCCGTTGTAGCCGGTCGAGACGATTCGGCGGTCGCGGGTGATCACGGAGGCGACCTTTCGTTTGACGCAGTTGCTGCGGGTGGCGACGACCCGCGCGATGGACATGAAGTACTCGTCCCAGCTCGGTCGTTCAAAAAAAAGGCTCGCTTCCAGGACCTCCTGGAGCTTTTCGTGGAGTTCGGCGATCGAGCCTTCGTTTGCGAGGGTTGTGTCGGCGAGCTCCTTGACGGCGAGCAGCTGCTGCGCGGCCGGGTCGTCGCTGCCCAACTCCCTGCCCTCTTGCGCCTGGAGTTCTTCGAGTGTGGTGGCATCGCCCGCGCGGCCGCGTTCGTTCATGCGTTCGAGACGAATCTCCGCTGGAGCATCGATCCAGATCAGGTGGAAGTGCGGGGTCTTGCGGCGCAGGACTTCGACCTCCGCGGGGTGACGAATCGAGTCGACGACGTAATTTCGATCGCGGATGATCTTCTCGGCGAGCAACTCGGCGAGCCCGCCCGGCCCTTTCTCGGCGCGGATCGCCCGGCCGGCCTCGATCATGCGGTCGCGGGTCTCGCTGACGCCCTGCTCATCGAGGTGGCGGCGGATGACGTCCGACAGCGAAAACGGGTAGAAGCTCCGCTCTTCGAGGTAATTGAGGACCTCGCCCTTGCCGGAGCCGTTCAAGCCCGAGAGTCCGATGATCATCTCTCCCCCCCCCTCCCCGCGTTGCGCGGATCGCCCGCCTCGGGGCCGCAGGCCGCCGGATGCGCCGGGCGGTCCGGTCGTGTGGGGAAATAGATATCACCGATGCAGGCCGGGCGCCCAGGCGAAGCCGAATAGCGCTCGGAAGCCCGCATCTCGCATCTCGCACCAAAGCAGTGCGCTGGTAGCACGCGGAGGATAGGTCTGGCAGTTTGCCGGTCATGCGCGTACTCGTCACGGGAGCAGCGGGGTTCGTCGGAGTGCACCTGCTCCCCCGCCTCGAAGCAGAGGGATGGAGCGTCGCGGCGAGTGATCGCGAGATGGATGTCTCCGACCCGGCCGCCGTCGAGGCGCGGGTCCGTGAGGTCGAGCCCGACGCGATCATTCACCTGGCCGCGGTGAGTTCGGTGGCCACCTCGTGGCAGCAGCCAGAGCTCACCTATCGCGTGAACTACCTCGGCACGCGCAGCGTACTCGAGGTCGCCCAGCGCACGGTGCCGGCCGCGCGTGTGATCCTCGTGAGCACGGCCGATCTCTACGGGTCGACGGAACCCGGCGCCCCACCCTTCGACGAGTCCTCCGCGCTGCAGCCGCGCTCACCCTATTCGCGCTGCAAGGCAGCAGCCGACCTGCTCGGCGGCATCTACGCCGAGCGCGGGCTCGATGTGGTGCGGGTTCGTCCGTTCAACCACACCGGACCCGGGCAGACGGACGCCTTCGTCCTGCCCAGCTTCGCGCGACAGGTCGCGTCCATCGAGGCCGGCAGATCCGAGCCTTCGATGCGGGTCGGAAACCTGGATTCAGTCCGTGACTTCCTCGACATCGACGATGTGACCGACGCCTACATTCGGCTGCTCGACCCGAAGGTTGCGAGTGGAATCTACAACGTGGCCAGCGGCTCCGGCGTCCGAGTGGGCGATGCGCTGCACACTCTGTGCTCGCTCGCCGGCGTCGAGCCGCGAATCGAGGTCGCCTCGGAGTTCTATCGCCCCACGGACCATGCAGTCGGCGACGCGGAGCGGCTGAGGGCTGCCACCGGTTGGCAGCCGCGTATCCCGTTCGACCGAACGCTCGAACGACTGCTCGACCATTGGCGCGAGCGCGTCACCGCCGCATGAGGAGTGCGATCCAGCGGTCTCCGTTCGCGTCATCGGTTTCGCGCACCGCCACGGGCGTGAAGACTCTCGCTGCCGGCGCGGCGCGAATCTCATCGGCTTCGCTCGCAAGCAGGCCCGCGAAGACCGCGTACCCGCCCGGTCGGACGCGCTCGGCGATGCCTCCGAGTAGCGGAAGCAGCTCCGACTTGAGCAGGTTCGCGAGGACGAGGTCGAAGCCGATCGGCGCCAGTGCGTCGAGCGGGCCGATGAAGAGGCTCAGCCCCTCACGAACGCCGTTGGTCTCGGCATTCTCACGCACGGCTTCCGCCGCCAGCGGGTCGAGGTCGAACGCCACGGCGTGCGCGCCCGCGAGCCGAATCGCCGCGAGCGCCAACACCCCCGTGCCGGTGCCGACATCGAGCACACGCGGAGCCGTCGGCAAGTCTTCCGCGAGAGCATCGATCCACTCGAGGCTGAGCCGCGTCGAGGCGTGCCCTCCCGTTCCAAATGCCTGGCCCGGATCGATGACGAGCTCCAGCTGCCCCGGTTCCAAGGCGTGGGCGACGAAGGATGGACGCACGACCAGCCGCGCCGACACTACGATCGCCTCGAGCCCCTGCTTCCACTGCTCGGCCCAGTCCGTCTCGAGAACCGTCTCGGGCGGCTCGAGGTCGAGCGCAACGCCGGTCTGCGACACCGCGTCGCGCACGGCCGTAATCTCCGCCGCGGGTGCGTAGATGAGCAACTCGATCCGCCCGCCCGAGTCCCGCTCTTCGACACCCGCCGCCCCTGCGGCCCAGGCTTCGGCCGAGATCCACTCCGCGGCTCCGGTTTCGGCTGCACAGACCCGGATTCGCGCGAATCCGGTCGCGCTGGTCGCCATGTTGTCGTTATCGCTGTTCAACACGGGGTGTTACCTCGGTCACCTCGCTACCGGCCAGGCCCAGTTGATGTATGCCGAGCGACCAATCGACGAAGTCATGAGGGACCCGGCCACGCCAGCGTCGCTTCGCAGCCAGCTCGAAACGATCCAAGGCGCCCGCAGCTACGCGCACGACCTCGGCCTCGAGGTCGACGAACAGTACACGAGCTACGTCGACTGGCCCGGCGACCGGATCGTCACCACCGTGGTAACGACCCGTCCGGGCGAGGTCACGCCGGCCGGCTTCTGGTTTCCGCTGCTCGGGCGCTTGCCCTACAAGGGCTTCTTCGACCGGGAGCGAGCGGAAGCCGAAGCTGAGAAATTGCGAGGCAAAGGCTTCGATGTCTGCGTGATCGCGGTTTCGGCCTACTCCACACTCGGCTGGCTCAACGACCCCGTCACCGCACCGATGCTGCGTGGCGGCGAGGGGAGAACCGTCGAAACGATCTTCCACGAGCTGGTACACGCGACGGTCTACACGAAGGACCACGTCGATTTCAATGAGACGGTCGCCAGCTTCATTGGACAGGAGGCAAGCGTTCAGTTCTACGCCGACACCGAAGGCGCGACCGCGGCCGAAACACGCCGTGCGGCAGTCGACGATTCGCGTGCCCTGTCGGCGGTTCTGACCGCACTGCGCGACCGGATCGAAGCGCTGTACCAGGAGACCGAGCCCGGTGTCGAACAGGAACGCCGACGCGAGGCCCTCGAAAATGCCGCTCGCGAGGAACTCGCAGGGCTCGCACTGACCGGACGCGACGGCACGGCGCTGGCCCAGACCATCCGCCTGAACGATGCCTGCGTGGCACTCGCGGGAACCTACGCCGCTGGGATCGAACGCTATGCTGCGAATCTCGCGGCACTCGGCGGAAACCTGGGCGAATTCATCGCGCGCCTGCGCGCAGCCGCAGACGCTCCGGACCCGGCCGAAGCCCTGCTCGCGCCGTAACGCCGAATCCCGAACGATTCCGAACCTCGAGGCCGCCGGCTGCGCACTGCCTGCTGCAAAGTGAATCGCCCTCACGGCCGTTCACATCTCATGCGCCACCCTTTACCCGCCGATGAAATGGCCGTGGCCGAAGATCGTCTCGCCCAGGAAAACGACACCGACGCGAATTCCCCGATGCTGAATCCCGAAGTAGCCCGGGAGCATGCCGACCGCCTCCGCGCGAACGTCGAGCGTGCTCTCCGAGGCAAGCCCGATGTCGTGCGACGCGCCGTCGAGACGCTGATCGCACGCGGCCATCTACTGCTCGAAGACGTTCCGGGCGTTGGCAAGACGACGCTCGCCCACGCGCTCGCGCGTTCGATCGACGCGGAATTCCGTCGCGTGCAGTTCACGAGCGACCTGCTCCCCGGAGATCTGCTCGGCACCTCGATGCCGGAAATCCGCGACGGAATCCCCACCGGCAACTTCGCGTTTCAGCCAGGTCCGATCTTCGCCAACATCGTGCTCGCGGACGAGATCAACCGCGCCAGCCCCAAGGCCCAGTCCGCCCTGCTCGAGGCAATGAGCGACAACTCCGTCAGCGTGGACGGCGTAACCCGCCGTCTGCCCGAACCGTTCTTCGTCGTCGCAACGCAGAACCCGCTCGAGCACCACGGGACCCACCCGCTTCCGGAGTCGCAGCTCGACCGCTTCATGATCTGCACCGGAATCGGTTATCCCGACCCGGAGGACGAGGCCGCGGTGCTGCGCGAAGACCCGGCGCGCTCCTCCCTCCCGAAGCTCAACCCAGTGGTTACGATGGCCCAGGTCACCGCGATGCAGTCGACCGCGGAACGGATCAAGTTCGACGAATCCCTGGTCTCCTATCTGCTCGCAATCGTGCACGAGAGCCGCGATCACGAATCACTCGAACTCGGTGTCTCGCCTCGAGCTGCGATCTCATTGCGACGAGCCGCCCAGGCTCGCGCGCTCGTAGACGGGCGGGACTACTGCATCCCCGAAGATGTGCGCGACCTGGCGGTCGACGTGCTCTCGCACCGGATCGTCGTCGACCCGCGCTCCGGTCGCGCTCGGGGCGGAGAGGAAACAGCGTGGGTGATGCGAGAAATTCTCGAACGGATACCGGTTCCGCTCTAAAGGACCGGCTGCAACGCTGGCTGCGTCCGCCGCGGAAACTCCGCCCCACCCGCGCGGGATGGATTTTCTGCGTGCTCACGTTCGGCGTCGGCTTTGCGGCGCTCAACACCGGCAACAACCTGCTCTACCTGGTGCTGTCGTTGATGCTCGCATTCCTGGTCCTTTCGGGAGTGATGTCCGAGTCTGCGCTGCGCGGTATCCGCGTGCGACGCCGGCTGCCGCGCGATCTATTCGCGGGTGAGACCACCGCCGTCGGCCTCGAAATCTCGAACCACCAACCGCGCGTCCCCGCATTCGCGGTTCTCGTAGAAGACCGTGTCCAGGAAGACGGCCAGGACGAACGCGCAGCCGGCCGCGCGTTTGCGCTCCGCGTCGACCCGGGCAGCGTCGAGCTGCGCTCGTACAATCTCGCACCGGCGCATCGAGGGAACCTGAAATTCGTTTGTTTCAAGGTATATACGCGCTTTCCCTTCGGACTCTTCTCGAAGTCGCTCACAATCGAATCCGAGGCCGATTCGCTGGTCTACCCGAAGATCGAGAATGTCGCGATCCCGGCGTCGTTCGGCGAAGCCCGGGGCGGCGGCGAGCGGGTGACGGGCCCCGGCGGCGTGGGTGCCAACGCGGTCGGGCTCCGCGAGTTCGAACACGGCGACACCATCCGCCGGATCCACTGGCGGGCCTCACTGCGACACCGAGCGCTGCTCATCACCGAAACCGACTATGAACACGAGTCCGAAGTCGAGGTACGCCTGCGGACCCGCAACGTGCCGAGCGGCGATCCGTTCGAGGATCGGGTCTCGTGGGCGGCTTCCGAGATCGTCGCGCTGATCGACGCGGACAACCGAGTGGTGCTACGCACCGACGGCCGCTGCTTCCCGGCCGGGTCGGGAAGGCTCCACCGATCTCGGCTACTCAGCTACCTCGCTCTCGTCCAGCCCGATGCGCAAGTCGCCCGGGAACGGACATGAGCCGGCGCGCGTTCCGCATCGATGTCGCCGAACCGCGCCCGGCCTCCGCCTGGGCGCTCGTCACCCTCGCGAGCGCTTCGCTGTGGATCACGCAGCAACTCGCAATCTGGGTCGTCGCCATTCAGGGCTTCTTCCTGCTCTACTCGTTGGCGACGCGTGCGCAGCCGCAACGCTGGCAGAAATCCCCGATCGCGCTCAACGTCGGGATGTTCTTCATCGTGTTCGTGATGATACGTGTTGCACTGCGTGGAGGGCCATCCACGATCGCCCTCGCCCATTTCGCGGCACTCACGCAGGCGTTGCAGCTCGTCGACGCGCGACCGCGCCGCACCGAGTTTCTGCTGGTCGCGCTGGCGCTCTTCCAGGTGGTACTCGCGTCGAATCTGACAGACAGCGTGTTCTTCCCTCCACTGCTGATCGCATTCAGCTTTGCGACGGTCTGGACGCTGATCGTCCACACACTTCGCAGCGAAGCCCTCGAGGCGGGGGACCACGCGGCCGCGTCGCGCGCCCTCACTCCCGGGGTGCTGAAGATGACGCTCTTCGCCACCGGGGCTTCGGTTGCGCTCGCGCTGGTGATCTTCGTCGTGTTGCCGCGGCTGCGGTCGAGTGTCATCAACGCCTCCAGCATGTCCGGAGTAACCGCCACGTCGGGCTTTTCCGACAAGGTCACGCTCGGCGCGCTCGGCAGCATTCGGCAGGACCCAACCGTGGTGATGCGCGTGGAAACCACTTACGGCGAAGCGCCCGGGCGCGAAGAGGCGTATTGGCGCGGCCTCGCGTTCGACCACTTCGACGGCAGCAGCTGGTCGATCACACCGCCCGGCCACGATCCGGTACCAGGGAGCGCCGAAGGCGGTGTGACGTTTTCGCATCAGCCCGACCGGGTGAATTTGATCCAGACGATCGTACGCGACCCGGTCGAGGCGGGAGTGCTGTTCGGCATCGGCCTGAAACGCGGCCTACAGGGAACCATCCGGCGGCTCGAGACCGACTCCAACGGCGGACTCTACGCACCTGAGCAGAGTCACGAACGCGTCCGCTATACCTTCGAGAGCGAGCGAACCATGTGGGTCGACGCGGCACTCGAGCGCGACACCGCGGCTCCCCCGAAATGGCAGGGCGACCGCTACCTCCAATTGCCCGAGTTCTCCGACGCAGTCGCAATTCTCGCCCACGAAATCACGCGCGAGAAAGTCCGCGACGCTGAAAAAGCGCGCGCGATCGAGCGCTACTTGTACGTGAACGGCCGCTACAGCGACACACCGCCGACTCTCGACGACTCGGGGGGAGTATCGACACTCGAGCACTTCTTGTTCCAGAGCATGGCGGCGCACTGCGAATACTACGCTTCCGCTTTCGTCGTCCTCGCGCGCAGCGCCGGCCTGCCAGCGCGGCTCGTGAACGGCTTCGCTGGAGGGCGGGCCAACCGGGTCGGGAATTTCGTAGAGGTCTCACGCGCCGACGCTCACGCCTGGGCGGAAGTCCACTACGACCGCGCCGGCTGGGTGCGCTATGACGCGACCCCGCCCGATCTCCGGGTTCGCGCACTCGCGCCACTGTCGCTCGACCAGCGCTTCCGCGAATTCGCCAGTGCCATGGAGCTCTGGTGGTTTCGGCGCGTGGTCGGATTCGATCGCTCAGATCAAATCCACGCGATGAAGCGCGCCTGGATGGGATGGGCCGGCTCGAGACGCCCTCGGCAGCACGCCCTGGCGTGAAGGCACCGTTCTCGTGCTGTGCTTCGCGGGTGCCATCGCTGCAGTGTGGTGGTTGCGACCGAAGACGCACCGCAAAGGCCTGCCGATCGCGTATTCGGACGGCCTCGAACTGCTTGCGCGACACGGTCTCAGGCGCGCACCAACAGCAACCGCACGCGACTTCGTGGCTGCAGTTCGCGCGGCCTACCCCGCCGCCGGGCCGGCGTTCGAGGCGATCACGGAAAGCTATCTCGGCGAGCGCTTCGGCGGCTTCCCCAGCCCCGCCGTCGGCAATCACCTCGACGGGCTCCGCAAAGGCCTCGCACACGCAACCCGGCGTCCAAGCCGGACCCATCAAGACCGGTCACCAATAATCCGATAAGCAGGAATGTCCACATCACTCCCCACCGGCCGCAGCTTCATCCAGCGAATCCTCGCCTATACGGGGATCTACGCGGCGCTCGCGTGTGTCGTCATCAGCCTGTATCTCTTCGGCCTGCTGCGACTGACCACCCAACAGTGGCAGGGATTCTTCCAGATCGTCGCGGGCGTGTTCGTGTTGATCTTTCCCGCAATGAATCTCGTGCATCGCCGTGTGCTTCGGCGAATCCAGCGCTGCCTCGACCAGCTCGCAGCGGGAAGCCCTCACCCGGCTCAACTCCAGCGCGGCTTTGCCGCCATCGCCGATTTTCCCCGATATTGGTTCGTCTGGGGTTTGATGTGGTGGGGGCTCGGCGGAGCCGCAGTCGGCGGCGCGATGTGGCTGCGGTACGACGACTTCACACTGCGGTCAGCGCTCGTCATCCTGTGCGCGACGATCTCCGCAGCATTCATCACCGACATCTACTACTACCTCACCGTCAAACGCTTTCTCGCCCCAGCGCGGGCGGCACTCGCCGCGGAGATCGGCGCACCCCAACTCCGTGCGCCCTTGATCCGCCGCGTCTCCCTGCGCACCAAGCTGATGGCGGCTACTACCAGTGTGATCGTGGTAACCGCGGTGTTCGCATCCTTGCTCTCGCAGGTACGCAGTGAACGCGCAGTCGAGAGCCAGACCCTGCAGTTGCAGCAGCGGGTCCTTGCGGCCCTGATACTACGGCCGGAGTTCTCCTACACGGACGCCGCGGCCGAGCTACGCGCGTTGGGGCAGCCCGTGGAGCTAATTCTGCTCGATGCCTCGACGCGACGGTTGATCGCTGGAAACCCGGAAGCATTGAGCGACTCGAATCGCGTCCACCTCTTCGATCAACCAGACACATCGGGCGACAGCTCGGGCTTCGACACCCCCCGCAGCTTCTCCTGGCGGCCGCTGCCCGATTCCACTGGCCTCCTCGTCGCGATCGCGCCCGAGGGATCCCAGAGCCACAGTGCTGGAGGCGGGGCTTTCGCGTTGTTGCTGTTCTTCTCGTCGCTCATTGCGGTGGGAGTCGCCTACTTGATGGCGCGCGAAGTCGGCGACGCGACCGAAATCCTGCGGGTTGGCGCGGCCCGCATCGCAGACGGTGACCTCCGGCCGGGCGCGATCTTCGAAAGCGAAGATGAACTCGGGGAACTCGCGCACAGCTTCGAGACGATGACCTCATCGCTGCGGATCACCATGGAGCGCGTAAACGGCGCCGCCGATCGCATGCGGGAGGCTTCCAGCGAAATCGCGAGCGCAAGCCACGATGTCGCCGAAGTCACACAACTCCAGGTCTACGGCATCGCTGAAGCAACCGAATCAATGGGCAGCATCGACGAGCAGGTCCGTGACATCGCCAGCTCCGCTGACCAACTCGAGCAGGTACTCGATCAAGCCTCGAGTTCAGTGATGGAAATAGCAGCGACCAGCGACCAGCTCAGCCAGGGCGCGAGTGAACTCGCCGCGAACGTCGACCAGGTAGCGGGCACTTCTGAGGAAATGTTGCGTAGCATTGCCCAGGTCGCAGAGAGCTCCGATTCGCTGGTGGCATCTGCCGACGAAGTTTCGACCAGCATGGACCAGGCCGCCGCAGGCAACGACGAGGTGGCGAAAAACACCGACGAAATTTCGCGCCTCGCCGCGCTGATGAGCCAGCTGTCCGAGCAAGGCCGAAGCCATGTGTCCGAGACCATCGAAGCGATGACCGCAATCCACACCGCAACGGCAAACGCCAACCAGGTGATCGGAAGCCTCGCCGACAACACCAAGGAAATCGGTGCCGTGATCGGCGTGATCGACGACGTCGCGGACGAAACCGGACTCCTGGCTCTCAATGCAGCAATCATCGCAGCCCAGGCGGGCGAACACGGCCGAAGCTTCGCCGTCGTTGCAGAACAGGTGAAGCGGCTCGCCGCACGAGTTTCCGAAAGCACCAAGGGCGTCGCACATGTGATCCGATCGGTGCAGGAGCAGACGCAGGAAACCAGGAAAGCCATCGAAAACAGCGTCGAGACCGTCGATCGTGGCGTGCTGCTCGCAGGCGAGGCAGGCACGTCGCTCGGAGAAATCACACACGCGGCGAGCAAGAGCGGCGAGCAGATCGATGCCATCGTCGAAACGATGAAGGACCAGGCGAAGGCGGTCTCCTACGTCGCAGACCTGATGGAGAACGTGCAAATCGGAACCGGCCAGATTCGAAACGCGATTGGTGAGCAGGAGCGCAGCACCGCACTACTCCAACAGGGTGCCGGCTCGAGTGGTGAAACCGCGAAGCAGCTGCGGCGCTCCACCGATGAGCAGGTCCAGAGCACCACGGCAATCAGCCGGAACATGGAATCGATCCATCAGTCCGTGGGCAAGATCAACAAGAACCTGAAGCAGCAGAGCAGCTCCTGCAGTCAGGCGGTCGAAGTTCTCGACCAGGTAAACCTCAGCACCGAGTCGAACAAGCAGTCGGTGCAACGACTCCAAGATGCGATGAGCGTCCTTCAGGAGAAATCCGACGAACTCCGCGAAGAGGTGGCTCGCTTCCACATCTGAGCCGTCGGGCACTCAGGCGCGCACCAACGCCACGGCGTGTTCGTTCGAAATGAGCGAACCCTCCGCGCCACTCCCAGCTGAACTTTGATCGAGTCTTGATGGAAGCCCCCCGGCTCACCCAGTACGGTGAAAATCATGCCGGGACTCCAAGTAGACTTTGCTCACCTGATCCTCAGCCTGCTGCTCCTTGCACTGTCAGCATCCCCTGCCTCAGCCGAGAAGATGCGCTGGGAGGGAACGCTGCTGCTCGATCTCGGCAGCTACTCGCCGATGGCCTTCGCCGGCTCCGGAGTGGCCACGATCAACAGCTCGAGCGGAGGCGCTCAACTCCAGAGCCTTCGCATCGCCGGCGGCATCACAGGCAGTGACACGATTCCGATCACCGACCCGTACGTCTCGGTCACCCTTCGAAGCCTTCGCATCTCACCACAACTCGGAACCGGGACACTGGGCCCCTTCTGGCCGGTAGAACCCTGGCCGGAGGCCCAACTCAGCCGAAACACGATTCCGGTTCGTGGCAGTCTCCGTATGTGCATGCTCTTTCCCCGCTGCCTGAGCGGAAGCAGGATTCCACTCAGTCGATATTCGGGGATCCAAGCCGTTGGCGTTGGCGGCACGATGACGGCCGGCGGCTCCGGGGATGTTCGCATTTCGCTCGAAGCGGCTCCCTGGACGGTCTATTCCACCACCCTGCTCGTGCACACCGCGAATGGCGGTACCGCGGCCTGGACCCGATCCGGCTGGATCCACGGGCCCGCTTCGCACTCATCGTCGGCAGCCAAAACAAACGGGGCCCTGCAGCTCGTCACCCCGCTGGTCGTGCGAAGCAACTCTGGAATGTACTTGCCGGGGTTCGCATCTCTGACCCTCCGTTTCGTGCCCGAACCCGGGTTCTTACTGCTGATTGCGGCTGGGATTACCGGCCTGATCTGTATCCATCGATCCACCACTGTGCGGTCCCGAACAAGAATGCAGGGGAAACTCCATGAATCTCGCGACTCACGGACCACACATCGCCAACGGCGCCTTCACATCGACACGAGATAGAAGCCCCAAGAAGTTCGCAACTCGATTGCGCCATGCCTGGCACTTCACCCAGACACTGACGCGAGCCGCTCTGGTCCTGTTGCTGTGCTTCCAGCTGCTCACCGGGTGTGACGGGAGCCTCGCCCAAGCCATACATCCCGACTCGCCCGAGCCTCAGGCCGGCCTGCGGGACTACCAGAACCCTCTGCTCAGGCGGGTCCCGGGTGGGCTGGTGAATACCGCCGGAGGCAACCTGTTCGTGTTGCTGAACGGTCTCTCGCTGGATACCGCGCTGGGGAAAGAAGAAGTCTCACCGAGCTACAACTCGGCCACCAACGAGTGGCGCTTCGGTGTCATCGACATGGCTTACGATGGATCGACCTTCGTGGACCCGACGGGAAGCGAATACGACGTCACGGCCGTGATCGACGGAACGGCCATCCCCGGGAGCGTCTGGATCAAGGTCGATGCCGACACCATCCGGGCCAAGGACGGGCTCACCTTCGAGTTCGCAGGCGGTGTTCTCGCGGAGAAGCACAGGGTTGGCCAGCGATGCCCGCGGATCCTGTACGAAGAACTCCCTGCAGCAGCTCAGATCGCGATTCGCCAGGAGGACTGCGGTGTTCGCGGGCAGTGGTCCAGCTTCAACACGGACCTCTTCAGCTTGAGTCTCGACGAAACCGGAAGAATCGTAGAGGTTCTCGATCGAGCGGGCCGCGGTGCGATCTACAGCTACGATGGCAGTGGAAGACTCGTCACGGCCCGTGACGGACTCGACGTCGAGCAAGGCTCGCCGGGCCACCGGCTCGAGTACTCCGGTGCCAACGGGCCCCTCACGGCCATGGTCAACGCCGAGGGAGAACGAATCGAATACGAGTACTATCGCAAGGTCGCGTTGGGAGACCTTCGATTGCAGTTCGCCACCCAGGTGGCGCAGGCGGGCGAAGGCAACCTCCAATACCGCTTCGACTACTACGCCGGCGCGACGGCGGATTCCGGCGAAACCGTCTTGACCGACCCCACGGGCGACACCGAGCGGTACAACTTCGACGCTGAGCGGCGGGTACTCCGAATCGACTACGAAGCCGTGGCTGAGAGTGAATCTTTCACGTACGCGGGTGCGGCGCTGCGACCGTCCTCGCACACGCTCGCAAACGGGGCCACCGAATCGTACACGCGTGATGCCAACGGTGACATTCTGACGATTACGCAGCCCACCGGGAACGTCGTCGTGCACACCTACGCGGACGCCAACAGCCCCTTCCCCTACAACCGAGCCATGGCCTCCAAGCAGGATGACCTCGGAGCGCTTGGGGCCTGGACGTACACCGAGGATGCGCCGATCGACTACAGGCGCCTCGCGACGGCCACCAACGGTGAAGGTGAGCAGACCCAGTACGCCTACCACCCGGGTGCGGGGTTCACGCGGCTGGCGTCGGTAACGGGACCCAGTGGCATCACTCGCAGCTATGACAATTACGGACCTCTGGGGAAAGCCACCACAACCAGCGTCGGACCGAGCACCGGAACAGCTGAATACGACGAAGCCGGAAACCGCACGAAAGGCAGCGTCAGCAGCTTTCCCGAAATAGGGGGAATGCTGGCTCGGGTTTTCGATGCCGACCGCAATCCGACCGAAGCGACCGTGGCGGATACGGACGGACAACAGTCGACGATCCTGGTGCCGCGTGGAAGCGACGGGCGGATCCTGTCCATCGACCGTCCCCCGCTCGGCCTCGGTGTGGGGCCGGACCACCGCTTCAGTTACAACACGCTGGGCCAGGTCGTGCAGCGGGAGGAAATGGTCGACGGCGTCTGGCAGTCGACGACCTACACGCATGACGCCCGCGGAAGAACGGGAGAAGCGCTCCCCAACGGTATGAGCCGGGAGTGGCTGCGCGACCAGCGGGGCCGCATCACCGAGCATCGGGTCTACCGAGATGGCGTTCTGGAAGGGGAGATCCTCTTCACCTACTCGAATGGCGACCTGGCGCAGATCGACGACAGCGAACGTGGCACGGAGATCCGTACGCATAGCGCCGTGACGGGTCTGCCCACGATGATCCAGTACGCCGGCGGCGAGACGATCGCGTACGAGTTCGACTTTCGCTCCAGGCTCGTGAAGGAGACGTATCGGCAGTCCGACGCGACGGTCGTGAAGGTGGTGGAGCACGAGTACGACCTGGCCAACCGGGAGACACGCGTCTACGACGATGGACAGCTCGTCATCGACCGGACGTTTCAAAATGGTCAACTCGATTGCATCGAAACCGGCAACGGACTCGAACGGTGCTTCACCTACGAGCCCGTGTTCGGCCTGAGGGACGGCGCGACCACAACGAACGAAGACCTGGAGGTCATCGAAAGCACAATCCTCTCCTCCGGACTGACGGCGACTCCTGTAAACTGGGAGATCGCCGCCACCACCAGCATTCCGGGGCTCGGCGACGTCGAAGCCGTCTTCACGGTCGGTCCCGGAACGGACCCGGCAGACGCGGGCTCGGAAGTCGGCAAGAGAGTCCTGACCTGGGACAATGGCATGGCGGACTCACAATCTTATGTGTATGATGGCCTGAGTAATCAAATAGACGACGCAGATGGTGACACCTATGGATACAATCCAGAGGGGAACCGCCTGCTCGCAGCGACGGTCGGGGGTACGCCCCTGGCCTACACCTACGACGCCGCCGGATTCGCCATCGCGCGAAACGGCCTTCCCATCGAGTGGACGGCCGCCGGACAGATGGCATCGTACGACGCCTACGAAGCCGAGTGGGACATGCAAGGTCAGCCGCTGCGAGTCACCGACACCAGTGTCATCCCGGCTGCGGTTCGGGATTGGTCCCGCTGGGGCGGTCGCATCGAGGTGGACGGCGACGGATTCCTGGTCGCGCTCGATCTCGGGGAAGTGGTGCTCGGCTTCGGCGGAGCCCGGCGTTACCGCCACTTCGACTTCCGCGGCAACGTGAGCTTCGTGTCGGACGAGAGCGGAACGTTCGTCACGCTCTACGAGTACTCCCCTTACGGCGTGAATGCCGTGATCGGGGATGGGAGCGACGCCGCCCGTTTCGTGGGCAGAAGTGAGATCGGTCCGTTCATGCTGCTGGGTGCGCGGATGTACGACCCACTGGTCGGGAGGTTCGTCTCGCCGGATCCCGTATTCAACCTGCTGAACCAGTACACCTACACACTGGGAAATCCGATCTGGTTCTGGGATCCGGATGGTCGCACGAGTGACGTGGTAGTTGCACTAGACGTTGGTGTCAGTGCGATGGGAATGACCCTTGCTTTAGTATTTCTGATTTCAGTGACAGCCCCCCTGGGTATTGGCCTGGGCATCGTAGGTGCGGCAATCTCAATCTACAGCTTCAGCAGATCTGTCGGGGTCTTCGATGGAATACCTGCGGGACCAACGGTAGAAATAGATCCCGACCCGGCTGGTTTTGCGAAAGGGGCCCCGGAGTCGCGATTTTATCGCGACAAGCCGATGGCGATGGGCGGCGGCGGAATCGGCTTCGCCGGTGGTTTCGGCGGCAGCCTCAGTGGCGTTCCGGCCTGCGGTCTGACGGGAATCGAATTCCTCTTCTTCGTCGGATGGGTCCTGGGTCGCAAGAACGAGAAGAGGAGAACGGTATGACCTCTCGCAAGATGTTCCCTCTGCTCCTTCGCAAGACACCCCCTCGCAAGAAGCAACTCTTCTTCGCGGTCCTCGCGACGCTCACCCTGACGATGAGCGTCGGGGAATTTCTGGTAGGACTGGTCTCGAATGAAACCCATTGGTACATCCAGTCCTTCGGTCTGCTCTGCACTGGAGCCGGATCCCTCCTGGCGTACAGGAGGAGCGTCAAGGAGGAACAGGAAACGTTTGCGAGGGAGTCTTCAGACATCGAATAGCAGCTCCGGGCAGACCGCCCCGAATGCTGCACAGACGCGAACCGGGCCGGAGTGCAGATCGGTGCGGGTCGAAGCCTCGGCTGCGGAAGGCAGCCAACGTCGGGCGGTCAATCGGAATCGTCGACGTCGAGGTAACCGAGCGCCTGGAGATGGGCACGGTCTTCGGGGGGGATGTCGGGAACCGCGGCCGGAAGTCGTGTTGGCTGCCGACTCGCGGTGCGCGCCCGAAGGTCCCGGAGGTGATCTCCGAGACGGTCGCGCACGCGCGCTGCTTCGGGCTCGTCGCCGGCGATGAGGAGATTTCGCCGTTCCTCCGGATCACGGTCGAGGTCGTAGAGCTCCTCGCGTACGACCGGGCCACTTGCCGTCCACGACCGCGCGAACGATCTGCCGCTTCGGAAGGACGAGTTCGGCGATCTGCGCGCGATCCTCGTCGGTCGGGATCAGTCCGTCCGCACCGCGGGTGAACAGCCGCCGTCCATCGGTCGGTTCGAGAGGTGCCTCGACACCGAGCAGGTCGAGCACGGTGGGTACGATGTCGACGTGGGAGGCGCCGATTCGAGTGCGCGCAGGCTTGAGCGCGCCGGGGGCATGAAAGAGCAGCGGCACGCGAATCACCTCATCGTAGAGGGTCCAGCCGTGCTCGATGTAATCATGTTCGAGGAACTCTTCGCCGTGATCAGCGGTGATGATGATCAGCGTTTGATCGAGCACACTGTGGCGTTCGAGGCCCTCGACCAGCGCGCGCAACGCAGAGTCGGTCGAACGGATCTCCGCGTCGTAGCGTGCCACCATGTCGTCGAAACGGGGATCGCCAGGGCCGAAGCCGCGAGAACGAAGTTTCGCGAGTTCGGGTGCAACGTCTTCATAGAGCGCCACGGGCGCGTCGTGTGGCTGCGCGCCAAGCGCCGCGAGAGCATCCGCGCGCGGTTGGTAGGGGGCGTGGGGGTCGAGATAGTGGACGTAGATGAAGAACGGCCTGGCGCCCCGTCTGGCGACATGGTCGAGAACCTGGTCACTGAGACGCCCCTCTTCCCCGCTCGAATTCCATTTTCTCGAGAGGTGTCGTGCCGTGTCGAAGCCGCGATCGAAGCCCGGGCGGCGCAGCATCACGGTGTTGCTGAAAAGGGCAGTCGCATACCCCGCAGCATCGAGTCTTTCTGCGAGTGTCGGCGTGTCTCGCACGGGGACGGCGTTCCAGCCCGTGCTCCCACTCGACGACGGCAGCCGCCCCGTGAAGAGCGCGGTCACGGATTCGCGCGTATAGCTCGAATTCGAATTCGCGCGTTCGAACACCACGCCGTTCCGGCAGAGCGAATCGAGAAACGGTGATGTGTCGCGTTCGTAGCCATAGCAGCCGAGGTGGTCGGCGCGCAGGGTGTCGATGTTGACGAGGACCAGGTTGTAGCCTTCGAGCGCTGCTCTGGGTTCCGAGCAGCCGCCAGCGGCCATCAGCACCGTACCGAGCAGCACTGCAGCGGAACGTGCGAATACTCGCGAGCGCGGCCCAATCAGCCCATGCGTCGGAGGCACACCCGGAAGGTAGCAGGAGCCCGGCCACGATCGCGTCGCTTCGGAGTCAGCCTCGATTCGGCCACCCCACAATTCGCGCCATAGCCGCTATTTTCCCGGCATGTCCGGAAGCTGGACCGTCGGTCGCTACCTCATCACGCGCCTGGAACAAGTCGGCGTACGGCACGTGTTCGGCGTCCCCGGAGACTACGTTCTCGGCCTGATGGATGAGATCGTCGACTCCGAAATCGAGCTCGTCGGAACCTGCAACGAGCTCAACGCCGGCTACGCCGCCGACGCCTACGGTCGAGTCAACGGCATCGGGGCGGCCTGCGTGACTTACGCGGTTGGCGGCTTCAGCATCCTGAACGCAGTCGCGGGCGCATTCGCCGAGCGCGTGCCGGTGGTCGTGCTGTGCGGGGGGCCGAATCGTTCCGATCGCGACCAGCACCGGCTGTTGCACCACACGCTGGGCGACTACGGCGTTCAGGTGGATGTCTTTGCGCATGTTACGCAACGCAGCGTGGGACTCTCGAGCGGCGAGGCGGCACCTGATGAAATCGACGACGCGATCACCGCCTGCGTGCGCCATCGGCGCCCCGTCTTCATCGAGGTGCCGGCCGACCTTGTCACCGAAGAGTGTCGCCCGCCGGAACCGATCGATTTCGACCTGCTTCCGCCCAGCGACCCCGACGTACTCGCCGAAGCCGTGAGCGAGGCCGCCGAAATGCTCGGGCGAGCAGAGAGCTGTGTGGTGCTCGGTGGGGTCGAGGTGCATCGCTTCGGCCTGGGCGAGCAGCTCGAGGGACTGCTCGACCACCTGGGCTGGCCGATGGCCACGGCGCTGATGGGCAAGTCGGTGATTCGCGAGACGCACCCGAACTATATCGGCGTATATTCCGGTGCGTTGTCGGAGGAGGGTGTGCGCCGAACGGTGGAGGAAGCCGATGCCGTGCTGAGCATCGGTGCCTGGATGAGTGACATCAACCTCGGCATCTATACCGCGCAGATCGACGTTGGGCGCCTGATTCATGCCACCGCCGATCGGGTGCAGATCAAGCGGCACTACTTCGACAACGTCTATCTCGGAGACTTCATCGCAGGGCTGCGCGACGCACTGCCGGATGGGTCCTCGCGCGGCCCAAGGATCCAGCCTGCGGCGAGTTCGCTGTTCGAATCATTCGAGCCCGTTTCGGCTGCTGAAATCACGATCGAGCGGTTCTACCAGCGGATCAACCACTTCCTCGACGAACACCACGTCGTGCTCGCCGACGCCGGCGATTCGTTCCTGTGCGCGGGCGACCTCATCATGCACGAAGGGGTCGGATTCATTTGCCAGGCCTTCTACTGCTCGATCGGGTTCACGATCCCCGGCGCGCTCGGGGTGGGACTCGCCGACCGCAGCCGACGACCGGTGGTCTTCGTCGGCGATGGGGCCTTCCAGATGACCGCGCAGGAGCTCTCGACGCTGATCCGGTTCGGCGTCGCGCCCGTGATCTTCCTGATGAACAACCGCGGTTACACCGTCGAACGCGTCATCCACGACGGGCCGTACAACGACATCCAGAACTGGCGCTATCACGAACTCGTCCGCGTATTCGGTGGCGGCTTCGCGTGTGAGGTACGGTCCGAAGGCGACCTCGAGATTGCGCTCGCCGGGGTACGCAAACACCCCGATGAGTTGAGTTTCATCGAAGTGCACCTCGATCCGGATGACTGCTCAGCAGCGTTGAAACGTCTGGGGGCGGCGCTCGCGAAGCAGCGCTTCAGCTGAGCACGCACACCGCCCGGGACCCGCTCGTCACGCTCGTTCGATGAACAATACCTGCCATTCGTCACCGAGCTGCTTCGACACCTCGTCGCTGGCTTCCTGCTCTGTAACACAGCTCACGAGAAAGCTGTTTCGCTTGCCAGAGGTGGTTTCGACGGCGTGGATTCGGAAAAGCCTGGCCGCGGTCGCAGCATTCGCGCCACTTCGGGGTCGGGCGCCCTCCCCGGTTCCGCCTCCCCCGCCAACGCTACCCGCCTTCGCGCGGATGTTCGCAACCGCCTCGGCGTGCTCCGGCGACATCGCCGCAACAAAGTCGAGGTAGGCCTCTGCGGGTTGCACGAGTGCGAGCCCGATGCCTCCGTGAGCGAGCGTCAACAGCTCCGGGGGGACGATCTTCTTTCGTGCGACTCGCGCCTCCATCCTCACCGGCTCGTCGACTCCGGGCAGTGAAATCCCGACTTCGATCAGTGTGCCGGGCGTCGGCTTGACGTTCGTCTGGATGAACAGCCCGGTGGCCGAGATATCGATCGCGATACCGCTGAAACGAGATTCATTCGAGACGATCTCGCACGAAAGGCGCTTCTTCTTTCTGGGCGCACGCTCGATCATCCCGAAGTCCCTTCCGGTCCTGCTCCAGAAAAAATCGACCAGTCGGTATGTTCACTTTAGATCGCGAATTCCAGTGCCGCTGGAACCTCAGAGCGCACCGTACAAGCGGTGAGTCTGAGGGATCAAGCGCACGTTGGGCAGGCTCCGTTCCAGTCGAGACAACAGCTCCAGAAGCCGCTGCGGGCCCGGAGCAGCCCCCACGCCACCGCAGGGCGTCACCGGCTGAACAATCACCGGCACTTCGGGTGAAACCCCCAGGATGCAATGCATCATCGCATCGATTTCCTCATCCGTGGTGGCCGGCGTCACCACGACCTTCACCATCACCTCGGGCGCTCCGAGCGCGATGCGGAGAAACTCGGCATGGGCCGTGTGAAAGTCCTCGACCGGACCGGACTTCCTGTCGTCGGCGCGGCGTACGTCGCTCACGAGCTTCCAGTCCATCGATACTACGTCGATGACCGGAAGGACCTCCGCCAACGCATCTGCATGCAAGCCATGCGTCTCGAGGTGGATGCGCGGGCCGCGCTCGCGAAACGCACGTGCGAGTGACACCAGGGGCTCGGGCTGCAGCAGTGGCTCGCCGCCCGTGAAGCTCACGAAGCGATGCGACGGCAGCTCGAGCGCCTCCGCGGCAGCGATCAGCTGCGACAACGGAACCGGATTCGCAACCTCCCGGAAGTCGCCGGTGCCGCGCTCGCTCTCGAGCCGAGCCGTCTTCGCGAGTGCCCACGAATGCGGCGTGTCACACCACCGGCAGCGGAGATCACACTCACTGAAGCGCACGAATAGCGTGCTCGTACCAACGTGAACGCCCTCACCCTGTACGGATGAGAACATCTCCACGAGGTTTGCCGTCGCCTTCGGAATCACCCCTCCAGGATCGACCGGCCCATCGCAATCTCGCTGATCAGCTCGTCGAAGCGCTCCGGATGCTCGACGAGGTCACGAATTCGGAGCCGCGCCACATGGTCCTCGCCCGGCAATGGTTGAACCCAGTCGTGCTTCGAAGCGAGGTGGTCGAGCATGCTCGAAAGATTGATCCCGTGCTTGCTGCGACTGTCATCCGCGCCCAGCACGACGAGGTCGCCTCCTTCGAAGCGCGCAACCGAAATCTGAGCGTCATAGCGCTCGCGTCCGATTCGGGCCGTCAAGTGCAGATCCAATTCCGGTGGTGTTGGAACCACCACGAGCGTGAAACCGTGGAAGTGCACCAGTTGGAAATCCCGCTCCGAAACAAAGGCAACCTCAGGCGGCACATCAGGCACCGGGATTCCCTCGGATTCCTTCGCGAGATCGCTCGGTCGGCCCACGAGTAGCGCGTCGATATCGGCACGCCGCTCACCGGTTCGCTGCGCGGCCTCTCCCAGGCGATGCCACCACAGACGCCCCCAGCGCTCGTAGTCGTGCTGACTGAAACGCCCCGTCGCGAGCTCAACGATCTTGTCCGAGAAGCGACTTCGTCGCTCGCGCAGTGTCAGCACATCCGACAAACAGCTCTCGGCCCCGGGCGTGACATGCACGTTCTCGCTGCCGAGTGTCTCGCGCATCTCGCCGAGGTCTTCAGGCGGCCAATCCCGATGATCGAACCACGCCAGGCGTCCGCGGTACAGCGCCGCCGCCTGCAAGGTGTCGCGCGCGGGCGATGCCGTGAAGAGGTCGGTGGCCACGCCGCGAAAGAAGGTCATGAGATCCTCCTGACGGTAGACCCAGAACCCCTCGATCTGGCGCAAATCGCGGGCAAGCATCACGCCGCTGATCAACGAACCACGATCGGCATGGACCACGATCGCTGCACGCTTGCGCGGCAGGCTGAGCTTCTCATCCTCCTCCTCACCCGCCGCTTGTTCGAATCCGTCGTCGCGCGCCCGCTCCTCGGCTTCGCGGCGGCGGCGCACGAGGTCGGAATCCTCCTCATCGTCCTCTTCGTAGTCGGGTGCTCGCATCTCATCGAGTTCGGGAACATCGTCGAGCGGTGCAAGTGTTTCAGTGAGGTCGTCGACCTCATCGTCATCGACCTTCTGCGACTCACGCCGGCCGCGACGACGGCCACGACGCCGACCGTTCGAGCGACCCGATGCCTCCCCGTCGCCGTCTCCCGCGACTTCGTTGGCATCGGATTCAGCAGCTACCTCTGGCGCAGCGCTTTCGCCCTCGGTTTCGTATTCACCCTCGCCCTCACCGCCTCGGCCACCGCGACGCCGGCTACGACTCCGGCCTCGGCCGCGACGCGAACGACGCCCGCCGCGTTCTTCGCCGTCCGATGAGGCACGCTCATCGTCCCCAAGATCGAACAGCGAGAGTTCTTCGAACGATGACTCCTCGACGGCACCAGCTGAATCCGCAACCTTCGAGCCTCCGTCTTCCGGCGCGGAACGGTTGCCTTCTGCAGCATCGTTGCCTTCCGCTCCATCGGCCGTCTCCGAACCGCGCGTTCGGCGACCGCCACGTCGACCGCGTCCACGCGAGCGACTGCGCCCTGCACTCGGCTGGCTCTCTTCGGACTCGGAGGGCGCTTTCGCCCCCGCCTCCGCGACAGCTGTTTCGGCGATCGCCGACGGCGGCGCCTCGATACCCTCGCGCAGCACAAGCACCGGGTCCCGACCACGTCGCAGCTGCACATCGAACTCGACATGGTCCAGCGCGAGCGAAGCCAGCAACTGCAGCGCGGGCTCGCTCCACTCCTGCGCGGCCAGCAGCAACCGCGGCGTACCGAGGCACAACGGCGGCGACGCATCCGCCAGCAGGTTCGGCAGCAAGGGCTGCACGGCGAGCGCTGCATCGAGAATCTCCGCCAACTTCGCCAGCGTGAGCTCGCTGCGGACGGCGCCGATCACCGGCCGGCCGTCGTCGTGTACGCCGACCAGATCCACCACATCGACTTCTGAGCCACCAATCGGCCAGCATTGCGCGTCGCGCACGCCCGCAATCTCGGCCAGCGGCGGGGTGAGCCGTGCACGCAGGCCCTCTTCGCCGCTGCGGAGCCGTCGATCATTCAATCGCTTGCGAATCGAGCCTTCGAGCTGGTCCATCGCGGTCGCGAGGTCAGCCGTCGAGAGCGACGTCGTGGCGTGCTCGTCACCAAAGGATTCCAGCTCGACACGGTTGTCGATCGCGTGCAACGCAGCCGCGCGCGAGGCCAGCAGGACCAGTTCGACGCGAGAGCCGACACCGCGAATCGCGCCACCGTGCTTCGCCGCGAGCCCCTCGAGGGCCGCAGCCGCCCGCAGGAAGAGACCGCGATCAGCCGCCCGCCCGAGACCCGCGGCCACCTGCCGAACGCTCACGCCCGCGCAGGGTTCCTCCGCTTCGGGCTCGATCACGACGTCGACATCGGCCGGCGTCGCAAGTGCAACGGCCTTGAAGCCGAACGACCAGGCGCTACGCGCAAGCGCGGCCAACCGGCGACGGGATCTCGACGACCACTGCGGCGCCACGACGACCACGTCGCCACGAAAGCCCTCGCTGGCCACGAGCCGCTGTGCAACGACTACCGCCGCGAACGTCGCGTCACCCGCGTTGTGCGGCGCGAAGCCCACGACCACCTTCTTGCCGTCGCGCTCACCGACCCCTACGGCAGCGAAATTCGGCTCGATTCCGGCCACTTCGACCGGCTCGAGCGATTCGACCTCGACCAGACCCGCCTCGATGATGCGCGCGAATACGCGTGCTGAATCGATCGGTGCCCGCTTCGATTCACCAGCCCCCCGGCTCCTTCTTCCTCGCCCAAATCGGCGTTTCATTCGTTCTCCCCAAGACCCGTTCGGGCCACTCACGTGATTCACGTTGTTTCGCTCCCGCGAGCAGGCGATCGTTGCCCACTGCGGCGCTGACGCGCTCCTTGTTGTTCGCGAAGTCGAGCAACAGACCGCCCAGTAGCTTGCGGTCGGAGTGCACGTGCTTCACGGCGAGGTTCCATTTTCCAATGGGAATCTCGATCTTCATGTCTTTCAGGGCGTAGAGATCTTCCGCCAGTGAGGCCTTGAAGATCTCGAGTGCGATGTTGCCCGCGCCCTTGTTCAGCGATGCCCGCCAGAAGCGACCTTGTGCGAGCAACACCTAGCGCCCCTCCCCTGCGGCTTCGCCATCGCCAGCAGCCGCCTCCAGGCGATTCAGCACCGGCGACAGCAGCACCTCGAGCAGCGCGCGCGCAACCGGGTGCTCTGTCGAAGCGGGACTCCCGAAGGCGTCCGCCGCGGCAAGACACGCGCGGGCGTCGTCTTCCTTCCCCCACTTCCAGTAGACGTAGGCCATCTCTTCGAATCGCTCGGCACAACGCGACGCGAAGGGTTCGCCGTACAATTCCGTTACGGCCGCGTCGAGGATCCCATCGACCTGCTCGCGGCGCGCCGCATCCGAACCTTCGACCTCACTCTTCTCGAGCTCGACGATCTTCTCGGCTATCTCCTGGAGCGCCGGGTTCTCGGGCGGCCAGGGGCCGAGCGCCTTCGCGCGCACGAGTTCCACGGCCCGCTCGCCGGCTGTAGTGTCCACCGCGCCGAGCGCCCCGCGCGCAAGCATGCCCGGCGTCGGCGTGCCCTCCGCAACACCGGTGATTCGCGAGCGCCATTCCGAGAATCCGCGCGGTGCGGATCGGTTCGCCGGTTGATGGCTTGCGACTCGTGCGATCAGAGCCCGCACCGAATCCGATGGCGCATCGACAGCGGGTCGATCACCACGCCGTGTGATGTTCTGGAGGAACCGGCTCGCCTTGCCTCGGGCTGCACCATAGATCTCGAAGGCACCGATTCCGCGCTCGTCGTCGAGCAGAATTTCGAAAATGCGCGTACCGCCGGACGGGTTTGCCTCGACGAGGTAGACCATTCGCGAGCCGCGCGGGTCGACTGCCGTGACCACGGCGCCCGAGAGTGCCTCCTCGACCTTGCCGATCGTCGCCACGACCTTTTCAGTGGCGGGCTCGCCGATCTCGACGCCGCGCGTTCGCAGCCGGTGGTGCGCACGCCGCAACGCCTTCTTCGCGACCTTCGAGAGCGGACGGGCGTCCGCGCGCAGCAACGGCGCTGGATCGAGGTCGGGGTCATCGGCCCAATCCGCCGCGAGTTGCCCACCCGCGAGCGGTTCGTTCTCGAGCAGCCACTGCAGCACGCGCGTGGCTGCGTCGGCGTCGAGCAGCTCGTGGAGGCGGTACGGATCGCCATTGGCCGGGCGAATCACGTCCGCATCGCTGCGCAGCGCCGTGGCGGCACGTTCGAGCGCCTCGGGCAGTCCGATGCTGTCAGGCGGACTCATTCTCGGGTCTCCGTGGCAATCCAATCGAGGTATGGCGCGCTGCCGCCGCTGACCGGCAGCACCAGAACCTCGGGAAGCTCATAAGGATGGAGGTCCTTGATCCTGGCCGCCAGAGCCTGCGTGCGGTTCCGGTGCGACTTGATGATCAGCACCACCTCGGAATCGTCCTGAAGCGCACCCTGCCAGCGATAGATCGACCGCGCCCCCGGTATCAGGTTCACACAGGCCGCCAGGCGTTCCTCGACCAGGGTCCGGGCGAGCATCGCGGCGATGCCTTCATCGGGGGCGGTGGTGAGCACCGCGCACAGTTCCGTCTCAGGAGCGGCCATGATTCCCCACCAAGCGCTCGTGCTCGATCATCGCGAAGCGATCCGTCATGCCCGCGGCGTAGTCCGCAATCGCCCGCGCCTCGCCGTCCTCCCCGAAGCGGTCGCGCACATGGCTCGGCAATCGAGCGGGATCGTCGCGGAACAACGCGAACAGCTCACCGAGAATCTGCGCGCCATGGTCGCTCATCGCTCGGACCCGCGGGTGGTAATAGAGATTCTGGTACAAGAAACGCTTGAGCTCGCGCTTCGCCGCAGCCACCTCCGGCGCGAACGCGACCAAGCGGCCTTCGGTCGCACGCACCGCCGCGACCGAATCAACTCCCGACGCCTCGAGCCGGGCGGCGGTGGTCTCCACCAGATCGGTCACGAGCCGGTTGATGATCGCGCGCACGGTCTGGGCCTGCAGGACGGTATCGATCGCCCCAGCGAGTTCCGACTCCACCTGCCTGCGCGCTTCGCACCACAGCGGCACCTCCGCGAGGGATTCGAGATCGAGTAGCTCCGATCGTAAACCGTCGTCGAGGTTGAATGCCGTGCTTGAGAATCCCCTCGCGGGTCTCGTCGGTGAGATTCAGTCCGCGGAAGTCCGGGTAGCGGTCTTCGAGCAGGTCGACGATCCGCAGGCTCTGACGGTTGTGATCGAAGCCGCCGTCACGACTCATGCAATCCGACAGCACCCGCTCGCCCGCGTGACCGAACGGGGTGTGGCCGAGGTCGTGCGCGAGCGCGACCGCCTCCGAGAGGTCCTCGTTGAGCCGCAGCGCGCGCGCAATGGTGCGGGAGATCTGACTCCCCTCGAG
Organism: Deltaproteobacteria bacterium; assembly: GCA_019310425.1. Taxonomy (GTDB): domain Bacteria; phylum Myxococcota_A; class UBA9160; order UBA9160; family SMWR01; genus JAFDEI01. The sequence continues at coordinate 13,416 of JAFDEI010000179.1, read as the reverse complement.
TGTGTGGGTGAGGCGGTTCCGGTGGTGATCGCCCTCGTGGTAGACGAAGACCTGGGTCTTGTACTCCAGCCGCCGGAAGGCGCGCGAGTGGACGATGCGGTCACGGTCGCGTTGGAAGGCCGTGCGATAGGGATGATCGGGCTCGGTGTGAACTCGCCCCTGGGATTCCCCACTGCGCACGGCGTACGGTGCCAGTCGTACCGCCTCGTCGGCCTCGACGGCGCTCCGGTCCTGGATCCCCTTCACGGTCGCCCCAACGCATCGCGCTCGGCCTCACCCAGCACATGCTCGAGGCGGAGCCGTGAGGCATCGCCGATATCGTCGAGCGGCGGTTCGCCCGGGTCGAGGAAGCCCGGCCGACCGCCCGAAACGAGCAGGTAGAGTGCAAACCCCGCGATCCCGAGCGCGAGCACCAGCCAGCGACGTCTGCGGCCACTCGGGCGCGCCGAGGCCCGCCCCCTGCCCCGGCTCGCGGGCCGGGCACGTCTGCGCGCATTCGTCTGCTGTTGATTCCGCGACACTGCCATCGACCATTATTGGAGGTGAGAAGCCCGTGGCGTGGTTTGGGGGCGATCGCCGACCGCACAGGCAGCCCGAGCATAGAGTCTGTTCCGATCCCGTGCCAACCCGCTGAATTCACCTCGACTCGATTGTTTTTCCAGCGTTTTCTGCGTCTCCACGAGTACACTGAGGAGGATGTCGGGTCGCCCCCATGACCGCCGCCTGTTGCTCGGCCCCGGGCCGTCGAACGTACACCCGCGCGTGCTGCGCGCCATGGCCCAGCCGCTGTACGGCCATCTCGACCCCGCCTTCCTCACGATCCTCGATGAAGTCCAGAGCGGGCTGCGTGAGCTCTTCGGCAGCGTGAACCCCCTGACGCTGCCGCTGTCGGCAACCGGCAGCGCAGGGATGGAGGCCTGCCTGTGCAACCTGCTCGAGCCCGGCGACGAAATCGTGGTCGGTGTCGCGGGCGTCTTCGGCGCCCGCATGAGCGAGGTCGCAGAACGCATCGGCGCGCGCGTGACCCGGGTCGAGTCCGAGCCCGGCACGATCCTCTCCGAAGACGAGATGATCGACGCGATCCGCCGCGTGCGCCCACGCGCAGTCGCGTTCGTGCACGCGGAGACCTCGACAGGGGTGTGCCAGCCGGTCCCAAACCTCGCCCACGCCGCGCACGAGGTCGGCGCGCTGGTCGTGCTCGATTGCGTCACGTCGCTCGCGGGCCTGCCGCTCGAGCTCGACCGCTGGGGGATCGATGCCGCCTACAGCGGCACCCAGAAGTGCCTGTCGTGTCCGCCGGGACTCTCACCCGTGAGCTTCTCGGAGCGTGCGGTCGAGCGTGCAGCCTCGCGCAAGGCGAAAGTGCAGAGCTGGTACCTCGACATCAACCTGCTCGCGGGCTACTTCGGCGGCGAGCGCGTCTACCACCACACCGCACCGATCTCCGCGATCTTCGGGCTCGCGGAAGGCCTGCGGATCGTCGCCGAAGAAGGCATGCAGGACCGCACGCAGCGTCACTTCGCGGCGGCCGCAGCACTGGTCGAGGGACTCAGGGAATTCGGGATGGAGCCATTGGTCGCACCCGAGCACCGCCTGCCGATGCTGACTGCGGTCCGCCTGCCCAAAATGCTGCGCGGTGCCGAAGAGGCAAAGCTGCGCCACCGCCTGCTCGACCACTGGGGCATCGAAGTCGGCGCGGGCCTCGGCACGCTCGCGGGCGAGATCTGGCGCATCGGGCTGATGGGCGAAAACGCGAGGCTCACGAACGTCGAGTCATTGCTGTGCGCACTTCGGCGCGAGCTCGGCTGACCCCACACCGCTCGACTTCTCGCTCAGGTGTGCATTCGGCAGAGGGTCGAGGGTTCGGCGAGAATCGCAACCTCGTGCGCGGCGAGCTCCGCGAGTCGCACGCGGACCGCGTCTGCGGATGCGAGCCGCCGAGCCAGCTCCAGGTAGACGCCGTGGTGGCGCGCCTCGTCGGCGAGCAGACTGCGGTAGAACTCAGCCAGCTCAACGTCCTCCGTCGCCTCCGCGAGGTGCTGCATGCGTTCGCAGCTACGCGCCTCGATGAGCGCGCAGCACAGCAGTAGATCGACCAGACGCTCCGGCTCCGGCGCACGCACCAGAGTTCTGAGCCGCCCCGCGTACGGGCTCGGGCGCTGGCGCTGAAAGGCGATGTCGCGCGCCTCGAGCAGCGTGAGCACCTGCTCGAAATGGGCCAGCTCGTCGCGCGCGATCCTCGACAGCGGCGCGAGCATGAAGCCGTGCTGGGGGTACTGGAACAGCAGCCGCACCGCCACGCCTGCGGCCTTCTTCTCACAGTGCGCGTGGTCGAGCAGCAGCTCGGCCGGGTCGGCGAGCGCGCGGCGTGCCCAACTCGGGTCTGTCGGCGCTGCAAGGTTCAGCATGGGGTCGGGAGTGTAGCCGGTCGCGGTCGGACCGGTGGTACACTGCCGGCCGTGCATTACCGGAACCTCGGCAATAGCGGCCTGCTGGTGAGTGAAATCGGGCTCGGCTCGTGGCTCACGCTCGGTTCGCGCATCGACCTCGCAGGGACGCGCGTGATCGTGCGCCGAGCTTTCGATCTGGGCATCAACTTCTTCGACACTGCGGATGTCTACTCCGAAGGTGCAGCTGAGGAAGCGCTCTGTGCCGCTCTCGCCGACATTCCGCGCAGGCACCTCGTAATCGCCAGCAAAGCCTTCTTTCCAATGTCAGAAGAACCGAATGATTCCGGGCTTTCACGCAAACACCTGTTCGAGAGTGTCGAGGGTTCGCTGCGACGCCTCGGAAGCGACTACCTCGATCTCCATCAGTGCCACCGACCCGACCCCAACACGCCGATCGAGGAAACCGTGGCTGCCTACGAGGACCTGATCCGCCAGGGCAAACTGCTCTATTGGGGAGTTTCCGAGTGGGGTGCGGAGGACATCACCGAGGCCTGCCGGACCGCGAATGCGCGCCACGCCTATCGCCCGATATCGAACCAGCCGCAGTACTCGATCATGCGGCGCGAGCTCGAGCGCGAGGTGCTCACGAGCTGCGAAGAAAACGGGGTGGGCCAGGTCGCCTTCAGTCCACTCGGACAGGGCGTCCTCAGCGGCAAGTACAGCGGCGGCGCACGCCCCGAGGAATGCCGCGCAGCCGACGACAAGCGCAACTGGTTCATGGACGCGTATCTCGAACCGAGCGAGGTCGCCAAGGTCGATCGCCTGAAGCCGCTCGCGGACGAGTTGAAGCTCACACTCCCGCAGCTCGCACTCGCCTGGTGTCTTCGCCAGCCCAACGTGGCGAGCGTGATCGTGGGCGTCACGCGGGGTACGCAGCTCGAAGAAAATATCGGCGCATCGGGTGTCTCACTGCCCGGCGACATCCTCGCGCGAATCGACGAAGTATTCCCGGGGCCTGGCTGACAGCCACTTGCACGGCCCATCGAACTCACTTGAAAGGTATCCTCCATGTATCCGGCAATTCACGCAAAATCGACCCCCGACAAGCCCGCCTATATCCTCGCCGCGAGCGGCGAGACGGTGACCTACCAACAGCTCGACGACCGCTCGAACCAGGGTGCGCAGCTGTTCCGTTCGCTCGGCCTCCAGGTCGGCGACCACATCGCGATCTGCATGGAGAACAACGCCCGCTATTTCGAAGTCTGCTGGGCCGCTCAGCGCTCCGGGCTGATCTACACCGCGATCAGCTCGCGCCTGACCGCACCCGAGGCGGCTTACATCATCGAGGACTGCCAGGCGAAGCTGCTGATCACCTCGCACGCCTTGCGCGACCTCGCCGCCGAGCTGCGCGCGACCCTGCCCGAAACGGTGAAGTTCTACCTGGTCGGCGGCAACGCGGACGGCTGCGAGAGCTGGGAGGAATCGATCGCGACCCAGCCCGCGGAGCCGATTGCAGACGAAGTCGAGGGCTCCGACATGCTCTACTCGTCCGGCACGACCGGCCGCCCGAAGGGCGTCTCGATCCCGATCGAGCACACGCCGATGGGCACCGCGCCCGCGATTCTCACGCTGCTGGCCGCACTCTACGGCGCGACCCAGAGCTCGGTCTACCTGTCGCCCGCCCCGCTGTATCATGCCGCCCCGCTGCGCTTCAACATGGCGATGCTCCGGCTCGGGGCAACCTGCGTAGTGATGGAGCAATTCGACGCGGTCGAGGCGCTGCGGCTGATCGAGCAGCATCGGGTCACGCACAGCCAGTGGGTGCCGTCGATGTTCGTGCGGATGTTCAAGCTCCCCGAGAGCGAGCGCGCACGACACGACGTGTCGAGCCTCGAAGTCGCAATACACGCGGCCGCGCCCTGCCCCATCCCGGTGAAGGAGAAGATGATCGACTGGTGGGGGCCGGTCTTGCACGAATACTACGCGGGCACCGAAGCCAACGGCTTCACGGCGATCAACTCGCAGGAATGGCTCGCGCACAAGGGCTCGGTCGGGCGCCCACTCAACACAGAGATCTTCATCCTCGACGACGACGCCAAGGCGCTGCCGCCCGGCGAAATCGGCGGCGTGTATTTCGCGAGTGGATCGGACGCGTTCGAGTACCACAACGACCCGGACAAGACCGCCGAATCGCGCAGCCCGCAGGGCTACACCACGCTCGGCGACATCGGCTACGTGGACGACGAGGGCTTTCTCTACCTCACCGACCGCAAGGCGGACATGATCATCTCGGGCGGCGTGAACCTCTATCCGCGCGAGGCCGAGAACGTGCTGATCACCCATCCGGCAGTCGCAGACGTCGCGGTTTTCGGCGTTCCAAACGAGGACTTCGGCGAAGAAGTGAAAGCAGTCGTTCAACCCATGGACCCAGCGGCAGCGGGCCCGGCGCTGGCTGCCGAGCTGATCGAATACTGCCTGGCACAGCTGACGAAGATCAAATGCCCGCGCTCGATCGACTTCGAGGCCGAGCTGCCGCGCCACCCGACCGGGAAGCTCTACAAGCGGCTGCTGAAGGACCGCTACTGGGGTGATCGCAAGTCACGCATCATCTAGCAGCCCGGCCCCGACCACCTGGCTCGGGCGGAACCACGCGACTCCGAGGCCCACCACCGCAACGGCTGCGAGCCACAGGCCGCGACGCCGCGACGCCGGCCGGTAGTGCATCTCGACGACATGCTCGCCGGCGGGGACCACCACACCCCGGAATGCGAGGTTGGCGCGCAGCAGCGGTGCCTGCTTGCCGTCTACGGTCGCGAGCCAGCCCGGGAACCAGGCGTCGGTCAGCACCACGACGCCCGGCCGCGCGCCATTCGTCCGCAGCGCAACGGACTCCTCGTCGTAGCGTTCGATCGAGACGGTCGCCTGCCGGTCACGCAGCCTCGCGGCCGCCGAACGCAGCAACCGCCGCGGCGGCGACTCGAGGAGCACGTGACGCTTTGGGTCGAACTCGTCGCTCAGCATGCCGCGCAGCGCCCTGCCGAGGCCCTCAGGCGCGGGCAACGCCCCCGGGACCCGGTACGCACGCGGCAGCGCGTGCGGATTCTCGAACACTGCGAGTTCCGCATCCGGTGCTGAAATCCGGCGGTAACGATCGTCGAGCCAGCCCGGCGGAGACGGCGTGACGATCCAGCGAGCCGACAGCAGGTCGAGCAGCCGGGCGCGATCGCCGTTCATCGGAATACCGAGGTAGCCGTAGAACGGCGCCGAGACCCAGTCTCCATCCCGGGACTCGCCGCCGAGCTTGTGGGGCGGGGTCCGCAGCGTGGACGGGCGACCGGTCTCGAAGAATGTCACGAGTTCGGCGGTACGGGCAAGCGTCATCGGCTCCATGTCGTAGAGGACGTCGAAGGCGCGGTCGCGGCCGCGCTTCCTGGCGAGGTCCGCCCAGTAGATGCGCTGGTGCCCCCCCTCCGGCAGTTCGACCCCGCTCTCGCGCAGGTCATCGGCGACGCTCGGCGCCGGTGACACACTGCGCGGGAACGGCCGGGTCGAGTGCAGCAGCGGCCACGTGACCGTGAACGCGAACGCAACGAACGCAGCCGCGACCGTCGCGGAAGCAAGCCGCGGCCGCGGAGCGAGCAGCCGCAGCACATGCGCGACCCCGACTCCGGCCGCGCAGCACATGCGCGACCCCGACTCCGGCCGCGGCGGCGAGTGCGAGGTTCGTCAGGAATCGGTAACGGAACGGAAAACGGAAATCACCGAGGACGGGAAGTTCGCGAAGCCAGCCGTAGAGTGGCGCATGGAGCGGAAACGACACGATCAGCGCCAGCCCACCGATCGCGAGCAAGCCCGCAATACGTGCGCGGCCACGACCGGGCAGCAACAGCGCGAGGCACGCGAGCGCGAGTGCGATGAAGCCCGGAACGCCGTCGTTGTAACCGAATCGCAGCAACACGCGCCACATCAGCAGCGGATCGTGGGGCCGCTTCACGAAGACCGCCTGCCCTTCCACCACGCTCCCTAGCGCACGACAGCTGCGCGCGAGGAGTTCGCTGGTCGGGAGCCACTGGGGTGCCGCGAGCATGCAGCCTGCGGCCACGCCGAGCACGAGCGCCAGCACAGCGCGCCACGGGAGTCGGCGCTCGCGCACGCCACGCGCGAACAGCAGGCCACCACCGTACAATGCCGCGGCGAACGCCGTCATCGCGAACGCATACGGCCAGCCGACGAGCAGCATCATGCCGACGACCACGGCCAACCCCACCACCCGGCGGGGCGTGGCGCGGTCGATGATGCGATCCACCGCATAAAGCAGCAGCGGTGCCCAGGCCGCCGCGTAGAGGAGCGGTGGCGAGTAGATGCTTGCGATCACGTTGGGCGAACTCGCGTAAACGAAGCCCCCGAACAGGGCCCCCGCAAAAGGTCCGCCGAAGGCCGTGACGAGCAGACCGGCCGAGCACGCAGCCAAGACCAGGTGCAGAAACGCGAGCACGACGAAGGCGCGGTCGGTCGGCAGCCACGCGTGCAACCAGTTGGGTGGATAGAGCGCACCCACCTGGGCGGTCGCAAGCATCGGCCCACCCAGCGCCTGGTGGGGGTTCCAGAGCGGCCACTCACCCGCCGCGAGCCGTTCGCCCGCATACTGCGCGTTCGGCAGGTAGTAGGAGCGAAAGTCCCCCGACCAGCCCTCACGGTGGCGGCGGTAATCGGGCAGCGTCGGCTGGGTCGCGAACGCGAGCCACAGCACCGCCGCGGCAAGACCGACCGCGATCAGCCCGAGCGCGGCACGCGCACTCACGGGCTGCCCACGGCGACGGCCTGCACAGTGACGATGTCGAACAGATTCAGCGGCACGCGTAGCGCGGCTCCCGGCCATGCGCCGGTCCGCGTCCGTGGCTTACCCAGCAGCGTCTTGCGCAGCCGCTCGACCAGGTAGCCGGCGGTGTAGAGGGAGGACTCCGCGCGCACAGACTCGACCCGCAGGCCGTGCGCCCCGAGTAGCTCGCGCAAGCTCCGGCGACTGAAGAAGAACAAGTGTTCGGGAAGCGTATAGAGGTGCCAGCGAGCACCGGAGAGCCGCGCCGCGAGACTGCCGACATCCCCCGTGGTGAGCGCCAACCGGCCACCCGGGCGCAGCAGTCGCGCAACCTCGGCGATCGCGGCGTGAGGGTCTGAAAGGTGCTCGAGCACGTCCCAGAGCGTCACCACATCGAAGGCGGCAGCTGCAAAAGGCGTGTGCAGCGCGTTCGCGACCAGCACGCGGCCCGGCGCCGCGATGCCCGCTCGGCGTGCAGCGGCGACTGAGATCTCGATGCCGGTTGCGTCCCAACCCGCGCAGTGCGCCTCCGCCACCGCAAAACCGAAGGCTGCGCCGATGTCGAGCAAGCGACCGGCGTGCGGCGGTCGCGGAATCCGCGCCAGTCGCCGGGCGAAGTTCAGCCGCAGCACGGACTCGAGATCGGCGTAGTCATCGTAACCATGCCCGGCCGACGCGTCACTGAAATAGGCGGCGTCGTACACCTCCTCCGCGCGAAAGCCCGGCGCGGGATTCCAGAACTCGAGGCCGCAGCGCCCGCAGCGGAAGATCTCCGACTCCGCCACGTGGTGCTTCAGACGCGGAGATCCTGCGCCGCAGACCGCGCAACGCATCTCAGTCGATTCCAGAGAGCGATTCGATCACATAGCGCGGTCGACGCTTGACCTCCTCGTAGGTCCGGCCGACGTATTCGCTCACGATCCCGAGCGATAGCAGCTGCACTCCGCCGAAGATCAGGATCAATACGACCACGCTCGTCCAACCGGCACCGTCGACCCGCCCGGTCGCGAACGAGATCAACGCAAAGATGCCGAACACGATGCCGAACGCGGTCGTGAACAGCCCGAGAATCGAGATCACGCGAAGCGGGACAACCGAGAACGAGAAGATTCCGTCGAGAGCAAGACGAAACATCCGCCACAGCCGGTACTTGCTCTCGCCCGCGAAACGCTTCCCGACTTCGTAGTCGAAGTGGACCTCGGAGAACCCGAGCCACGGCACCAACCCACGCATGAACACGAAATGCTCTTCGAGAGAATTGAACGCGTCCACAGCGCGCCGATCGAGCAACCGAAAGTCGGCTGCCGCGGGGCGAACTCGAACCGATGTGAGGCTGGACATCAGCCGATAGAAGAGCTTCGACACCGAGCCCTTGAGACCGCCGGGCTCGGCCTCGGTCTGGTGCCGCACGGTACTTACGACATCGGTGCCCTCTCGCCAGGCTTCGATCAGCTTCGGCAGGAACTCGGGCGGGTGCTGGAGGTCGCCGTCCATCGTCACGACCGCATCGCCCTTGGCGTGATGGAGCCCGGCGATCAAGGCAGCCTGATGTCCGAAAGACCGCGTAAAACGGATCGATTTGACCGCGGAATTCGCTCGGTGCTGTGCCGCGATCCTCTCGGGCGTGCGATCCCGGCTGCCATCGTCGACGAACACGATCTCGTGGCGAACAACCAGGCCCGACAGCGCCTCACCGATGCGCTGCACGAGTTCGTCGATGCAGCCCTCTTCGTCCAGAACGGGCACGACGATCGATATCAGCGGGTTTTCGGGACGCGTCATGGACACCGATTTTCGAGCCTATCACATCCCCGGGTACAGAGACTGCGGCCGCGCGTCACGCGGGCCGGACTCCCATTGCAGTCCAGCTGTAGCCCCGCCGGTGGTGCAGCTGCACGTCGCTGAGGCCCGCCCGCTCTAGCAGCGCCTTCACCTCCGGCCCCAGGTAATACCGGGCATAGCTTGGATTCAGCTGGTCGTAGATCGTTAGCTTGCGCTGTTCGCGCGAAACCCTGGCGAGCGTGCCCCGCATGTACGCACGCATCGGAAGCGGCAGCCATCGGCAAGCAAAGAGATAGATGTCGACGAGCAGATTGAGCGCGCTGCACACCAGCGCGAGTGCTGCATGCGGAAGGCGCGTCGTGACCGCGCGGACCACCTTCACGAAGCCCACGTAGAGTTCGTTGCCTTCCTTGCCGTAGACCCAGATCAGCAGCCGGCCACCCGGACGCAGCGCACGACACGCGGCCTGAAGGGTCGGCAGCGGGTCTTCGATGAACTGGATCACTCCGATCGAAACCACGAAATCGAAGCCTCGATCCACCGGCACATCCTCACCCGTCGCGTGTACGACCTCGACGCGGTCGCCGAGATCTCGGACATTCGCTCGCAGCACCTCGACTCCGACCGACGGCTCCACCGCGACGATGTGCTCGGCACCCGCAGCAGCGAGCATCCGAACGATGCGGCCCGTGCCGCTGCCGATGTCCGCGACGCGGGCACCGCGCAACTCGTCCGTCGCGAGCAGCGGCCCGAACATGTCCTGGAGCAGGTCGAGCGAGCCGTAGAAACCCTCGTTCCCACCGTAGTGGGACCATTGATCGCCGAAATCCCGAATCGTCCGGTCGTTCTCCGCCACTGCATCCGCCTTTCTACCGCTGCGATTCGGCCGTGTCCAATTGCTCATCCTTCGTCCGACCCCGCAGCTCGCTGGAGGGTTCAGGATGCCGGTTCGAGCCAGAAGATTTCGAGGGCCGGCGCGCGGTCGGTCGGCAGAGCGGTCTCGAAGCGGTGCACGTCCGGAATCGACGGCGAGCGCGTGAGCGCCGGCATCTGGTTGAAGTGAAGATCGCGAACCGGCAACTGCTCGCTGCTGTAGTTGGCCCGGGCGAGGAATGCGCGCAACTCGGAACGGCCGCGCGGCCAGCGACGACGCGGAATGACGACATCGGGCACCAGGCTGCGCTCCACGACGATGTTGTTCAAATTGGTGCCGACGATCACGTGACTGCCGAGGTAGAACATGAACGGGTGATTCGCGTAGTTGGTCGCGATCACGAGTTCGGCGGGCTCGGGGACCTCCTCGAGAATGCGTGCAATCGCAAAGTCGAGCGGGCCGCGCACCGGTGTCGAGATCTCGAGAAGCCGCCCGCGCACAGCCTCGACGCGCGAGCCGCTCGTGGCCACCACCAGCAACGCGATGGCGGCAATGGCTCCGCCCGCAGCGAATCTCGCGCGCCCGCGAGCGAGGCGTCTGACGGCGTCGACCAACGTGAACGAGTCGATCAGGAACAGGCCGATCACCGCGGGGCTCAACATCACGAAGTAGCGCTCGTAGACGAGTGGGTTCACGCAGGTGAGTGCGACGTAGCCCGCGATGAACACGGCGAGCTGCGTCGCTGTGCGGCGCGCTGTCTCGTCTCCGAGTTCGACGCCGCGGCCACGGGCCACGAAAGCGATGGCGACCACCGCCGTCCGACAGAAGATTGCGGGCGCGAGCAGCTCGTAGCGCCAGAAGTGTCGCGCGAAATAGCCCAGGTTGGCCATGTAGCCGCCGAGCGTGAAACCGAGGTGCTCGCGGAACGACGCTGCGATCGCGAAGGTCTCGAAGAACACGAGAGCCGGAGCCACCAACAACGCGGACGCGAGTAGCGGCGCGGTGCCGATCCATGCACGCCGCCGCTCCTCGGAGTCGGCGCGAGCGTGCCAGCTCGCAGCCAGAGCGTCGAAGCCGAGGAGTGCCGTGAGGAAGAACCAGGCCGCGAAGAAGATATGGAACGTGGCCGTCAGCAGCAGCGCGAGCGAGACGCCCCAGACCGCTCCCCGTTTCGCACCGAACACGCGAACCCGCAGGTGCACCCACGCGATCGCACCGACCACGAGGATCAGCAGCGGGTAGTAACGCGCCTCCCGCAGGTGCAGCAACAGTGAGATCGAAACGGCCGCAGACAGGAAGAACAAGCCCGCGAACACGCGCGCTCGGCGCGGTCGGTCGCGGAAGGTCGGCAGCAGCGCGAGCACCCAGACCAAGATCCCGAGCGCCCCGGCGAACGCGAACGGCAATCGCACCCGCAGCGTCTTTTGATGGACGTCCGTCGCAGTCCGCGCCCAGAGCACACCCGGAACCGCGTAGAAGAAATGGCCCCAGGTGGTGCCGATGTATGCGTCGGTCGACTCCTTCACCCCGACTGCGATGTTCGAGCCGAATTCGTACAGGACATTGCGATCGCCGTGAACCTTCGGGTAACCGACCTCGATCACTCGCGTGGCGAACATCGCGGTCTCAGCCTCGTCCTGCCAAAGCACGGGGTAGGAGAGATGCTTCCCGAGCAGGACGGCGAAGAGCGCCACACCCGCAATCAACAGCAGGCTTTCAGGCCCGATTCGGCGCATCGACCGCGTTCTTCACAGAACTATTATGCAACCTCTCTGGAATGCCTGATCGATACACGTAGCGTAGTCGTGCGCTCCCCGCGCTCGGCATCATCGAGATTCCCGACCGGCCGGTCTCCGAGGGCGACGCCGAACCCGCCTATTGATCCAGGTGCTGACGAATTCTTGATTCCAAGCCGTCAGCCACCCTCGTCGACGTATCCGAGTTCTTCGAGACGGCGGAGATCTTCGGGACTGAGTTCGACCGTCGTCCGGACCCCGTCCCACTTGGGCGCCGAGGTCCGGAAGTCACGCGAGAAACGGAGCAGCTCCTCGGACAGCTCGCCGCGCTCGTCGACGAGGTTCCTCCGCTCGCCCGGGTCGCTGTCGAGGTCGTACAGCTCGGTTCCACCCGGCCGAGTCTCGATCAGCTTGTAGCGGCCGCGAATGACGGAGCGCTTCCAGGCCATGCCCGTCGTGCGGGAGGCGAAGAGCACGCGGTCGATCGGAACTTCGCCGGCTTTCGCGTAGAACGCCGTCAGATCGACCCCCGCATCCTGCTCCGAGGGCGGCAGGCCCAGAATCGACCGCAGCGTCGGCAGCAGATCCACGAGCGAAACGTTGGTGCGTACGCGGCGCGGCGCCACGCCCGGGTGATGCAGCACGAGCGGGATGCGGGTGAGCTCGGAGTAGAGCTTGAAGCGGTGGCTGTTGCTCCCGTGCTCCCCGAACTCCTCACCGTGGTCCGCGGTAAACACGATGAGCGTGGACCCGTCGACGCCGAGCCGCTCGAAGGCCGTGCGCAGGTGGGCGTCTACCCACCCGATCTCACTGTCGTAGGCGGCGCCGTCGACGCTGTAGCGGTCGGTCGCGGTTGGCGGACGGTGCCAGGGCCGGCGCACGTGGTAGGGCTGGTGTGGATCCATATAGTGGAGATAGACGAACCACGGCTCCGCCTCGGCGATCTCGGATTCCCAGGAAGCGAGCACCGCGTTCACCCGATTCGCCCCCGCATAGGAGAAGCTCTCGAAGCGATCGAAGCCGGCTGCGAATCCCTGGGCCTCCGATACGTTGGGATTGTCCGACAAACCGAATGTGCGATAGCCGCTGCTCTGAAAGAGTTCAGGCAGGGTCTCCAGCGGATCAGGGACGCGATCCAGCTCCAGTTCGCCGCCGCCACGGCTCAGAAACTCGAAGGCCTTCAACCCCAGGTGAACGCCGTGTTGGAAGGGGTAGACGCCCGTGAAGAGCGAGGCCACCGCGGGCGCCGTCCACGAAGAAGTCGACCATGCGCGCTCAAAGACAATGGAGCGCGCCGCCCACTCGTTCAAGAATGGCGCGTTCTTCGCTTCGCCGCCGTAGAAGGGCAGGTGGTCCGCGCGGAGCGTATCGACGACAACGACGAGCACGTTCGGCTGGTCGGATGTCGGTCGGCCACATCCCAACGCGACGGCCGAGACGAGAACTGCGAGAGGCATGACGACCGACCGCGTGCTGCGAAACCACATGATGGAAAGGCTATCAACGCCCTGCTGGGGACGCGAACGGCACCAGTCGACGTGCGTGCCAAGCGTCGAGCAGTGATGCCTGGTGTAACTTCGGGCAACGGCTGCCACGCAGCTCCTGCAGCGAATCCGAACCCGGGTCGCTGAGCAGTCGTTGCGTGAAGATAGGTCCACGAGAATGTGGATCGCCATTAGAACGTGTTCTAGAGTCCCCGACCTGGAACTACTGGTTCGGAGACACGCATGACGGATGCCCAGTCGACAGAAATACTCTCGGCACCCCACGCCCTCGAGTACGACTACAAACGTTCGGTCGGCCCCGTGCTCGGGC
>JAFDEI010000340.1 GCA_019310425.1 Deltaproteobacteria bacterium | reverse complement strand
TGGTCACGTCACCGATGGCGTCGAAGTCGATGGTCTCCCAGTAGGGGCTCTCCTCGCTGCCGTCGGGCTCGGGCGCGACGTCCATGCCCTTGTCGCCCTTCCAGTTTCCGATCAGACCCGTCAGCGGGCCGTAGTCGATCGCCATGATTCTCCTCCTTGCTCGGATCGAGAATGTACCATCGCTTCCGACGGCGGGCGTTGCACGCGGTGCTTTCGGCTAGCCTCACACTCCGATGGAATTCGCTGAGTTCGCCGGATCGGTCGTCCTGTTCCTGCTGATGCTGCTCGTCGGCCTCGAACTTTCCCCGGCCGATTTTCGGCGCGTCCTGCAATCGCCCCGAGCCATTGTCGGCGGCACCCTGGCCCAGTGGATCCTGCTGCCGTTGATGACCTGGCTGGTGGTCGACGCGGTCGGTGTGAATCCGGTGTTCGGAGCCGGCGCCATCCTGGTCGCCGTGGCGCCGGGAGCGGGCATCTCGAATATCTTCACCGCAGTGGCTCGAGCCAACACAGCACTCTCGGTCACCCTCACCGCTACAGCATCGGTGTTCGCGGTGGTGACTCTGCCGATGTTCTCATCCCTCGCCGTTCGGTTCTTCCTCGACGAGTCGCTGACGGTCGAAATTCCGGTGGGTCTGCTGGTCGGCCAGCTCGCGCTCACGCTACTGCTTCCGATCACGTTCGGAATGCTGGTGCGAATCCGATTTCCCGCCGAGGCCCGGCGGCTGGCTCCCCACCTCCAACGCTTCACCGCACTGCTGATCGCAATCGTCGTCGCAGTCTTGATCGCGGTCACGCCTGAGGAGCAGACCCACTTCGGGGGAAGCGGGCGGGCCCTGATCGCGGCGACGATCTGGACCGTGTCCGCGATGGCGATTGGCTGGGGAACGGCCCGCGCCCTGCGGCTGCCTTCGGAGGACCGCTTTGCTTTCCTGATCGAGTTCTCGGCCCGCAACGTCGCGGTGGCAGTGATCGTGGGAATTTCGGGGCTCGGCAGGGTAGACCTCTCGTTCTTCGCGGGCGTCTATATGCTGGTCGGCTATCCCCTGGCCGCGGCGGCGGTGTTGTGGCGTCGCTGGCGTCTTGGCTCACACCCGTGAGGCGCTAGCTGTATCCCTTCACGAAATCTCCAGCGAGCGAATGACGGTGAGCTTCTCCACCTGCATGTCGCGAAAGGTGTGCGGGATGCCTCCGATGCCGTGACCCGACTCGCGCAGTCCCGCGAACGGCATCCAGTCGACCCGGAAGGCGGTGTGATCGTTCACCATCACGGTCGCCGCATCGAGCCGGCTGGTGGCACGCAGCGCGGTCTCGATCGCGCGGGTGAAGACCGCGGCCTGAAAGGAGTACGGCAGCGCGTTGGCGCGCGCGATCGCGTCGTCCATGTCGTCGTAGCTGTAGATGCAGACGACGGGGCCGAAGATCTCGGCGGTGCTCACCTTGCAGTCGTCGCCGGGATTCAACAGGACCGTGGGCTGGTAGGCACGTTCCGAGATCGGCTCACCGCCGCACAGTACCTCGGCGCCGCTCACGCGGGCCTCGTCGACCCACTCGCCGATGCGCGTCACCTCGGCCGGGCGGATGAGTGGGCCCACATCGACGTCGGATAGTGTCGGGTCGCCCACGCGCAGAGCGGAAGCGCTCTGCGCCAGACCTTCGGCGAGCGAAGACGTCAGGCTCGAGTGCACGAACACGCGCTGCACCGACACGCAGACCTGCCCCGAGTGGTAGAAGCCCCCCTTCGTGAGGAGGGGAATGGCGTCGTCCAGGTCTGCATCGGGAGCGATCAGCACCGGCGCCGCCCCGCCGTGCTCGAGCGAGCAGCGCGCGCCGGGCGCGAGCTGCGAACGCAGCATCCAGCCCACGCGGCCACTGCCGATGAAGCTGAAGAAGGCGACCCGCGGGTCGCTCACCAACTTGCCGGAGACGTCCCGATCGGAGGTCAACAGGGCCTGGCACCATTCCTTCGGCAGGCCTGCTTCGTGCAGAATCCCCACGAGACGCATGCAGGAGAGCGGTGTGGCCTCGGCGGGCTTGACGATCACGGGGCAGCCCGCGGCGATGCCGGGGAAGACCTGGTGGACGATCAGGTTCACTGGGTGGTTGAACGCGCTGAAGGCCAACACGACGCCGATCGGCTCGTGTCGGGTGAAGGCGATCCGGTGGGCGGAAGCAGCGTTGAGATTCATCGGGATGCCGTGCCCCGCCTGACCGCGCAGCGCATCGATGCAACCCTGCACGCCGTCGATCGCGCGGTCGACCTCGACCAGGGAGTCGACCAGGGGCTTGCCTCCCTCGCGCGCCGACTCGGTGGCCAGCTGCTCGCGGCGCTCCTGCATGATTGCGGCCGCGCGCTGCAGGATCCCGATGCGCTCGGGCTGGGGGATCCAGGCGTCGCGGTCGCGGTAGAGCGCGTGCGCGGTCGCGAGTGCCTGGTCCACGACGTCCGCCCCCGCAGTGTCGACCGTCGCGATGACTCTGCCGTCCCACGGCGCGTCGACTTCCATCGGCTTGCCCGGAGCCGCTGCGCCCGGAACCAACAGGGGATAATGGTCGGGCATGGTCAGATCCTCAGGT
>JAFDEI010000178.1 GCA_019310425.1 Deltaproteobacteria bacterium | reverse complement strand
TACAGCGGCGACGATCTGCTCTCGCCACGACTCCTGGCGATCAAAGCGGTCGACGTTGGATCCCGCGTCGTCAAAGGCATACGCCTCCAGAGTGTCGCCTCACTACTAGTAGCATTGCGGCAGGGGATGGGAAGGATCGGTGGAGTCCCGATCCGCTTCAGTTGGAACGAAACAGGCATTACACAGTCCGCGTGGCTGGTCGAGGGTCTGGACTAGCCCGGTGCGGGGGTGAGGATGGCGATCACGACCAGGCGCTCGGATCCCGTGTTGCGAATTCCGTGCGGGACTGTGTTGCGAATTCCGTGCGGGACTCCCTCGGGTGCCACCAGCATCACCCCGGGCTCCATCGCGATCTCCTCGTTCTCGAGCAGAAAGACGCCGCTGCCCGCCACCACGTGGTAGACCTTGTCCATCTCCACATGGGCGTGTAGGGGGTGCTCCTGACCGGGTTCGAACGCATTGACTCCGACCATTACGCGATTGGATCGAAAGAGGGTCGACTTGCCCATCTTCTTCTCATTGAAGACGGCATGCTCCTCGGGGCGAATCGCCTTGGGGTGATCCATGGTTCTCTCTTGGCTAGCGGGAATTCGGGCAACGCGAAGATCGCACGACCGGCTACAGCATACATCCGAAAGATGAGCAAGCCGACCGATCCGAGCTAGAATTCAGCGATGTTCCGGTTGATGCGGCCCCGCCAGTGGACCAAGAACTTGCTGCTGTTCGCCGCGCTGATCTTCGCGAACAAGTTCTTCGACGCGGATTCGGTCATCTTGGCGTGTCTCGGATTCGCCACCTTCTGCCTGGCTTCGTCGTCCGCCTATGTCGTCAACGACCTGCTCGATGTCGATCGCGACCGCCGCCACCCAGTCAAGCGAAACCGCCCGGTCGCCTCAGGCGATGTCTCACCCGGAAATGCCGCTGCGCTCGCCTTCGTGCTCACCGTGGCGGCGCTCGGCATCGCGTTCAAGGTCGCGCCCGCATTCGGCGTTGCGACGGTGGCCTACCTCGCCTCGACCCACTTCTATTCCTTGATCGGCAAGAACGTGGTGATCCTCGACGTGTTGATGATCGCATTCGGCTTCGTAATCCGCGCGATTGCCGGTGCACTCGCGATCGATGTACCGATCTCTGACTGGTTCATCCTATGCACCGCCTTCCTCGCGCTCTTCCTCGCGGTATCGAAGCGCAAATCCGAACTCATTTCCCTGAAGGAAGATGCGGAGAGCGTGCGACCGGTACTCGCTCGCTACACCGAAACGTCGCTCAACACCTTTACCGCCGTAACGATGTCCGCGGCAATGATCAGCTATGGGCTCTATGTGCTCGACTTCCAGCGCGCCCACGCGACTGATTCGCGCCTGCTGATGCTCACGTTCCCGATCGTGGTCTTCGGAATCTTCCGCTACCACCACCTGACCGAAACGACCGACATGGGCGACAAGCCCGAAGAAGTACTCCTGCGCGATCGCCCGATCCAGGCCTGCGGTGTCCTGTTCGCCGCCTTCGCGGTCATCGCGTTGTACTTCGCAAACTGACTCGCAATGAAGCGCATACTCACGATCTTCGGCACACGACCGGAAGTAATCAAGCTCGCACCGGTGATCGCCGAGTTCGAACGACGCCCCGACCGCTTCGAGACCCGCAACATTGCCTCGTCGCAGCACGTTGAACTCCTGCACCCGTTCGCGCAACACTTCGGAATCCGGATCGACGCCGACCTCGCCGTGATGCAGCCGGACCAGAGCCCATCGGAGGTCACGGCGCGGGTCCTTCTCGCCCTCGACCCACTGCTCGCACAGGAGCGCCCCGACCTCGTACTCGTCCAGGGCGACACCACCACGGCGATGGCGGGCGCTCTGGCGGCCTACCATCGGGGCCTCGATGTCGGGCACGTCGAGGCGGGGCTGCGAACCGGCGAACCGCGGAACCCATTCCCTGAGGAGATGAACCGGACACTCATCACCCGCCTCGCGCGCTATCACTTCGCCGCGACTTCGCACAACGTCGCGACGCTCCGAAGCGAAGGAGTCCCGGAAACGAGCATTGTCCTCACCGGCAATCCGGTCGTCGATGCGCTGCACGCAACACGCGATGCAGGAGTGCGAAACAAGTCATTCGAGGAGTGCATCGCACCGCTCTCGACCGGACGGCTGATCGTACTGACGACTCATCGGCGCGAGAGCTTCGGCGAGGTGATGTCCGGAAACCTCGAAGTGCTGCGCCGCTTCGTCGAGGCGCACGAAGACGTCACGCTCGCGTTCCCCGTTCATCCGAATCCGAACGTGAGCGAGCCGACTCGGGCGATACTCGGCGGGGTCTCTCGCATCCATCTGCTCGAACCGCTCGCATACGACGAATTCGTCCAGCTGCTTTCGCGTGCGTGGCTCGTCGTCTCGGATTCGGGTGGCATCCAGGAAGAGGCGCCGTCGCTCGGCAAGGCGCTGCTGGTGCTGCGCGAAAACACCGAGCGTCCGGAGGCCATCGAGGCCGGCGTCGCTCGGCTGGTCGGCGGCCGACCCGAACGCCTCGCGGGGATGCTGGATGCGCTGTACGCCGACGACACCTGGATCCGGACGGTTCGCGAAATCGACAACCCGTTCGGTCGTGGCGATGCAGCGATCCGTATCGCCGATGCGATCGAGGGTTTCCTCGGGGACGCATAGCTGCATGCATTCGGCCACGTGGAGTTCGAGCGCGCGCGGATACCAACCGGCCGCTTCGGGTATCCTCCGGTGGCGATGACCCACCGCACCGACCGCTACGACGATCCGCTGCACGCGCACGTGCAGCGGAACCTCGACCGCTTCGAGGTCCGCGCACACGTCGACGACGGGCTGCGCGCCGCCGCAGTTGCGATCGCACTCATCGCCGACGATGACGGCGCGGCCTGTTTCGTGCTCACGCGCCGCGCGGCGGGCCTCCGCGCGCACGGTGGCCAGTGGGCCATTCCAGGCGGTCGACTCGACGCGGGTGAGACAGCCGAACAGGCTGCCCTGCGAGAGCTCGACGAGGAGGTCGGCCTATGCCTCGAATCGACGAGCGTGCTCGGCCGACTCGATGATTTCCCAACACGCTCGGGCTACGTCATCACCCCGGTCGTGGTCTGGGCAGGGGCCGAAGCCGAACTCGTCGCGAACCCGGAAGAAGTAGCGAACGTCTATCGCGTACCGCTGTCGGAGCTCGACCGGCCCGACGTCCCGCACCTGCACCACATTCCCGAGAGCGATCGTCCGCTGATTTCGATTCGGCTACTCGGAGCCAACATTCACGCCCCCACCGCGGCGATCCTGTTCCAGCTGCGCGAGGTGGCAATGTGGGGACGGAACACGCGCGTCGCCGAGTACGAGCAGCCGCTCTTCGCCTGGCGTTGAACGTCGACCGACACGGCCGCGTCTCAAGCAAGCGTTCGCAGCAGGACCTTCATGAATAATGCGGGCTAGGCCGTGGCCGTTGAAGAACGCGTTCCGCAAGACGGGCCAACTCTACTACCCACGGCCGCACAAGCGCGAGAACTTCGCAGATCGCAACGCCGCTGGCGAGAGGCCCGCAGACGGCGCACTCTCTCGCCTCTCGACGCACGACCCATCGCGTTCCCTCGAGAATACGGGGGCGCGCACAGCCCCGACAAGAACGGCCCCGGCATTCAATGACTGATGAAGACCCTGCGCTCGAAACGCGGGCGAAGATCGACTGGCGCAATCGCGACCACACCCGCGGCAGCCTTGCAATCTCGCTGCTCGTGCTCGCATTGCCGAGTCTCGCGACCAGCCTGGCCGGGGTCGCGTTCCAGATCACCGAGCTGACCTTCATCAGCCGGCTCGGCGAGGCGCCGATGGCGTCAGTGGTGATCGTCAACCAGACGCTACGCCAGACATTCTTCATGCTCCTGATGGGCGCGAGCTTCGGCACCCAGGCGCTCATCGCGGGTTCGGTCGGCTCAGGCAACATCGAGCGTGCCGAGCACATCGCCGGCCAGGCCATTTCGCTCGGCTTCTCCGTCTCGGCGGTCCTGATGTTCTTCGGCGGGTTGTTTCCCGAGTTCCTCTTCTCGCTGCCGGGGCCCGAACCCGCATTCTACGAATACGGCGTTCCCTACCTGCGGCTCGTCTTCCTGCTCAATTTCGGTGTCGTGGGCACGCTCTTCTTCGGGTCGATCATGAGCGGTGCGGGCGACACCACCATGCCTCTGTTCGTGATGTTGTTCCAGACCGCGATCGCGCTGGTTGCGGAGTGGGTATTGATCTTCGGCAACCTCGGCGCACCCGAACTCGGTGTCCGGGGAGTCGCGATCGGCGTCGCGATCGGCCAGATCAGCGCGATGCTGCTGGGCCTCGCGGTGCTGTTCAGTGGGCGTGCGCGCGTGCACCTGCGCCGCCGTCACATGTTGCCCGACACCCGGGTAATGAAACAGATCATCCGGCTTTCATGGCCACCCGCACTCCAAATGGTCGGCGGCGTCGTCACGACCTTCGCATTCCTCCGCATCGCGGGCGACTTCGGCGAATCGGTGCAGGCCGCCTACGCCATCGGTCTGCGCCTGGGGATGATCGCGCCGATGGTGTGTTTTCCGCTGGCCGGTGCCTGCGCGACGATCGTCGGGCAAGCCCTCGGAGCCGGCGATGTAAACCGGGCCTGGCGTGCGATGGGAACGGGACTTGTGGTCCACGCGACGATCATGTTCTGCTTCTCGGCCGCCTTCATGTTCTTCCGAGTCGAGATCCTCGAATTCTTCAGCAGCGACCCGGAGGTGATCCGAATCGGCAGTGAGTACCTCTGGTGGCTCTCCTTGAGCGTGCTGTTGTGGGCGTTCTACTTCGTCTTCATGCGCTCGCTCCAGGGGGCCGGCGATTTCGTGGTCCCGATGGCGCTCTCGCTCGGAACGTCATTCCTGGTCACACTGCCGCTGGCGTGGTACCTCGCGCGCCACACCGATCTTGCCGAAACCGGCATCTGGATCGCCCAGCTCGTGAGCAGCGGCGTGCTCACGATCAGTACCGGGATCTGGGTCGCAACTGGTCGTTGGACCCGCCGCGCGGCACACTCCGTAGCGGAGTGAGAGCAAAAGCATGCGCGTGCGGCTGATCGGCCTCGACATCGACGGAACCCTGCTCGACCCGTACGGCAAGCTCTCGAGCGGCGTCAGCCGCGCGGTCGCGACCGCGAGCCGACGCGGTTTGCGCGTCGTGCTGTGCACCGGGCGGCGTTTCCGTACCGCACTCCCGGTGGCGACGGAACTCTCTCTCAGCGGCTCGATCGTGGTCCATAATGGCGCCCTCGTGAAAGATATCGAGAGCGGTGAAACCCAGCTCGACAACTACCTGCCGAGCGAAATCTTCAGCGAACTGGTGGCCTTGTTGCGCGGACATGGCCCGCCGATGGTCTACGTCGACAGCTATCACGAACGAACGGACATCCTCACCGAGCGGCGCGACCTCACCCACGAATTCCAGAACGAGTACCTCGACGACAATCCCGAGTTCACACGCATCGTCGACGACCTGGCCGCGACCGCTCGCGACGACGTCATCATGATCAACACGATGGCGGAAGCGCAGTCGCTCGAGCCGTTGCGCGAGTACGTGCATTCATTTCTCGGCGACCGCGTACTTTCGCACCTGCTCATGAACAAGGGCTATCGCGGCCATATCCTGGAATTCATCTCTCCGAATTCCGGAAAGTGGGGAGCGCTGCGTGAGATCGCCGCTCGTGAAGGCATCACCCCCGAGGAGATCGCCGTGGTGGGCGACGACACCAACGATGCGGAGATGATCCGCGAGGCCGGGCTCGGCATTGCAATGGGGAATGCAGCCGAGGCCGCCCGGGCCGCCGCGAACGTCATCGTGAAGAGCAATGCCGAGGGCGGCGCGATCGAGGCCATCGAGCACGTCCTGCTCGAGAGCTGAGTCGCGCTCGGGATGGCCGTGAAGCGCTGTGCGATGCCTACCAGTGGATGGGGTAGATCACGTCGAGCAGCAACCCGAGCACGAACAGGGCGCCCGCGCGCCGCGTGAGCATGAACGCCCAGGCGACGTACCACAGCGGCCAGATCGGGTAGTTGGCGGGTGGGGATTCGGGGCGAGGCCGGTTGTAGACCCGGACCACCTCCCACGCCCGCGGAATGGCCGCGAACGTAAGCAGCGTCCAGATCCCGAGAGTGCCGACCATCACCAACGACAGCACCATGACGAAGTAGCTGGCCATCAGCAGCTGATTCAGGAACAGCGATCGTTCCCGACCCAGCAGCACGGGCAGGGTGTGGATGCCCTTCGCCGAATCGGCTTCGAACTTGTCGACGTGCTTGCCGATCAGCACTGTGGTCACGAGAATCGCATACGGCAAGCTCGCCACGAGCACCCAGGGAGGAAGGGTCCCGGCGGTCGCGTAGTAGGTGCCGCCGATCATGAGCGGCCCCCACACCAGAGCGACACCCGGTTCGCCGAGGCCACGGTGCTTGAGCTGAACCGGCGGCGCCACATAGCCGACGCTGATGCACAAGCCCAGCAGTGCGAATGCGGCGACGCCCCAGCCGCGCGCTTCGGTGAGATACAGCAGGATGGCGAGGTCGAGCAGATTGACGATCGCAATCGCGAGAATCAGTCCGGACTTGGAGATCAGGCCGGAGATGACCGGGTGCGGCGCGTACTGCGTCCGAATGTACTCGTCGGTATCGACGCCGCTCTCGAGGTCGAAGTAGTCGTTGATCATGTTGTTCGCGGCGTGCGCGAGCACGAGCCCGAACAGCGCCATCGTGAAGTAGAGCCAGTTGACGTCGGGGGCCGCGGCGGCGAGCAGACCGCCGATCGCAGCCGACGAGAGAGTCATCGGAAACACGCTGGCCCGTGTGATCAACAGCCAGCGCGACACACCGTCCATCCGCTTTTCGGGCGACAGGTTCTGAGTGCTCAGAACCTCACCCCAGTTTCGCAGCAAAGACTCCATCGATCTTCCCCCACCCGTGCGCGATCCACCAAATTCTCGTACGCACTGGTGAGTTTGGCACTCTACGCCGCATCCGACTAGTGTCTTCGGTCGCGAAACGGAGGTGGTGATGAAGAGATTATTCGTGTGGTTTCCGGGTCTGGTACTCGCCATCACGGCGATTGCGATCACCGCCCTGCGGCTGCCGGCCGTGCAGGACCGAGTCGTCGACCGCGGGATCGAACGTATGCTCGGGCAGCTCGCCGACAGCGATGCCCTGTTCGCCGACGACGCACTGCGGGTGCTGCTCTGCGGCACCTCATCGCCGCTGCCCAGCCCGGACCGCGCCAAGGCTTGTGTCGCGGTCTTCGCCGCAGGCAAGTTCTGGGTGGTCGACACGGGGCCCGGAGCCTGGAACAACCTCGCGCTATGGCGCATCCCCGGACGCCGCATCGGTGCCGTGCTGCTCACGCACTTCCACTCCGACCACATGGGCGAACTCGGAGAATTCAACCTGATGACCTGGATCGACGGGCGCGACGCGACGCTGCGCGTATTCGGCCCGCCGGGGGTCGAACGAGTCGTGGCCGGCTTCGAAGAAGCCTACGCGCTCGACACCGCTTACCGCGTCGACCACCACGGCACCGAGCTGTTGCCCCCCGAGACGAGCCGAATGCAGCCACTCCCGAATTCAGAGGGCGCTGCCGCACCGACGGTCATCCTCGAAGAAGCGGGACTCACGATTACGATGTTTCCGGTCGACCACCGACCGGTGCGACCAGCGGTCGGCTACCGCTTCGACTTCGCGGGGCGGTCGGTCGTCGTCAGCGGCGACACGGTCGCCTCACCGACCCTGACCGTGGTATCGCAGGGGGTGGACGTGTTGGTGCACG
Source organism: Deltaproteobacteria bacterium (assembly GCA_019310425.1). GTDB lineage: Bacteria > Myxococcota_A > UBA9160 > UBA9160 > SMWR01 > JAFDEI01. Next base: position 3,636 of record JAFDEI010000178.1, on the reverse strand, counting down.
AGGCCCAGGCAAACCACCTGGTGGCGAAGATCGGCGCAGCGGCCATGGCGAACGACCGCCCACGGACCGCGAAGATCATGCGCGACATTCCCGATTATCACACCAGCCCGGTCGACGCTGCGAAGATCGCGAACCAAGCCGGGGTCGGGCTGCTCGTCTTCAACCACCTCACGCCGCCACCCCCAACCAAGTTGCTCGAACCCGTTTACGTACGCGGTGTCGCGAACGTGCGGAAGGAAGGCTGGACCCTCGGCGAAGACGGACTGCTGATCGAGCTGCCGAAGGGCTCGGACTCGATTTCGATCCGATCGATCAACTGATTCGTCGGCTCGACAAGGTAATTCGATCGATCGCGATCGCGACGAATGCGCCGAGCCTCTCGGGCGTGTCGGCCCGCAGGCCGAGGCCGAGCACCAGCGGCCCGAGGTCGGCGCAGACCGGATCGACCGCGACGATCTCGCCGTAACCGCGATAGCGCCAGCCCCATAGCGGTTCGAGCCGCTTCAATCGCTCGGGGTTGGCCGCGATCGCGCGCTCCCAGGAGTCCGGCTCGACCACCACCGCTTCGAAAGCCGGATCGCGCACCGGGCCCGGGACGGCCGGCGCAGCGACCGCACTGATCCCGTCGACGACGGTCAGCGGATGACCGTCGACCTCGATCTCGGCCTTTCCGGCGCGGCCCTCGGTGCGGATCAGAATCACGTCCACGGCGGCTTCCCGATCTCAGCGCTGCTCGCGCAGACCCTGGCAGCCGATACACAACGGCGCTTCCGGACGCACTCGCGGTCGATGCGCGTCTTCGCGGCCTCGACCTGCTGCAGCCGCCGCTGCGCGGCGCGGCGATTCGCCTGAGTCATGCTCTGCTGCTGCATCGCCTCCATGCGCGACAGTCGCCCGATCGGCTCATCGAGGTCGACGGGCCGCGCGCCCTCCTCGGACGACGAGAGCTGGACGCGCAGGTCGGCCTCCAGTGCGTCCAACGCGGTGCGGAGCGTTGTAAGTTCCAGCGAGGTCAATTCATCCATGCCGCCGCCCCGCCCCGCTCGAACCCTCTTCCGGCTCCGAGCCGTGCATCTCGGCTTCCTTCCGTTGGCGATACGAAGTCGCCATGGCAAACAGGATCGCGAGACCAAAGCAGACTGCGGCGACCTCGATTCCGAACGCGTCCGCGGGCAGGAAGAAGCGCGATGCGGTCCACTCGATCACGAGGAAGAGCGTGAAATAGAATGCGAGCAACCACCGCTCGCGGCCCGCATCGAAGCGGAACGCGAACAACGACGTGAGCAGGGCGGCAATCGAGATACCTACGAGAAACGAAATCATGGAATTCTCACGCGCACCGTGCACGCCGGTGCCGGCGGGATCGGGGGACCTTCAGTCTTCCGGTTGTCCCGGGTCGAAGCAAGCCGGGCTCGGATTCAGCCCTGCGGTGTCTGGAACGTGACCTCGATCCATGCGCCGTTCTCGACCTCGGCGTGCGAGAGCGTCACCTCCGAGACCAGCGCTCCACAGCGCACGCGCAGTGGCCCCTGGCCCGAGGTGCCGGCCGGGATCGGCTCGCCCGCGTACGGAATGCGCAGCTCGAACGCGCCATCTGCATCGGGCTCAGCCCGCCGCGTGTACAGGAGCGTTCGGCCGGTGTTGGTCGCGACGGTCGCTTCGACCGCGACCGCGACCGCGGAGCAGCGGCCCGCGAGCGTCGCGCCCGGTACCAGTTGGAAGATCTTCACGTACGGGCGCTCGCGCTCGAGGAATGGGTGCCCGGCCTGGCCCTCGTAGACCAGGCGGAAGCGCTCGCTCGCGGGCAGTTCGTCCATCGGAAGAAAGAGCTGCGAGTGCAGCGATTCGAGGTATGCGGACTCCAGCGTACGCGTACCGTCCGCGTTCATCGTCGCGTAGGCGCCGAAATCGTGACCGAGTTGCAGCACCATTCCCTCGAGCCCACGGAACAGCGGTGTCAGGAAGAGGAACCGGACCCCGAGCGACTCCGCGACCGCAGCACCTTCGCGCTCCGTCTTCGCGAGCAGTACCCGTGCCGCGTTCCGCACCCCATCGAGATTCGCGTCGGACTGCCCGAGCGGACTCGCGACGCCCGGCTTGTGTGCGATCGCGGTGATCCAATGCCCCCAGCCCCAGGCGGAGAGAACTCCGTATTCGGGCTGCTCGGTCGGATCGAGGTAATGGCTCGTCGCGGGCGGCACATCGCGCAGCCACAGCAAGGCGTCGAGCGAGCGCGCAAGCTGTGGGAGTGCCACGGATTGCGGAGCCAGAGATGGCGCAACGGTCGGCCACAGTGTCGCGAGCAACACCACGGTGGCGGCGGCTGAGACCGCGAACCCCTTGCCGATTCGCTCGACCGCGCCGTCGAGCCCGCCCGCGAGCGCAATCGCAAACGGAACGGCGAACAGCGGCGCGAAACGCAGCTGGAGCAGTGCGAGCACGCTCATCAGCAACAGCGCCCAGGCGACGCAAACGCGGCCCGGCCGGTCGGCCGTACGAAACGCGAAGAAGGCGACGAGCGGCCATGCGAGGATCCACGGCGACAACCACTCGATCGCGAAGCCCGGCCCCATCTCGAGCAGCGGCGTCGATTCGAACACCGTGCTGATCTGCGATTCGCTGGTGAACAGGTACGCGAATGCGCGTAGCAGTGCAGTGCGCGGGATTTCGAGGGCGAATCCGATGAGGGCGAACACTGCGAGCCCGACCGCGGCGACGCGCAACGGCAACGCTCGCAACGCAAGCAGCAACAGCGAGAAGGCGAGGAAGACCGCGGGCTGAAACAGCGACAGCGCGTAGTAGTCGAAACTCCCAGCCCAGGCCCAGCGGCTCGATGCAGACAGAACGGCCGCAAACACGGCGGCGCTCGCGAACGCGATCGCGCCGTCACGCCAGGCGCGGGGATCGCGGCGCCCCAGGGTGAGCCACGCCAGAAACAGCGGCAGCGAGAAGATTATGGCTCCGGGCCAGAAGCCCGGCGCAAGGCCGATAGCCGCACCCGTGACGAGCAATCGGAATCCATCGCCACGCGCCGCGCTGCTCCAACTGTAGGCCGCAAGCAGCACCACCAACCAGAGCGGCTCGACCACGTGATGATCGACGCGCCCAACGCTGCTGTAGCTCACCATCGCGTTCGTGAGCGCCAGCAGCAGACCCGCCCAGAGTCCCGCGCGCGGCCCGTACAGCCGCCACGCAAGCGCCATCGCGAGCAGCGGCGTCAGGGCGCCGAGGAGGGGCACCATCACCGCGAGCGTGCCGACGAGTCCGTAGTCCGCAGGCATGAACGGAGCAAGCGCAAGCGAGCCCGCCGCCATCAGCGCGTCGAAGCCCGGCGGCCAGTCGATCGGCGCACCGTTCGGAAAATTCACATACGCGTCGAACTGCGGAATCCCGAAGCCGCCGTGCAGCGCGAGTTCGATCCGGCGCAGGTGGTACCAGGGGTCGGTGCCGAACAGCACCGGGAAGCCGCTCAGGAAGATCGACCCCAGATTTCGCATCCGGATCGCGACCGCGAGCAGGGCGACGGCCAGCCCCGATAGCGCCACAAAGTCCCAACGGACAGCTCGGTCGTTCACGCAGCTCCTCGTCGCGAGTTCACACGAGAGGGGGGTGCATCAGAGTAGCGAGTCGCTGATG
>JAFDEI010000339.1 GCA_019310425.1 Deltaproteobacteria bacterium | reverse complement strand
CCGGGCCTGCCGCTGAATGATTCGGGCACGACCCATCTGTCGACCACCGACGCCGCGGGCAATGCGGTCGGGATCACCATGACGATCAACACGCCGTTCGGCTCGGGCATCACGGTGCCGGGCACGGGTGTGATCTTGAACAACGAGATGGACGACTTCGCCAAGGCGCCCGATATGCCGAATGTCTACGGGCTGGTCGACACCCGCGGCTCGAATGCGATCGCGCCCCGCAAACGGCCGCTCTCGAGCATGACGCCGACGGTGGTCTCGAAGGACGGCGAGCTCTTCATGGTGACGGGCAGCCCGGGCGGGCCGCGCATCATCTCGACGGTGCTGCTCACGCTGCTGAACGTGATCGACTACGGCATGGACGTACAGCAGGCGGTGTCGGCGCCGCGCTTCCACCAGCAGTGGGTGCCCGACAAGCTCTTCGTCGAACCCGCGATCCCCCAGGACGTGGTCCGCGCCCTCGAACGCCGCGGTCACACGGTCGAAATCTCCGAGCGCAACTGGTCCGCCGCCGAAGCCATCGTGGTCGACCCCAAGACCGGCTGGCACTACGGCGGCAGCGACCCCCGCCGCGACGGCCTAGCGGCCGGCCCCTAAACCACCCCCAACTGACGCGGAAGGGGTGAAACGACCGCCCCACCCCCGCCTACCGTATCGCGAACGCCCCCACCGCTCAGGGACGAACCACCGCGAGCGTGTAGGCGTCCAGGTCGATCACGCGTTGCGCGCTGCGCAGCAGGTCGTCCGCGTCGATTTCGGCGATGCGCTCCGGGTAGTGGCGCATGGCGTCAGGGCCGAGGCCATAGCGGCCGTCGAGTGCCGCGTGGGCGGCCTGCACGGCGTTGCGCTGCTGGGCGATGGCGTGGTTGCCGATCAGGTAGCGCTTGGCGCGGTCGAGCTCGTCGGGGCTCACGGGGGATTGGATGATCTTGTCGAGCTCGGTCAGTAGGCCGGCCCGTGCGGCGTCGAGCTTTTCGGGTGCGGTGGCGATGTAGACGGCGAAGTAGCCGGGTGCCACGCCTTCGACGTTCACCGCGCTGACCGAGTAGGCGAGGCCCTGCCGGTCGCGCAGGTCGAGGAACAGCCGGCCGCCCTGGCCCGCGAGCAGCTGCGACAGCACTTCGAGGTGGAAGCGTTCGTCGTCGTACACAGTCAGGCCGCGGAAGCCGATCACCAGGTGTGCCTGCGCGCGGTCCTTGCGAAGCTCGGCCTCGCGGATCTCGCGCGGCGGCGGCTCGATCGGCGGCGCGGGGGGTTCGCCGCCGCCGCCCGGCAGGCTGCCCAGGTGTGCGGACAGCCGCACCGCGATCTCGTCGGGGTCGACGTCGCCCGCGATCGCGAGCGAAAGGTTGGGAGCGCGCACCAGCTGCTGATGGTGCGCGGCGACCTGTGCCGCGTCGAACGACTCGACGCAGTCGAGGTTGCCGAGCAGCGACTGCCGGTAGGGGTGCTGTGCGTAGTGGGTCTCGGCGAACAGCAGGAAGGCCTTCTGGCCGAGGCGGTCCTCGCGGCGTTCGATGGCGGCGAGCGTGTCGCCGCGCTCGCGTTCGAATTCGTCGGCGTCGAAGGCGGGCTCGAGCAGCACTTCGGAAAACAGCTCGAGCGCGGGTTCGAGTGCCTCGACGGGTGTTTCGAAGGTCGCGCCGAAGCTGTTGCGCCCACAGAAGCCGTCGACTTCGGCGGCGACGTTCTCGGAGGCCCGCGCGAAGTCCGCGGACGAGTGGCTGCGGGTTCCGCGCAGCCACATCGCGATCAGGAAATGCGTGAGCCCCGAGTTCTTGGCGTTTTCCGACAGCAACCCGCCCATGAACGCCGCGCGCCCGGCCACCACGGGCACCTCGCGGCGCGGGATCACGTGCAGCGCGGCACCGTCGCCGAGATCGTAACTGTGGATGTCGCTGCGGGTCGTGGTCGCACGCGGTGCCGAGAACACCCGGGCGTTGCTCGCGACGCCTTGCCGCACGGCCGCTTCGATGTCGCTGCTGGCGAGTGAATCAGCCGTCGCATCTGAAACGACCGCGCCGACGGTCAGCCGCTCGGGTCGCAGGTATTCCTGCGCGGCACGGTGCAGGTCGCTCGCGGTCGCGTGCCGGATTGCGTCGAGGTAGCGGGCCTCGGTCCGGTAGTCGCCACCGGTGACCTGGAAGCTGCCGAGCTTGTACGCGATGCCGGTCATGCTCTCGCGTTCGAAGTGCTCGCTGGCGAGGAAGTTGAGGCGCGCGCGCTCGAGTTCCTCGGAGGAGACCGGTTCGGAGCGCAGGCGCTCGATCTCACGCACCGAGGCCTCGATCGACGCTGCGGCGCGGTCGACTGCGGTCTCGATCGAGACGGAGGTGAGCCCCGGGTCGCGCGGCGTGAAGGAGCCGGCGTCGATGCGGTCGGCGAGCCCGTCGCGCTCCTTCACGTGCTGGACCAGACGGCTGCTGTCGCAACCCCCGAGGATGAACGTCAGCAGGTCGAGGTAGGGGCAGTCGGAGTGGTCGAGGCTCACGCCCGCGTAAGCGAGCTCGATGTTCGCGCGCTCGAACGGGCGCGCCCAGACGCCGCTGCGCAGGCCGCTCTGGACGGGCTCCTTGGGGCGTTCTCGGCGCGCGGCGCCCGGCTC